>NZ_CP146022.1:3977148-4283083 GCF_036967205.1 Streptomyces sp. Q6
CGGTCGCCCCGGCCACGCGCGAGCGCGTACAGGCCGCGATCAAGGAGCTGGGGTACCGGCCCGACCGGGTCGCCCAGGCCATGGCGTCGCGGCGTACCGACCTCATAGGCATGATCGTGCCGGACTCGCGCCAGCCGTTCTTCGCGGAGATGGCGCACGCCGTGGAACAGGCGGCCGCCGAGCGCGGAAAGATGGTCCTCGTCGGCAACTCCGACTACGTCGGCGACCGCGAGGTCCACTATCTGCGCGCGTTCCTCGGCATGCGCGTGTCCGGGCTGATCCTCGTCAGCCACGGCTTCAACGACCTGGCGGCCGCCGAGATCGAGGCGTGGGACGCCCGGGTCGTGCTGCTGCACGAGCGGCCCGAGGCCATCGACGACGTCGCCGTCGTGACGGACGACGTCGGCGGCGCCCAGCTCGCCACCCGGCACCTCCTCGAACACGGCAATGAGTACGTGGCGTGCCTCGGCGGCACCGCCGAGACGCCGACCGTCGGCGACCCCGTCTCCGACCACGTCGAGGGCTGGCGGCGCGCGATGCACGAGGCCGGCCGCTCCACCGAGGGCCGGCTCTTCGAGGCGCCGTACAACCGCTACGACGCGTACCAGGTGGCGCTCGGTCTGCTCGCCGGGCCCGACCGGCCGCCGGCGATCTTCTGCTCCACGGACGACCAGGCCATCGGTGTGCTGCGCGCCGCGCGCGAGCTGCGCATCGACGTGCCGGGCGAGCTGGCGGTGGCCGGGTTCGACGACGTGAAGGAGGCGGGGCTCACCGATCCGCCGCTGACCACGGTCGCCTCCGACCGCTCGGCGATGGCGCGGGCCGCCGTCGACCTCGTCCTCGACGACTCGCTGCGGGTGGCGGGGTCGCGGCGCGAGCGCCTGAAGCTGTTCCCGTCGCGGCTCGTGGTCCGTCAGTCCTGCGGCTGCGCGTAACCGCGCGGACCCGTCGGTCCTGCGCTGCGCGTCACCGCGCGGGCCTCTCTTTATTTCGGGCAAACAGGGTTCTGCCGGGACTCTCAGGACACGCTCAGGCGGCTCTCATGTAGGCGGCACACGCTTGCTTCCATGACCGAGAGCTTCCGCCGCGACGGCGAGTACCCCCAGGGCCACGAGCAGTCCCCGTACTCCGAGAGCCCGCAGCAGAACCACCCCACCGCGTCGACCCCGGTCGACAGCGCGTGGCCGCCCCCGCCCGCCTACCGGCCGGCCGAGCCGGTCGGCGTCGCGCCGGGCACCACGGTGTGGCCGGGCGGCGGCAACGGTGACGGTGGCGACGGCGGCGAGCCGACCAGCCGGTTCGCGGCCTTCGGCGCCGAGCCGCCGGCCGCCGGTCCGGTGGTCGGCGAGCAGCCGAGGAAGAAGCGGATGCGCGGGCCCTTCGGGCTGCTCGCGGCCGTGGCCATCGCGGCGGCGGCCGTCGGCGGCGGCACCGCGTACGCCTTCCAGGAGCTGACCGGCTCCGACGCCGCGACGGCGTCGAGCTCCACCAGCACCACCGTCGTACCGAGCGCCAAGAAGGGCACCGTCGCCGGGGTCGCGGAAGCGGTCAGCCCGTCGATCGTCGAGGTCAACGCGACGCTCACCTCGGGCTCGTCCACCGGCTCCGGCGTCATCCTGACCAGCGACGGCGAGATCCTCACCAACAACCACGTCATCTCCGGCGCCTCCTCGGTGAAGGTGCGGACGAGCGACGGCACGTCGTACACCGCCGAGGTCGTCGGCACCGACGCCAAGAAGGACCTGGCGCTCCT
This sequence comes from Streptomyces sp. Q6, assembly GCF_036967205.1. NCBI lineage: Bacteria > Bacillati > Actinomycetota > Actinomycetes > Kitasatosporales > Streptomycetaceae > Streptomyces > Streptomyces citrinus. The sequence continues at coordinate 3,978,902 of NZ_CP146022.1, forward strand.
GAAGCTGAAGAACGCCTCGGGCCTCAAGGCCGCCACGCTCGGCGACTCCGACGGCGTGAAGGTCGGCGACGACGTCGTCGCCATCGGCTCCCCCGAGGGTCTGACCGGCACGGTCACCAGCGGCATCGTCTCCGCACTCGACCGCGACGTCACCGTCTCCACGGGCGAGGAATCGCAGGGGCAGCAGGGCGGCGGAGACCAGTGGCCGTTCGAGTACGGCGGTCAGCAGTTCAACGGCGACACCGGCTCGTCCACCACCACGTACAAGGCGTTGCAGACCGACGCGTCCTTGAACCCGGGCAACTCCGGCGGCGCCCTGATCGACATGAACGGCAACATCATCGGGATCAACTCCGCGATGTACTCGGCCGGTTCGGACTCGTCCTCCTCCTCGTCGAGCGCGGGCAGCGTGGGCCTCGGCTTCGCCATCCCGATCAACACCGTCAAGGCCGACCTCGACTCGCTGCGGGCCGGAGGCTCCGACAGCTGACCGTTCCCGCCCAGGGAGGAACCACCATGATCCGCACCGTCCGTCACACCACCGAAGGCACCGGGCCCGCCGACATCGCCCTCCCGGTCGCCGTCGCCTCCGCCCTGCACGAGCCCGTCACCCGGGCGCCGGAAGTGGCCCCCGCGGCGCCGCGCCGCGCGGCACGCACCCGCCGCGCGGCCGTGCGAGGCTGAGAACCGGCCTGCCCGTACCCACCTGTGAGGAAGCCCCGCCCATGAGCCCCGCCGAAGGCGACCGCGACGCCCAGCACCGCATTCTCATCGTCGACGACGAGCCCGCGGTGCGGGAGGCACTCCAGCGTTCCCTCGCGTTCGAGGGGTACGGGACCGAGGTCGCCGTCGACGGTGCGGACGCGCTGGAGAAGGCGACCGCGTACCACCCCGACCTGGTGGTCCTCGACATCCAGATGCCGCGCATGGACGGCCTGACGGCGGCGCGGCGGCTGCGCGCCACGGGTTCCACGACACCGATCCTGATGCTCACCGCCCGCGACACCGTGGGCGACCGGGTCACCGGGCTCGACGCGGGCGCCGACGACTACCTGGTCAAGCCGTTCGAGCTCGACGAACTGTTCGCGCGGGTACGGGCGTTGCTGCGGCGCAGCTCCTACGCCGCCGCTTCGGTCGGCGGTGCCGACGACGCGGACGTGCTCTCCTTCGCCGATCTGCGGATGGATCTGGCGACCCGCGAGGTGACGCGGGGCGACCGCACGGTCGAGCTGACCCGCACCGAGTTCACGCTCCTGGAGATGTTCCTGGCCCACCCGCGCCAGGTCCTCACGCGGGAGCAGATCCTCAAGGCGGTCTGGGGCTTCGACTTCGAGCCGTCGTCCAACTCCCTCGACGTGTACGTGATGTACCTGCGCAGGAAGACGGAGGGCGGCGGCGAGCCGCGGCTGGTCCACACGGTGCGGGGTGTGGGGTACGTGCTGCGTGCGGGCGGGGCGTCGGAGTGAACAGAGTCCTACGACGCCTGCGGTCACTGCCGCTGAGGTCGCGGCTGGCGCTGCTGGTGACGGTCGCGGTGGCGGCGGCGGTCGCGGCGGTCGCGGTGACGTGCTGGGTCATCACGCGGGGGCAGTTGTACGGGCAGATGGACCAGGACCTGAAGAAGCAGGTGCAGACGCTGAGCCAGAGCCGCGGGTCGTCGGGACTGCTCACGTGCATCGACGACACCACGACGCCCCAGCGCCAGGGTCCCGGCCCGACCGTCCAGGTCGTCTGGTCCAACGGCAACGTATGCCTGTGGCAGGGGGAGCCGGCCATCCCCGTGCAGCCCTCCGATCTCGCGGTCGCGAACGGTACGGCCGACCCCGAGTACCACACGACCGACAACGACGACGGCGACGCCATGCGCGTGCTGACCGTCCCGGTGAGCCCCGGTCCGGGCAGCACGCTGCAAGGCGTGGCGGTGTCCATCGCCACCCCTCTGTCCGAAGTGACGAAGCCCCTCACCACCCTCGCCTGGGTCCTGCTCCTCGTGGGCGGCATCGGCGTGCTGGGAGCCACGGCGGCCGGCCTGTGGATCGCCCGCACCGGGCTGCGGCCCGTGGACGACCTCACCAAGACCGTCGAACACGTCGCCAGAACAGAGGACTTGACGGTCCGCATCCCGGTCGAGGGCGACGACGAGATCGCCCGCCTCTCCGCGTCCTTCAACTCGATGACCGCCTCGCTGGCCTCCTCCCGCGAACTGCAACAACAGCTCATCGCCGACGCGGGCCACGAGCTGCGTACGCCGCTGACCTCCCTGCGGACCAACATCGAACTGCTCACCCGCAGCGAGGAGACGGGCCGCGCCATCCCGCCGGACGACCGCAAGGCCCTGATGGCGTCCCTGAAGGCGCAGATGACCGAACTGGCCGCGCTCATCGGCGACTTGCAGGAGCTGTCCCGCAGCGGGCTGAGCGGGAACGACGGCCCGCTCAAGGTCGTGTCGCTGCACGAGACGGCCCGCGCCGCCCTGGAGCGCGCCCGGCTGCGTGGCCCCGAGCTGAAGATCGTCTCCGAGCTGGCCCCTTGGTACGTGCGGGCGGAGCCGGCCGCCCTGGAGCGCGCGATCGTCAACCTGCTCGACAACGCGGTGAAGTTCAGCCCGCCCGGCGGCACCGTCGAGGTCCACCTGATGCGCGGCACGCTGACCGTACGGGACCACGGCCCCGGCATCCCGGCCGACGAACTCCCGCACGTCTTCGACCGGTTCTGGCGCTCACCGACGGCCCGCGCGCTGCCGGGCTCCGGTCTCGGCCTGTCGATCGTGGCCCGCACCGTGGAGAGCTACGGCGGCCAGGTCACGCTCGCGGCGGCGGACGGCGGCGGCACGGTCGCGACGCTGCGCCTGCCCGGCGCCCCGACCCCGCCCCCCGAGCTCCCCTGATCCTCGGCCGCACCGCCTGACAAAGTCCTACTGGTGCCCCACGGAGAGGCCGGCGCCCGACAGGTCGACGCGGATGCCGTCCTTCTCCACGGTGACGTCCCGCAGCCGCACATATCCGTGGTCGCCCGGCACCTTCGGCAGGTTGAAGGCGAGGGAGAGGCGGTCGGCGAGCTGCGGACGGGTGAGCCGGGTCAGGCCGTCGAGGAGGGCCGGGTCGAGGCCGATCTTCTTCAGGAGCCAGGGGTGGTCGAGCGCGATGTCGATCAGGTTCATCTTCATCAGGTTCTTCACGAAGCGCGGCGAACCGGTCAGCTCGCTCACCTTCTCGTCGCTGCTCAGCGCCTGGTGCAGCGCCGCGTCCGGCACGCCCGCGCGGTGCGCGAGCGCGGGGATGGCCAGCAGCCGCCTGGCCTTGTCGGTCTCCTCGGTGATCCGGGCGACCGACTTCGCGGTCAGGTGCAGGCCCTCGCTCTCGCCGGTGCCCGGCCGGTACGTGGCCAGGTCGCCGAGGTCCAGGCGCATCCCGTCGATGTCGGTGGCGACGCCGCGCGCGCCGAGCCGCCGGATCGTGGCGTCGGCCCGCACCTTCACGTCGTGCCCGGCGACGGGCAGCGTGCCGCGCGCGAGGACCCGGTCGTGGCCGTGGCCACTGAACGTGACCTGGGAGGCGCCCAGTTCACGGTTCATGTCGGCGAAGCTGAGCAGCACCTCGCCGTGCATCGCGTCGACGGTGGCGCCGCTGATGCCGGTGAGCCCCGAGCCCGTGATCCGTACGTCCTTCGCGGTCGCGGAGACCTTGGCGAGGGTGACGCGGTCGGCGGCGACGTCGGGGACGGTGACCTTCAGCTCGTCGACGCGGCGGTCGGCGAGCTGGGTGAGGAAGGGGAAGCCCTCGATCTCGACCTCGGGCGCGGCCGTCAGCTTCAGCTCCTTCTTGAGCTGCTGGGCGGCGCGATGCTCGGCGTACAGGACGGCCCAGCGGTCGGCGAGGGCGAGGAACGACACGAGCACGACGAGCGCGACGAGGCCCTTCGCGACGAGCGGCAGGCCCGCGAACCGGTTGCGGCGGCGGCTGCCGCGCCGGTGGTTCGGCGGCGACCAGGCGTCCTCGTCGACCGCCGTATCGCGCGCGGGGCCGTCCGCGCGGTCGTCGTGGTCGTCCGCCTCGTCGTCGTACAGCTCCCGGAGGGGAACCAATTCCTCCGGCCAACCATCAGACAGAGCGCGGTCGTTGGATATGTGGTCGTCGGACATGCGGTGGGGGGTACGCATCGGCTGATTCCACCACACACCCCCACCCTCTACGCAAACGATCTTCACCGCGTACGAGTCAACGCCGAGTGGCCCACGGTTCGACCGTAGGCCACTCGACGGGAAGACCGCGTCGCGGCCCGTGCGGCTGCTGCCTGATGCCGCTCGGTGCCGCCCGGTGGGGCTACTTGATGAGGGTGATCCGGTTCGCGGCGGGCGGCGCGATCGGGTTCGCCGCCGAGGAGTTGGCGGTCAGGTAGTCGTTGAACGCCTTCAGGTCGTCGCTGCCGACCAGCGGGTTCTTGCCGGCGCCGAGCGCCGCGAAGCCGTCGCCGCCGCCCGCGAGGAAGGAGTTCATCGCGACGCGGTAGGTCGCGGCCGGGTCGATCGCGGCCCCGTTCAGCCTGATGGAGTCGACGACCACACGGGCCGCGCCCGACTTCGTCATGTCGAGCGTGTAGGTGAGTCCGGCCGACGGCTGAAGGATCTTCGGCGACGCCTCGTTGGAGCCGCTGACCTGCTGCTGGAGCGCGGTGACGACCTGCTCACCGGTCAGATCGACCAGGTTGACCGTGTTGCTGAACGGCTGCACGGTGAACGCCTCGCCGTACGTCACGACCCCGTCGCCCTCGCTCCCGCTCGCCTTGAAGACCAGGTCGGAGCGGACGCCGCCCGGGTTCATCAGGGCCAGCGAGGCCTTCGGGTCGAGGGACTTGGCGTGCGCGAGCTGCGCGTCCGCGATCAGGTCGCCGAGCGGCTCCTCGGGTGTGGTGGCACCGCGCCCGGGGATGTCGGCGGAGATGTACCCGACGCTCTGGTTCGAGACCGGCGCGGCCAGCTTGTTCCACTGCCCGATCAGCGCCGTCATGTCGGGCGCCTTCTCCTGCGTACGCGACACGACGTGGTTCGCCGACGTCGGCGACTTCACCGACGTGCGGACGATGTCCTGGGTACGGCGGTCGTAGGTCAGCGTCGTGTCGGTGTAGAGCTTCCCGTACGAGGACGCGGACGTGACCATGCGCGGGTTGCCCGCCGGGTCGGGGACGGTGCACACGTACGCCTGGTGCGTGTGGCCGGTGACGAGGGCGTCGACCTTGGGCGTGATGCCCTTGGCGATGTCGACGATCGGGCCGGAGATGCCGTCACCGGCGCCGGGCGAGTCACAGGTGTAGTTGTACGAACCGGAGGCGGGGGTGCCGCCCTCGTGGATGAGCGCGACGATCGACTTCACGCCCTGCTTGTCGAGGATCTTCGCGTACTTGTTGACCGTCTCGATCTCGTCGTGGAACTTCAGTCCCTTGACGCCCTCGGCGGACACGATGTTCGGCGTGCCCTCCAGGGTGACGCCGATGAAGCCGACCTTCACGCCGTGCTGCTTCCACACCCAGTAGGGGGCGAGGATCGGCTTGCCGGTCTTCTCGTCCGTCACATTGGCGGCGAGGTACGGGTAGTCGGCGCCCTCGAAGGTGCGGCCGTCCTCGTAACAGCCGTCCTTGGGGTGACAGCCGCCGTTCTGGAGGCGCGCCAGTTCGGTGGCGCCCTCGTCGAACTCGTGGTTGCCGACACCGGTGACGTCCAGGTCGAGCTTGTTCATGGCCTCGACGGTGGGCTCGTCGTGGAAGAGCCCGGAGAGCAGCGGACTGGCGCCGATCAGGTCGCCGGCCGCGGCGGTCACGCTGTACGGGTGCCCCTTGCGCGCGGTGCGCAAGGAAGTGGCGAGGTACTCCACACCGCCCGCGTCGATCTTCTTTGTCGTCCCGTCCGCCTGCGTCTCGGTGACCTGGCCCGACGAGCCCGTCGGCGGCTCCAGGTTCCCGTGCAGGTCGTTGAAGGACAGCAGCTGTACGTCCTGGTAGCGGCCCTGCGCGGGGTGGCGGGCGGCGTCCGCGGGCAGGGCGGCGATCAGCGCCCCTGCGGTGGCGAGCGTGGCGGCACCGGCGAGAGCGGCTCTCAGGCGGCGCCCCGGCCTACGGTTCTGTGCGGGCATGTGTCCCCCCTGGGGATGCGGTGCGTGCTGTACCTGCTGTGCGTGCTGCGGGTTCGGTCCGTGCCGTGCGCGCCGTGCGTGACGCGCGAGGTCGGTGACCGCGGGGGCAGCCTAGGGTCAACGCGCGTAGCGCAACAGGGGATTGCGGGTTACGAGCTCGTTGCCATCGCCTCGTCACACCCGCGCCGTACCCTCGTACCCATGACCACGGACCCCGCACCCAGCACCGATCCGGACTCCTCCGGCCGCTCCGTCGAGACGCTCACCACCCTGACCTCCGAGCAGGCCGGCGCCGTGCTCGCCCTCCTCGCCGAGGCCGCGCGGGCCGACGGGCAGCAGGCCGTCTCGGAGCAGGGGCGGCTGCAACTGCGCGGCGGGGAGCGAGAGGGGGTCCGGCATCTGCTGCTCCGCGTCGACGGGCAGCTGGTCGGATACGCGCAGCTGGAGGACACCGATCCGATCGAGGCCCCGGCCGCCGAGCTGGTCGTGCACCCGGCGCACCGCGGGCACGGGCACGGGCGGGCGCTCGGCGCGGCGCTGCTCGCGGCGTCCGGCAAGCGGCTGCGGGTGTGGGCGCACGGCGGGCACAGCGCGGCGCGGCATCTCGCGCAGGTGCTCGGGCTCACCCTGTTCCGCGAACTGCGGCAGATGCGGCGGCCCCTGGGTGGAGCCGACGACCTCGGCCTGCCGGACCCCGTGGTCCCGGCGGGGGTGCGGATCCGCACGTTCGTACCCGGTCAGGACGACGCGGCCTGGCTGGCGGTGAACGCCGCGGCGTTCGCCCACCACCCCGAGCAGGGCTCCCTCACCCAGCGCGACCTGGACGACCGCAAGGCGGAGCCGTGGTTCGACCCGGCCGGTTTCTTCCTCGCGTTCAAGGGCGAGACGCTGGTCGGCTTCCACTGGACGAAGGTGCACGCCGAGGAGCAACTCGGTGAGGTGTACGTGGTCGGTGTCGCACCCGGACAGCAGGGCGGCGGCCTCGGCAAGGCGCTCACCACGACGGGCCTGCGGCACCTCGCCGCGGCCGGTCTGCCGACCGCGATGCTCTACGTCGACGCGGACAACAAGGCGGCCGTGAGCGTGTACGAGCGGCTGGGTTTCACTACGTACGAAACGGACCTGATGTACCGCACCGAGTCCTGACCCGAGGGCCGTCCAGCGCCCTGAGACCGCTCTGACCTGGGATTTCCAAAAGAGGGGGCGGCGTCGCTTGACGCCGCCCCCTCTCTTGCATGACCCTTTCACTACTTGATTAGTGAAAGGGGGGTGCGCCAGTGGCTGAGTCCGAGCGTGTGATCGAGTTCCGGATCGACCGGCACAGCGGCGTTTCCACCTACCTGCAGATCGTCCATCAGACGGAGCAGGCCCTGCGGCTCGGCATGCTCGAGCCCGGCGACAAGCTGCCCACGGCCCGCGAGGTCGTCGAGGCGACGGCCATCAATCCGAACACGGTGCTCAAGGCCTACCGCGAGCTGGAGCGCGCGGGTCTCGTCGAGGCCCGCCGGGGCCTCGGCACCTTCGTGCGCAGGACGCTCGGCTCCGCCCCCGCCGACTCCCCCCTCCGGGGCGAGCTCGACGACTGGGCGCGGCGGGCCAGGGAGGCGGGGCTCGACCGCGACGACGTGGCGGCCCTGTTCAGCAGCGCGCTGGAAGCGCACTTCGGCACCATCACCACCAAGGGGAACGCATGAGCACGGCCATCGAGGCCACCGGTCTCGCCAAGCGCTACGGGCGGCGCGCCACCGCCGCCCTGGAGGACTGCTCCTTCCGGCTGCCCGCCGGCCGGATCAGCGCCCTCGTCGGACCCAACGGCGCGGGCAAGTCCACGCTGCTGTCCATAGCCGCCGGTCTGCTGCGGCAGAGCTCGGGCCGGATCAGCGTGCTCGGCGGCGCCCCCGGCGAGCACCGCGCCAAGGTCTCCTACCTCTCGCAGGACAAGCCCCTGCACCCCCAGCTGTCCATCGCGGACACGCTGCGCATGGGCGCCGAGCTGAACCCCGGCCGGTGGGACGCGGCCTACGCGGCGGGCATCGTCGAGCAGGGCTCCCTCGACCCGCGGGCCAAGGTCCGCACCCTCTCCGGCGGCCAGCGCACCCGCGTCGCGCTCGCCCTGGCCCTCGGCAAGCGGCCCGAGCTGATGCTCCTGGACGAGCCGGTGGCCGACCTGGACCCGCTGGCCCGGCACGAGCTGATGGGCACGCTGATGGCGGACGCCGCCGAGCACGGCACGACCGTCCTGATGTCGTCGCACATCGTCTCCGAGCTCGCCGACGCCTGCGACCACCTGCTGCTCCTGGGCGGCGGCCGCATCCGTCTCGGCGGCGGCATCGACGATCTGATCGGCGCGCACAGCCTGGTCACCGGCCGCGGCGACCTCGGCGGCCACACGGTCGTCGAGTCCCGCCCCTCGGGCCGCGGCCTCACCGCCCTGATCCGCCGCGACGGACCGGTCGGCGAGGGCTGGCAGGTGCAGGAGCCCTCCCTGGAGGAGCTGCTCCTCGCGCACCTGCGCTCCCCCGAGGCCCCCGCCCTGCTCACCCCGGGCACCACCGCGGGCACGTACCGTCCGGCGGTGTCCGCATGAGCGCCCCGACCCTGGAGCGGCCCGTCGCCCCGGCCCGCCGCACCCTGCCCGGCACCGACGGCCTCGTGTGGACCGTGCGCCGGCTGCACCGCACCGCCCTGTGGGTGTGGGCCGGATACGTCGCCGTCAGCGCGGGCCTGCTGCTCTGGCTGTGGGGACCGGGCTCGTCCGCCGCGCGCAAGGCGTTCGACACGTTCGGCTACGCCGGGGCGCAGGAGAACGGGTGGGAGGGGCGCTCCCTCTCCTTCCCCGGGGTGGGCACCTCCTTCGACGCCCTCTTCTACGATCCGCTGACGCTGACCCGGATCGTCGCGGTCGCCGTCGCCGTGTTCGCGGCGGGCCCGCTGATCGCCCGCGAACTGGAGTCGGGCACCGCGCGGCTGGCGTGGACGCAGTCCGTGTCGCCGGCCCGCTGGCTCGCCGCGAAGCTGGCCGTGCCCGCGCTGCTGATCACGGTCGGCACCGGCCTGGTCGTCGCCCTCTACCGCCTGGTGTGGGACGACGGCAACCACCTGCTGATCGCCGGGATCGGCCCGCGCGACGTCGCCTTCTCCGTCGGCCCCGCGACCATCGCGAACGCCCTGTTCGGTCTCGCCCTCGGCGTGCTCGCCGCGCTGGTGCTCCGCCGCACGCTGCCCGCGATGGCCGTCGCCGGGATCGGCCAGTACCTGGTCGGCGCGGCACGCGGCAACTCCTGGCCGTTCCAGGGCGCCTACCAGCAGCCGGTGCTGCCCGTGCACAGCAAGGCGATCACGTCCGGCGGCGCGGAGATCAGCGACCCCGGCTGCTACCTGGACCAGAGGTGCCTCGACAGCCACCACGTCACCGGCTTCACCCGGCACTACCTGCCCTCCCCCGACTACTGGCCGCGCCAGCTCACCGAGACGGGCATCCTGCTCGGCCTCACCGCGCTCGCCGTCGTCGCCGCGTTCCTGGTGCTGCGCCGGTACCAGCCGAAGAAGGAGACCACCGCGTGAGCACCGCACTCCTCTCCCCCTCCACCGGCCTCAACTGGACGGTGCTGCGCCTGCACCGGGGCGCCCTGTGGCTGTGGTGCGCCTACGTGGCCGTCGCGGCGGGCCTGCTGCTGTGGGCCTGGGGCCCCGGCACCGCGGGGCTCGGCGTCACCGGGCACTGCTCCTCGCTGGTGGCGAACGCCTGCGCCGCGAAGGGCCCGACCGCGGACGCCTACCACTACGTCCTGTTGACCGTCGACACCTTCCTCACCCTCCTGCCGCTGGCCGTCGCGGTGTTCGCGAGCGGCACGCTGATCGGCCGCGAGCTGGAGAGCGGCACCGCCCACCTGGCGTGGACCCAGTCGGTGTCCCCCACACGCTGGCTCATGGCCAAGCTGGTCCTGCCCGCACTGGCGCTCACCCTCGGCACCGGGATCCTGGTCCTGCTGCGCCGGGCGGTCGCGGCGCAACAGCCCGACCTCGCCGACAACCGGTGGTTCTCGTTCTCCGACAACTTCGAGGTCCTCGGCCCGATCGTGGTGGCGCTGCCGCTGCTGGGCCTGGCCTGCGGCACCCTCGGAGCCCTGCTGCGGCGCCGGATGCTCGCCGGGGCGGGCGTCGGCTTCGTCCTCACGCTCCTGCTGTGGCAGACCGCCGGGTACCTGAGCCCTCACCTGTGGCCGACGAAGACCGTGGTCGGCACCGTCGCCCAGGGAAACCTCCCCTTCGCCGGCGTGACCATGGGCGACGGGGCCGTCACCGCCTCCGGCGCCCACATCGCCGACCCCTTCTGCGGCGACGACACCGCCTGCCTCACCGACCACCACATCACCGGCTACTACACCGAGGGCCACCCGCCCTCCCACTTCTGGCCGCTCCAACTGGTCGAGACCGGACTCCTGTTGGGCGCCGCGGGAGTCATCACCCTGATCGTCTTCCGCGTCCTCAGCAGGAGAGTGGGTTCATGACGTACGCGCTCCCGGCCCTGCGGCCCCGCCGTCTCACGGGGCTGACCTGGACGGTCTTCCGGCTGCACCGCCTCACCTTGTGGACCTGGACCGGCGTCGTCCTCGCCACCACCGGACTGCTGCTGTGGCTGTACGGGCCGGGAGCGGACGCGGCGGCACGCGAACTGGCCCGGTGCACCGGGACCTGCGAGCCCACCAACGGCGCGTACGACACGTACGAGGCCCTCTACGGGCTGACCACCGCGGTCATCTCCGCCACCCCGTACCTCGCGGCGATCTTCATCGGCGGCCTCTGCACAGGCCGTCAACTGGAGCAGGGAACCGCCCAGTTGACCTGGGTGCAGTCCGTCTCCCCGACGCGCTGGCTGGCCACGACCCTCGCGGTGCCCGCCGCCTGGTTCCTCACCGGCCTGGTCCCGCTGGTCGTCCTGCACCGCCTCGTGTGGTCCTCGGGACCGCTGCCCGCCGCCGACCACGCCTGGCACGACCCGGACGTCTTCGCCTTCACGGGCCCCCTCCCGTTCGCCCGGGTCCTCCTCGGCCTCGGCGCCGGGGCGCTGGCGGGCGTGCTCTACCGCAAGACGGCGGCCGCGGCCCTCGCCGGCATCCCGGTCCTCCTCGTCGTCGGCACCCTCGGCATGCGCTACCGCCCGAGCCTGTGGCCCACCGTCACCGACACCGGCCGGAAGGCCCTGAATCCACCCGCCGACGCCGACGTCCTGGTCCACGGCGCCGTCCTCCGAGGCACCGGCGAACGCCTCACCAACGACAACGCGTGCGTGGGCACCGACAGCGCCGCGGACCTCCACCGCTGCACCCAGAAGTTCCAGGACTTCTGGGTGACGTACCACCCGAAGTCCCACTACTGGCCCCTCCAACTGGCGGAAACCTCCGTGGTGCTCATCCTGGCCGCGCTCGCCACCGCCGTCGCCTTCCGGCTGCTGAAACGCCGCACGGCCTGACCGGCGAGGCCCCCGGACAGCGGGGGGCCGCCCGCCCATAGCCCGGACGTCATGTCGCCGTAACCAGCGATTCAGACGGACTTGCGACGCTCACGGAATGCAGCCCCCCGCGCCCGACCCCTCGAAGGCCCCGCAGGAACCGGCCCCCCAGGCCCGGCTCCGGCTCGCGCCCGCGCTCTGCGACCTCGTCGGCGCGCCCGAGAGCGTCTCCACGCGGAAGAATGGGTCCATGAGCCAGCCGAATGCCGCCCAGGACCAGTCCGCAGCCCCCTCGGCCCCGCAGCCCCAGCCCTCCGTGGGCTCCCTCGCCGCCCACCGCCCGCATCCCGTGGCGTCCGGCGACTTCGACGCGAAGCTCGCCGGGATCGTCGCCGACATCGACGCGGATCCCGACGACTACGAGGACGAATACGCGAACCAGGACGGCGCCGAGCTGCCGCAGGGCCGCTTCCTGGACCGCGAGCGCAGCTGGCTGGCGTTCAACGAACGGGTCCTCGAACTCGCCGAGGACCCGAACACCCCGCTCCTGGAGCGGGCCAACTTCCTGGCGATCTTCGCCTCGAACCTGGACGAGTTCTTCATGGTCCGCGTCGCGGGCCTCAAGCGCCGCATCGCGACCGGTGTCGCCACCCGATCGGCCTCCGGGCTCCAGCCCCGCGAGGTCCTCGAACTGATCTGGAACCGCTCCCGCGAGCTCATGGCCCGGCACGCCGCCTGCTACCAGGACGACGTCGCCCCGTCACTGGCCGACGAGGGCATCCACGTCGTGCGCTGGAACGAGCTGACGGAGAAGGAGCAGGCCCGGCTCTACACGCTGTTCATGCAGCAGATCTTCCCGGTCCTCACCCCGCTGGCCGTCGACCCCGCGCACCCGTTCCCGTACATCTCGGGACTGTCCCTGAACCTCGCGGTCGTCGTCAGCAACCCGGTGAGCGGCCACCGCCACTTCGCCCGCGTCAAGGTGCCGCCGCTGCTCTCCCGCTTCCTGGAGGCGTCCCCGCAGCGCTACGTCCCCATCGAGGACGTCATCTCCGCGCCCCGCCACCTCGCCGAGCTGTTCCCCGGCATGACGATCGAGGAGCACCACATGTTCCGCGTCACGCGGAACGAGGACCTGGAGGTCGAGGAGGACGACGCGGAGAACCTCCTCAAGGCCCTGGAGAAGGAGCTCATGCGGCGCCGCTTCGGCCCGCCGGTCCGCCTGGAGGTCGAGGAGACCATCGACTCCGAGGTACTGAGCCTGCTCGTACGGGAGTTGAAGATCAGCGAGGCCGAGGTGTACCCGCTGCCCGGCCCGCTCGACCTCACCGGCCTGTTCTCCATAGCGGGCCTGGACCGGCCCGAGCTGAAGTACCCCAAGTTCGTGGCGGGCACCCACCGCGACCTCGCCGAGGTGGAGTCCGCGTCCGCGCCCGACATCTTCGCGGCCCTGCGCAACCACGACGTCCTCCTGCACCACCCGTACGACAGCTTCTCCACCTCCGTACAGGCCTTCCTGGAACAGGCGGCCAACGACCCGGACGTGCTGGCGATCAAGCAGACGCTGTACCGCACGTCCGGCGACTCACCGATCGTGGACGCGCTGATAGACGCCGCCGAGGCGGGCAAGCAGGTCCTCGTCCTCGTCGAGATCAAGGCGCGCTTCGACGAGCAGGCCAACATCAAGTGGGCCAGGAAGCTGGAGGAGGCGGGCTGCCACGTCGTCTACGGCCTCGTCGGCCTCAAGACGCACTGCAAGCTGTCGCTCGTGGTCCGGCAGGAGGGCGACTCGCTCGTCCGCTACAGCCACGTCGGCACCGGCAACTACCACCCCAAGACCGCCCGCCTGTACGAGGACCTGGGCCTGCTCACGGCCAACCAGGAGGTCGGGGCCGACCTCTCCGACCTCTTCAACCGGCTGTCCGGCTACTCGCGCCGCGAGACCTACCGCCGCCTCCTCGTCGCCCCCAAGTCCCTGCGTACGGGACTGATCACGCGGATCGACAAAGAGGTCCAGCACCACCGCGCGGGACGCCCCGCGTACGTCCGTATCAAGGTCAACTCGATGGTCGACGAGGCCGTCATCGACGCCCTCTACCGGGCGTCGCAGGCCGGAGTCCCGGTCGACGTGTGGGTACGCGGCATCTGCGCGGTGCGGCCCGGCGTCGTGGGCCTCTCGGAGAACATCCGGGTCCGCTCGGTGCTCGGCCGCTTCCTGGAGCACTCACGCGTCTTCGCCTTCGGCAACGGCGGCGAGCCCGAAGTGTGGTTCGGCAGCGCCGACATGATGCACCGCAACCTCGACCGCCGCATCGAGGCCCTGGTCCGCGTCGAGGACCCGGCCCACCGGGCCGCCCTCAACCGGCTGCTCGAAACGGGGATGTCCGACGCCACCGCCTCCTGGCACCTGGGCCCGGACGGCAACTGGACCCGCCACGCGGTGGACAGTCAGGATCCTGCCGGACGCCCCCTGCGCAACGTACAGGAGATGCTCATAGACGCCCGGAGGCGCCGGCGTGGCACAGCGACACCTTGATTCCAGCGGGCCGTCGACAGCGCGGGACGGGGGCACGGTCCTGGGGTGCCACCTGCGGTCCCAGGCCACCGAGTTCCTGCGCTCGCTGCGCCTGCACCGCGAGAGCGGCGCGGGCGGCGACACGGCGGACGCGGCCCTCGCCCTGCGCCGCGCCGCCCGCCGGATCAGCGGGACCCTGCACACCTTCCGCCCGCTGCTCGACGCGGACTGGTCGGACGCGCTGCGGCCCGAACTGGCATGGCTGTCCGGCACGTTGGCGCAGGAGCACGCGTACGGCGACCGCCTCGACCGGCTGAACGGCGCGCTGCAACGGCTCACCACCAACGGGCCCGCGCCGGCCGCCCGACTGCCCCAACAGGCGCCCGGCACCACCGCGTTGACGGTCGGCGCGGCCAAGGCGGCGGCGCTGCTCGACCGTCAGCTCACCCTCGCCCGCACCCGCGCGCACAGCACCGCGCTCCAGGCCCTCGGCTCGTCCCGCTTCCACGCGGTCGCGGACAACGTCGCGGTGCTCGCCAGCGAGGTCCCGCTGTCCGGCGCGGGCACCGGCCTGGAGAAGCTCGCCGCGGAGGCCGCGTCCCGGCTCGACGAGGCGGTCGCCGCCCTGCGCCACACCGGCCACCCGTACAACGCGGACGCCGACACGCCCTGGCACCACGTACGCCTGCTGCTGCGCCTGCACCGGTACGCCGAGGAGGTCGTGCTCGGCGTACCGGCGGCCGACCCGCGGCTGCGGCGGGCCGCGCACGCCCTGAACACGCACCGGGACGCCGCCGAGGCCGCGGCCGCCGCCGCGCACGCGGCCCGCACCCCGCGCATCGCCCCCGCGACGGCGTACGCCCTCGGTGTGCTCCACGCCGACCAGCGGCACGCGGTGGAAGCCGCCAGGATCGAGTTCCGGCAGACATGGCAGCGAGAGGCGGTGGGCACCCCATGACCGCACCCGAGGACGACACCCGCACGGTGCGAGCGGCGGGCTGCGTCCTGTGGCGCCGCTCGCCGTTCGACGACGGCCTGGAGATCTGCCTGGTCCACCGGCCGAAGTACGGCGACTGGTCGCACCCCAAAGGGAAGCTGAAGCGCGGCGAGGCCCCGCTGGCCGGCGCGCTGCGCGAGGTGGCGGAGGAAACCGGCCACTCCTGCACCCCGGGCACCACCCTGCCCACGGTCCGCTACGTCGCGAACGGCCGCCCCAAGCGCGTCGACTACTGGGCGGCGGAGGCCGCGGGCGGCGCCTTCACCCCGAACGCCGAGGTCGACCGCATTGTCTGGCTCTCGCCGGCCGCGGCCAGAAACCGCCTCACACAGCCCCGCGACCGCAAGCTCGTGGACGCGCTGCTCGACGCCCTCCGCGTCGCCTGACCTGTACCGGGCGTAATCGCTCCGTGACCTAACCACACCGCCTGCTTAGGTTCACCCGCCGTTCACTCATGCCCATCGACCGCTTCACCTGATCTGCCTAATTTCGGCCTTACGCGGTGAGTCACCGCCCCCGGAACGACCACGGGGGACTACGGGGACTCCGGAGGCAGGACTCACCGCGCACCGAACACTCCGCAGACTCCGCACGCCGCCACAGACGACAAGAGGCCGGCGGCTCCTGGAAGGAACATCCGAAGGTGAAGCTTCAGCGCAAGAACCGGCTCCGCGCCCTCTCTCTCGGCGCTCTCGCCGTCTCCGGCGCCCTGGCCCTCACGGCGTGCGGCTCCGACGACACCAACAGCACCGGCGGGGGCGGTTCCAGCTCCTCCGCGAAGGCCGGCAACATCAAGTGCGACGACGCCAAGGGCCAGCTCCTCGGCATCGGTTCCTCCGCCCAGGCCAACGCGGTCGACGCCTGGCGCCAGTCCTTCGCCCAGGCCTGCTCGGGTGTCCAGATCAACTACAAGCCCGACGGTTCGGGCGCCGGTGTCACGGCGTTCAACCAGGGCCAGGTCGCCTTCGCGGGCTCGGACTCGGCGCTCAAGCCCGAGGAGATCACCGCCTCGAAGAAGGTCTGCAAGACCGGCCAGGGCATCGACCTCCCGATGGTCGGCGGCCCGATCGCCGTCGCGTTCAACGTCTCGGGCGTCGACAGCCTGACGCTGGACGCGTCGACCCTCGCGAAGATCTTCGACTCGAAGATCACCAAGTGGAACGACGTGGCGATCAAGAAGCTGAA
This sequence comes from Streptomyces sp. Q6, assembly GCF_036967205.1. Classification (NCBI taxonomy): domain Bacteria; kingdom Bacillati; phylum Actinomycetota; class Actinomycetes; order Kitasatosporales; family Streptomycetaceae; genus Streptomyces; species Streptomyces citrinus. The sequence goes on from NZ_CP146022.1 coordinate 3,995,176, forward strand.
CCCCGAGGCGAAGCTCCCGTCGACGAAGATCCAGGCGTTCCACCGCTCGGACGAGTCCGGCACCACGGACAACTTCACCAAGTACCTCAAGGCCGCTTCCCCGAACGACTGGAAGTACGAGGGCGGCAAGGCCTGGCAGGCCAAGGGCGGCCAGTCCGCGCAGGGCTCCTCCGGCCTGGCGCAGCAGGTCAAGCAGGTCGACGGCGCCATCTCCTACTTCGAGCTGTCCTACGCCAAGGACATCAAGACGGTCGACATCGACACGGGCGCCTCGGCCCCGGTCAAGGCGACCACGGAGAACGCCACCAAGGCGATCGCCGACGCCAAGGTCGTGGGCACCGGCAAGGACCTCGCCCTCGAGCTGAACTACGCCACCAAGGCCGACGGCGCGTACCCGATCACCCTGGTCACGTACGAGATCGTCTGCGACAAGGGCAACAAGGCGGACACCCTGGCCGCCACCAAGGCCTTCCTGACCTACACGGCCTCGGACGAGGGCCAGGGCGCGCTCGCCAAGCTCGGCTACGCCCCGATCCCGACCGAGATCAACGCCAAGGTCCGCGAGACCGTCGCCGGCCTCAGCTGACCCAGCGTGCGGGCCACCCGAACCACGGGTGGCCCGCACCGTCCGGTGCACCGCCGCCAGAAGTCCCGTCACTGCTCCGCGTGACACGGGACTTCGCAGACCGGAGAACCCCCATGGACATAACCACGCAATCACCCGCGCCACCCGCGCCCGCCGATCGCCCGACCCCGGCCCAGCAGAAGCGCGCCGCCCGCGGCGCCACCCGCCCCGGTGACCGGATCTTCCTCGGTCTCTCGCGCGGTTCGGGCATCCTGCTGCTGGTGATCATGGCCGCGATCGCGGTCTTCCTGACCTACCGCGCCTCGCTGGTCCTCTCGAAGAACGAGGGCAACTTCCTCACCACCTTCGAGTGGAACGCGACCGCGACACCCCCCGTCTTCGGCATCGCCGTCCTCGCCTTCGGCACGATCGTCACGTCGGTCATCGCCATGCTGATCGCGGTCCCCGTGGCCGTCGGCATCGCGCTCTTCCTGACGCACTACGCGCCGAAGAAGCTGAGCGGCACCATCGCCTACGTCATCGACCTGCTGGCCGCCGTGCCGTCCATCGTGTACGGCCTGTGGGGCGCCCTCTTCCTGGTGCCGCACATGCAGGGCCTGTTCAGCTGGCTCGACGACTACTTCGGCTGGACCGGAATCTTCGAGTACCAGGGCGGCGCCCCGCGCACCCTGCTCACCGTCGGCATCCTGCTGGCGATCATGATCCTGCCGATCATCACGAACGTCTCCCGCGAGGTCTTCCGGCAGGCCCCCCTGATGCACCAGGAGGCGGCCCTCGCCCTCGGCGCCACCCGCTGGGAGGTCATCCGCATGTCGGTGATCCCCTTCGGCCGCTCCGGTGTGATCTCCGCGTCGATGCTCGGCCTCGGCCGCGCGCTCGGCGAGACGATGGCCGTCGCCACGGTCCTCTCCCCCGACTTCCTGATCCACGCCAGCCTGCTCGACCCGGGCGGCGGCACGTTCGCGCAGAACATCGCCGCGAAGTTCTCCGAGGCCAACGACCAGGGCCGCGACGCCCTGATCGCCTCGGGTCTGGTCCTGTTCGTCATCACCCTGCTGGTGAACGGCGCGGCCCGCCTGATCATCGCCCGCCGCAAGGAGTACTCGGGGGCCAACGCATGAGCCACGCCACCATCCCCGCCAAGCGCGCCACGTCCCTGAGCGCCGCGCGCCTGCCCCGCTGGTCCTCCTGGGCCATCGCGGTCGGCTCGGTCGCCGCGGGCTGCGCCATCGGGCTCGGCGGCGGCCTCGACAGCCGGATCCAGTGGGGTCTGATCGCCGCGCTGCTCTACGTCCTCGTCACGTACGGGCTCGCCGCCAAGGTCGAGGGCACCCGCCAGGCCAAGGACCGCGTCGCGACCAGCATCGTCTGGGTCGCCTTCATCCTCGCCGTGGTCCCGCTCGCCTCACTGGTCTACGAGACGGTGCAGCGCGGCATCAAGGTCCTCGACCCGTACTTCCTGACGCACTCGATGGGCTTCGTCACCAGCTACCAGCCCGGCGGCGGCATCTACCACGCCATCCTCGGCACGCTGGAGCAGGTCGGCCTCGCCACCCTGATCTCGGTCCCGATCGGCCTGCTCACGGCGATCTACCTGGTGGAGTACGGGCGCGGCAAGCTCGCGAAGGCGGTCACGTTCTTCGTCGACGTCATGACGGGCATCCCCTCGATCGTGGCGGGCCTGTTCGTCCTGTCCTTCTGGATCCTGATCCTCGGCTTCGGCTTCTCCGGCTTCGCCGGCTCGATGGCCCTGTCGATCCTGATGATCCCGGTCGTGGTCCGCTCCACCGAGGAGATGCTCAAGCTCGTCCCGAACGAGCTGCGCGAGGCCTCCCTGGCCCTCGGCGTCCCGAAGTGGCGCACGATCCTCAAGGTCGTCCTGCCCACGTCGATCGGCGGCATCACCACGGGCATCATGCTCGCGGTCGCCCGGATCGCGGGCGAGACGGCCCCGGTGCTGCTCCTGGTCTTCGGCAACCCGCTGATCAACGCCAACCCGTTCGACGGCCCGCAGGCCTCGCTGCCGCTGTACATCTACCAGCAGTACGCGGGCAGCGGCGGCAGCGAAGCGGCGTACGACCGCGCCTGGGCCGCGGCCCTGGTCCTCATCGCCTTCATCATGATCCTCAATCTCGTGGCTCGCGGCATCGCCCGCTGGAAGTCCCCGAGCGCCGGTCGCTGACGCGACCTTCCCTCAGCGACAGACGTATCGGAAGTGAACTGACCCCATGGCCAAGCGAATCGACGTAAGCGGTCTCACCGCCTACTACAGCGCCCACAAGGCGATCGAAGACATCTCGATGACCGTCGAGCCCCGCTCGGTGACGGCCTTCATCGGCCCCTCCGGCTGCGGCAAGTCGACGTTCCTGCGCACCCTCAACCGGATGCACGAGGTCACCCCCGGCGGCCGCGTCGAGGGCAAGGTGCTCCTGGACGACGAGGACCTGTACGGCTCCCACGTCGACCCGGTGGCCGTGCGCCGCACCGTCGGCATGGTCTTCCAGCGCCCCAACCCCTTCCCCACGATGTCGATCTTCGACAACGTGGCGGCGGGCCTGCGCCTGAACGGCAACTACAAGAAGTCCGAGCTGGCCGACGTCGTCGAGAAGTCCCTCAAGGGCGCCAACCTCTGGAACGAGGTCAAGGACCGCCTGAACAAGCCCGGCTCCGGTCTCTCCGGCGGTCAGCAGCAGCGTCTGTGCATCGCCCGCGCCATCGCGGTCGAGCCGCAGGTCCTGCTCATGGACGAGCCCTGCTCGGCCCTGGACCCGATCTCCACGCTCGCCATCGAGGACCTCATCGGCGAGCTCAAGGAGCGCTTCACGATCGTCATCGTGACGCACAACATGCAGCAGGCGGCCCGCGTCTCGGACCGCACCGCGTTCTTCAACCTCTCGGCGGTCGGCCAGCCCGGCCGGCTCATCGAGATAGACGAGACGGAACGCATCTTCTCCAACCCGTCGGTCCAGGCCACCGAGGACTACATCTCGGGCCGCTTCGGCTGATCCCCGGGACACCCCGACCCCTCGTGGTGCTGCATGGCGGTGCCACCACGAGGACAGAGAGAAGGCCCGCCCCTCTGCGAGGGGCGGGCCTTCGATCGTGTTCGGGGGTTCGGGCCTACCCGAAGGCCAGCCAGACGATCCCGTACGAACCGGCGGCGACGAGCGCCGCGGCCGGCATCGTGATGAACCAGCCGAGGATGATGTTCTTGGCGACACCCCAGCGGACCGCGTTGACCCGCTTGGTCGCGCCCACACCCATGATCGCGGACGTGATGACGTGCGTCGTCGAGATCGGCGCGTGGAAGAGGAACGCGGACCCGAACATGATCGAGGCGCCCGTCGTCTCCGCGGCGAAGCCCTGCGGCGGGTCCAGCTCGATGATCTTGCGGCCGAGCGTCCGCATGATCCGCCAGCCACCGGCGTACGTACCGAGCGACAGCATCAGCGCACACGCGATCTTGACCCAGACCGGGATCGGGTCGTCGTACGACTCGTGACCGCCGATGACGAGCGCCATGACCACGATGCCCATGGTCTTCTGCGCGTCCTGGAGGCCGTGGCCGAGCGCCATGCCGGCCGCCGAGACGGTCTGCGCGATACGGAATCCGCGCTTGGCCTTGTGCGGGTTGGACCGCCGGAACAGCCACATGATGAGGCACATCACGAGGTAACCGACGACGAGACCGATCACCGGCGACGTGAACATCGGGATGACGATCTTCTCCCACACGCCCGACCAGTAGACGGTGGTGCCGCCCGCGAGAGCGGCGCCCACCATGCCACCGAACAGGGCGTGCGAGGAGGACGAGGGAAGCCCGAAGTACCAGGTGATGAGGTTCCAGACGATCGCGCCCGCGAGGGCCGCGAACAGGATGCCCATCCCCTTGTCGCCGTGGGGCGTGGCGATGATCCCCTCACTCACCGTCTTGGCGACACCGCTGCCCAGGAAGGCACCGGCGAGGTTCATCACGGCGGCCATGGCCAGCGCCGCGCGAGGCGTCAGCGCCCGCGTGGAGACGGACGTGGCGATGGCGTTCGCAGAGTCGTGAAAGCCGTTCGTATACGTAAATCCGAGCGCGACGGCGATCGTCACGATCAGGGAGAAGGTGTCCATGAGCCGGCCTCAGGACTCCTTCACGGCGATGGTCTCCACCGTGTTAGCCACGTGCTCGAAGGCGTCGGCGGCCTCTTCCAGCACATCCACGATCTGCTTCAGCTTCAGCACCTCCATGGCGTCGTACTTGCCGTTGAAGAGCTGCGCGAGCAGCTTGCGGTGGATCTGGTCGGCCTGGTTCTCCAGCCGGTTGACCTCGATCCAGTACTCGGTGAGGTTGTCCATGGTGCGCAGGTTCGGCATGGCCTCCGCGGTCAGCTCGGCCGCGCGGGCCAGGACCTCGATCTGCTGCTCCACACCCTTGGGCAGCTCCTCGACCTGGTAGAGGACGACCAGGTCGACGGCCTCCTCCATGAAGTCCATGATGTCGTCGAGGGACGACGCGAGGTTGTAGATGTCCTCGCGGTCGAAGGGCGTGATGAACGAGGAGTTCAGTTGGTGGAAGATCGCGTGGGTGGCGTCGTCACCGGCGTGTTCCGCTGCCCGCATCCGCTCCGCGATCTCGGCCCGGGCGGAGGAATCCGCCCCGAGCAGTTCCATCAGGAGCTTCGAGCCCGTGACGATGTTGTCCGCGGATGCGGCGAACATGTCGTAGAAGCTCGTCTCCCTGGGGGTCAGACGAAAGCGCACGTGGGGTCCTCGGGGTGCTCTGGATTCGGTCAGGCTGATGCTAGGCGCATCATCCGGCCACGGCTAACCGGCGTTCCCCCAGTGTCGCCCATCAGGCACAGTGATCAGCACGGGGTCCGGTCAAGCCGGGACGAACCGGCCGCGGCCGGGGAAAATCCGGTACCATATACCCACCGGGGGTATGTGAGATCGACAACGGGAGGTCGGACACGATGACCACGGACGCGACACAAGCAGGGCCCACGGCCGAGATCGTGACCGACCACGACCGAGGCATCCACGGGTACCACCACCAGAAGGAAGAACACCTCAAGCGCCTGCGCCGCATCGAGGGGCAGATCCGCGGGCTCCAGCGCATGGTCGACGAGGACGTCTACTGCATCGACATACTCACGCAGGTGTCGGCCTCCACGAAGGCCTTGCAGTCCTTCGCCCTCCAGCTCCTGGAGGAGCACCTGCGGCACTGCGTCGCCGACGCCGCGATCAAGGGCGGCGACGAGATCGACGCCAAGGTCGAAGAGGCGACGAAGGCGATCGCCCGGATGCTGCGCACCTGACCACCGCCCGGGGTGCCGTCACCCCTCGTCGTCCGGCCCTTCGGGCAGCGCCTCGGCGAGCCGCAGCACCTCGTCGATCCGGTCCACGCTGAGCCGCTCGTCGGGGACCGCGGACGCCGCGATGATCAATTCACCGCACAACTCGATCTCGGCGAGGGCGACGCGGTCCTGCACAGCCGTACCACCCACCGGAGCCACGGTGCATCACCTCTTCCAGCCGTATGCGACTTCCTAGCGTAGGGAGCGGCCTACGCAGCGCGCATGGCACGGAAGAACCATTTCCGGTGGCCGAGGAGCCCTACTTCTCGGCCACCCGCCCGGAGAAGATGTCCTTCTTGTCCGGAAGCCGGACCTGGACGGTCTTCCCGAACCCGTACAACAGGGTCGTGGAGGCCACTTCCTTCTTCTGCGGCCCGTTGGCGAATCCGAAGCGGTGCCGGACCTTGCGGATCAGCCCGTCCTCGTCGAGGTAGACGTCGAACAGCACCGGCTCCTTGCCGAACCCTTTCGCCGCCGCGGCGAGCGCCCCTTCGTTCCCCCTGGACGCGGCCCGCGCGGCGGCGGTGAGGTCGATGCTCCCCCGGTAGTGCCGGGTCGTCGTCCCCTCGATCTCGCTCTCCCCCGCGTACGTCACCTGCCGGGCGCCGCGCAGCAGTTCGGCCGCCGCGAGCGGGTCGGTGGCGCCGCCGGTGACCAGGTTGCCGTCGGTCAGGGACGCGGTGTCGACGCGGACCCACTTGTCGTCGGGCACGCCCGAGCCGCGGTTCTTCATGAACAGGGCGCCGGGCGCGAGGAGTTCGGTGATCGGGCGGTGCTCCTGGGCCCCGGCCGCGTCCTGCGGCAGCCGCACCTTCAGCTCGCCGATGCCCTTGCGGTAGTCGTAGACGCCCTCGCCCTCGATGGTCACGCGGGTACCGCCGCTGGCCATCTCCATCGCCGTACGGGCCCGTGAACTGCCCTCGCGGACCAGCCGGTCGGGGGCCTCGCGCACGGCCTGCGTCGGGTCCGCGTTCCGGTCGCCCGCTTCTGCTCCGCCGCCGCACCCGCTGACGCCGGCCACGAGGGACGCCACGGCCACCGCCGCCGCCACTCTCCTCGCCGGGACCCCTGCCGAGTCTCCCGGGCGCCCGTGCTGCTGCACCACCATCGCTTGTCTACCCCCAAGCTGGTCCGTGGGTGTGCGGCCCCCTGTCGCCGGGTTAACGACGAGTAGGGGCACCCGTCACGCGAACGGGGGGTTTACATCGGCCCGCTACCGTGGCGGGGTGGCACAACAGCAGCACGAGCACACGACGACCGTCGTCGAGCAGGGCCGGTTCTGTCTGGCCCGCTGCACCTGCGGCTGGCGAGGGCCGGCCCGCAGGGCGCGCAGCAAGGCCCGCTCGGACGCCGAGGACCACACCAGCACGGCGTGAGGGGAACCCCCCGCTCCTGTACGCCGTCTCGTACCCCGGGGAAGCATCGGGTGCCCGAGGGAGACACGGCATGCAGCGTCGTACGTTCATAGCGGCTTCGGCGACGGTCGCGGCGGGCGCGCTGTCGGCCTGCACCCCGGGCGGCGGCCACCCGTCCCGCGCGGCCTCCTCGTCGGCCCCGGTCCGCTCCACGAGCGCGTCGGCGTCCACCCGCGCGGCCGCGAACCTGGCGGCGCTCGCCAAGGACCTGGACGGCTCCCTGGTGCGCCCGGGGCAGTCCTCCTGGGCGGCGGCCCGCCAGCTGTACAACACCCGCTTCGACGCGCTGAAGCCGAGCGGGGTCGCCTACGTCGCGGGGCCCGACGACATCCGGACGGTGCTCGCGTACGCCCGCGCCCGCGAGGTCCCGGTCGCGATCCGCAACGGCGGCCACTCGTACGCGGGCTGGTCGTCCGGCGACGGCCGGCTGATCCTCGACGTCTCGCGCATGAGGACGGTCCGCGCCTCGGCGAACGAGGCGGTCGTCGGCGCGGGCGCCAAACTCATCGACGTCTACCGCGCCTTGGCCGCCCAGGGCGTCACGATCCCCGCGGGCTCCTGCCCCACGGTGGGCGTCTCGGGCCTCACGCTCGGCGGCGGCCACGGCGTGGTCTCGCGCGCGTACGGTCTGACCTGCGACAGCCTGACCCGGGCCACGCTGATCACGGCGGACGGCAAGGAGGTCACCGCCGACGCGGCCACGCACAAGGACCTGTTCTGGGCGCTGCGCGGCGCGGGCAACGGCCAGTTCGGGGTCGTCACGGAGCTCCGCTTCAGGACCCACCCGGCGCCGCAGGGCGTCTCGGCGTACATGACGTGGCCCTGGTCGAAGGCGGCGGCGGTGCTGACGGCGTGGCAGAAGTGGGGCCCCGACCAGCCGGACGAGATCTGGTCGTCGCTGCACGTGGCGAACGCGGCGGGCGGCCGTCCCACGATCTCGGTCGCGGCCTTCTCGCTCGGCACCTACACCGAGCTCCAGAACGCGGTCGACCGCCTCGCCGACGGCCCCGGCGGTCCGGGCTCCGCGACGTCGGTCTCCCTCAAGCGCCGCTCCTACGAGGAGTCGATGGAGGTGTACGCGGGCTGCTCCGCGTTCTCCTCGGACGCCCAGTGCCACCTGCCCGGCGCCACCCCGGGCCGCTCCCCGCAGGGCGCGTTGCAGCGGGAGACGTACGCGGCGCACTCGGACTTCTTCGACCGCGCGCTCTCCGACGCGGGGATCCGCGCGCTCCTGAAGCAGATCGAGACCGTGACGGCGGGCGCGGGCTCCATCGCCTTCACCGCGCTCGGCGGCGCGATCAACCGGGTCGACCCGACGGCCACGGCGTTCGTCCACCGCCGCTCGCGGATGCTCGCGCAGTACATCGTGTCGTGGCGGGCCGGCACGTCCGGCACGGCGGCCCGCGGCTGGCTGAAAAGGGCACACGACGCGATGGGCCCGTACGCGTCCGGGGCGGCGTACCAGAACTACACGGACGCGACGCTGAAGGACTGGAAGCGGGCGTACTACGGGGACGCGGCGAGCCGCCTGACGAAGGTGAAGCGGTCCTACGACCCGTCAGGCTTCTTCACCTTCCCGCAGGCCCTGTAGGCCGGGCGCGAGGGCCGGACCGGGGAACCCCCACCCCGTATGGCGCACACGACACGCCCTCGGGTGGCCCAAAGCTCCGGCCGGGGTTGCCCTGGATCCATGAACACTCCCCGAATAGCCGCCGCCACGGCGGCCACCGCGGCCGTCCTCACCCTGGGCGCGGCCACCGCCTCCGCCGTCGACGACGGAGCGGCCCATCCGGCGGCGGGACTGCTGGCCACCGCCTGCGCCGGCATCGCCGTCGCGGCCGGCGCCACCGGCACCGCCCTGGCCCGCCGCGGCGCGACTACGCGGCCAAGTCCCGCTCCTCCGAGGAACCCGAGGACCCCGAGCCTCAGGAAGCTCCACCGCTCCGGACGCCGACGCCACAGTCGTAGGCGCCCAGGCCAGCCGCGACACGCGGCCGCCGGAGCGCCCGACGGCCCGCACCACGGGCGTGAGCAGCGCCGACGCGAGCGGCGACAGCAGCAGCGCGACGGCGGTGCCGAGCGCGAACCCGCCGATCACGTCGGTCGGGTAGTGCACGCCCATGAAGACCCGGCAGAACCCTTCGAGGGCGGCGAGACCGATCGCGACGAAGCCGATCTTCCGGTTCGCGACGAAGAGGGCGGCGGCGATGGCCATCGCGAGGGTGGCGTGGTCGCTCACGAACGAGAAGTCGTTCTTCCCGTCGACGAGGACGGTCAGTCCGTCGTGGTCCTTGAAGGGCCGCGGCCGCTCGACGAACGACCGGATCGGTACGTTCACGAGGACGGCGACGCCCGCGGCGAGCGGCGCCCAGACGACGGCGGCGACGGACGAGGCGGCGTCTTCGAGGGCGCCCCGCTTACGGGCTCCCCACCAGCACCAGAGCACGACCAGCACGAGCCCGAGCAGGATCCCGTACTCGCCGACGAACTCCATGGTCCGGTCGAACCAGCCGGGGGAGTCCTGCGCCAGACCGTTGATGTCGTAGAGCAGCGTGACGTCGGGGTTGGATCCGGATGTCTCGAGCGCTTCCAGTGCCACGAGTCCAGCCATAGTTCAGCGGCCCCTTCGTCTTCAGCCACCCCCGTGGTTGTTTTTCCGGTTCAGCAAAAGGAACGCACGGTCCCACTCCCTACGTTCCACACTCCACCGAATGATCACGCAGACGTTATCGAAGAGAGATACAAACCCGCAGCTCAGGGCCAGGCATTAACAGAGAGTTCAAGCCACGTCACAGCGCCTTCGCCCCGTCCTCGGTGACGCGCGTGGCACCGAAGTAGTCAGGCGTGTCGATGGGGTCGAATCGAATGACGGCCCCCGGCCGCGGGGCGTCGATCATGTACCCGCCCCCGACATAGATCCCCACATGGCGAATGGCCCGGCTGTTGGTGAGGTCGTCCGAGAAGAACACCAGGTCACCCGGGAGCAGCTCGGCGCGCTTGGGGTGCGGTCCGGCGTTGTACTGGTCGTTCGCCACGCGCGGCAGCGTGATCCCGACCGTCTCGTACGCGGCCTTGGTCAGCCCGGAGCAGTCGAACCGCCCGCCCTGGTCGGCGGTGCCGTTCCCGCCCCACAGATACGGGGTGCCGAGCTTCTTCTGCGCGAAGTAGATGGCCGCCGCGGCCTGCTGCGACGGCTGCACCCGCCCGACCGGCCGGGCGAAGGACTTCTCCAGCGTCGTGATCGTCTTCACGTAGTTCTGGGTCTCGCGGTACGGCGGCACGCCCTTGTACTTGATGACGGCGTACGCGCCCGCGTTGTAGGAGGCGAGCATGTTCTTCGTCGCGTCGCCGGGCACGTCCTTCACGTACGAGGCGAGCTTGCAGTCGTAGCTCGCGGCCGACGGGATGGCGTCGTCCGGGTCCCAGATGTCGCGGTCCCCGTCCCCGTCCCCGTCCACCCCGTGCGTGGCCCAGGTCCCGGCGATGAACTGCGCGATCCCGTAGGCCTTCGCCGGGCTCGTCGCCTTCGGGTTGAACCCGCTCTCCTGGTAGAGCTGCGCGGCGAGCAGCGCCGGGTTGATCGCGGGGCACAGATTGCCCCACTTCTGCACGAGCGCCTGGTACGCGGCCGGCACGGAGCCCTTGGCGAGGCCGACGGCCCCCTGCCCGACCCCGTTGGTCAGGCTTCCCGCCGCCATGTACGTGCCGACGACCAGCAGGGTCATGAATCCGGTGCCCCCGGCGACGGCCGATCCCGCGACGATCCACGCCTTACGCACCGTCAACCGCCTCTCGCCACAAGGAAGTCCCACGCCCGGACGCCCGCATTCTACGGGCGGCCGCCGGGACACAGGGGGTGTTGTCGCCTGTCGTGGCGTTCTCCCAGCTCATTGCTCCACGTAATCCCCCGTGATACACAGAGTGACCATACGTTCCTTCGCATACGGACCCGCCTCCCACAGCGGGCCTCCGAGCGCGGAGGCGTAGGAACTCAGCCAAGGAATGGCGCCAAGTGTGCAGGCATCAGCGGCGTTCTGAGGAAGAATGGGCTTGACCTCTGCGCTGCGGCGGGGGCGACAGAACTACCCACATGGGGCGGTGAGTTACACATGCTGCTGGCAGCCGAAAAGGGCGACATCACGACCATCATCGGCGGGATCGCCCCTGACTGGGGCCCGTTCGGGACCCTGGGCAACGAGGCGCGCGTGATGATCGAGGTGGTGATGGCGGTGGCCATCCTGCTGTGCCTCGGCATCGCGATCTGGGGCGCGGCCAAACAACGGATCGGGGCGACGGCGCTGCGCGACACCTTCAGCGCCGAGCAGGGCAAGGGCCTGATCATCGCGGGCCTGACCGGGGTCTTCATCATCGGGTCCCTCGGCACGCTCTTCACCATCGTGTACGGCATGGCCGTCTAGCCCGGCCCACGCACCGTCAGTTTCGGGCCGGTCCCACCCGGTTACCTCTCCTTCACCCCTGTCCCCCACGTCCCGTCGTGCCCACCGGCTGAGGTTGCGTCTCCCTGATGTCGAGTCACCACACCGCGCCCGCGCGGGAACCAGCACGGCTACCGTCGTATGCGGTGGTTCAACCAGAGGTTGAGGGGGCGTGCGCCGAATGAGTCTCGACGACCGTGGTGACGACGACTTCTACGGCGGTACGGGGCAGACCCGCACCCGGCTCCCCGAGGGCTCGGGCAGCGATGTCTACGGCGGTTCCCGCAGACCGGGCCGCTCCTCGTCCCGTTCCCTGGTGACCGTGGTCGGCGTGGTGGTGCTCCTGATCGCGGCGATCGCGTTCGCGAACCGCGGCGACGACGGGCCGTCCGGCGGCGAGGCGGGCTCCGAGGCCGCGGCGGGGGCGTCCCCGACGGCCCCCACCGGCACGAAGCCGGTGAGTTCGGGCTTCGCCCACGACGAGCAGGGGGCGCAGTCCGCGGCGGCGAACTACGCGGTGCAGCTCGGCGGGGACGGCATGTTCAACACCGAGCGGCGGCACTCCATCGTGGACGCCCTCTACACGAGCGCCGCGGCGGCCAGGCTCAAGGACCCGATGGACAAGGCGTACTCCACGGACTTCCTGAGCAAGCTGGGTCTCGACGCCGACGGCCGGGCGCCGCAGGGCAGCACGTTCGTCTCGCGCACGATTCCGGCCGGCACGAAGACGCTCCGGTACGGCGGCGGCACCGCGAAGGTCTCGGTCTGGTTCATGGGGCTCCTCGGCGTCTCCGGCACGAACTCCACGAACCCGGTCACCACGACCTGGCAGACCTGGACCTTCGACCTGCGCTGGACCGGCGGCGACTGGAAGATCGTCTCCGACTCCCAGAAGGACGGGCCCACCCCCGTCCCCGGGGACCAGCGGGCCTCCGACTCCGACGACATCAGCAAGGCCATCGAGGAGTACGGAGGGTTCTCGTATGCCCGGTAGTCCACGCCGCGCGCTCAGGATCACCGCCGCCGTCGCGGCCGTACAGACCACGGCCGTCCTGCTGGCCACGCGGGCCATGGCCGCGCCCGAACCCACCAGCGACCCCTGCGGCCTCATCCACGGCCGCGCCAAGCAGTACTGCGAGCGCGGCGACAAGGGCGGCACCGGTGGCACCACCGGCGGTGGCGGGACCACCCCCGACGTCACCAACCCCCTCGACCCCCTGTCCAGCCTCGCCAAGGGCTGCGCCGACGCCGCGTCCTGGACCGTCGACCTGCTCAGCGAGGCCGTGAAGAAGACCGCCGAGGTCGACTTCACCAACACCAAGTTCCTTCAGCAGTACGCCGTCGTGTTCGCCGCGTCGACGATCCTCACGCTGCTCCTGTGGCTGCTCGCCGTCGCCAAGCGGGCCGTGCGCGGCGTGCCGCTGAGCACGGCGATCTCGGAGGCCGTCGGCTTCCTCTGGCTGACCGTGCTGGCGTCGGCGTTCACGCCGCTCATCCTGTACACGGTCGTCTCCGCGGCGGACGGCGTCACCGACGTGCTGGCCAAGGCGACGGGCAACCAGACGGACACGTTCTTCGGGACGTTCTCGCAGGCGCTGAAGAAGGGCGACGACATCGGCGGCGGGCCGATCATGCTGATCATCGTCTCGCTCGTGTCGATCATCGCCGCCGGTGTGCTCTACCTGGAGCTGTATCTGCGGGCCGTGCTGCTGTACGTCGGTGCCCTGCTCGGCGTCATCGTGTACTCGGGGCTCGTCGACAAGAACCTGTGGGGCCATGTCCGCCGCTGGGTCGGGATCATGGTCGCCGTCATCCTCGTCAAACCGGTGATCGTCATCGTGCTCGGGCTCGCGGGCGCGCTGTCCAGCAGCGACGACGGACCGGACGCGCTCGCGGCCGTCGTCTCCGGACTCGCCATCGTGCTGCTCGCCATCTTCGCGAGCGGCATGATCTACCGCTTCGTCCCCGGCTTCGGCGACGAGATGGCCAACGTACGAAAGAACCGGATCATGCAGGGCGCCGAGGGCAAGGCCGCCGCGATGATCTCCTCGCCCGCCGCGCTCGTCTCGCAGGGCATCAAGACCCACAGCACCCGCGCGGACAGCGGAGGTGCCTCGGGCGGAGCCGGCCAGGCCCGTCCGTCCAACCCCGCGTCCGGTGGTGTGGCCGCGCACAGCTCGCGGCAGGGCGGGTCAGGGGGCGGCGGCGGAACTGTCCCCTCCGCCGCACCCCCACCCCGTACGAGTCCCACGAACACCCCGCACGCGGGCAGCCGCGGCGGTAGCGACACCGGTCCCCGAAGCAACGGCAAACCGCAAGGAGGTGCAGGGCGTTGACGACCCAGTCCCATGTGTCCCCCCAGGTCACGCCCCGCCGTACATATCTGATCGGCCGCGCCCGGCCGAACGCGATCGTCGGCAGGAACCGCGAATCCGGCGAGCTCGCCCTGATCATCGTCGGTGCCTTCCTCGGCATGATGTGCGGTCTTCTCGTCCCGGTCCTCTCCCTGCGGATCGTGCTGCTCATGGGCTTCCCGCTGCTGGCACTCGCCGCGGTCTACGTCCCGTACAAGCACCGCACGTTCTACAAGTGGTTCGAGATCAACCGGAGTTACAAGCGGTCCCTGCGGCGCGGCACCGCCTACCGCTCGCGCCCCATGGAGGCCGGCACCCGGCTCGACGGGCGTGAGGTCGAGGTCGGGCCGCCGCCCGGGATCGGCCGCCTGACCTGGCTCGCCGCGCCGTTCGGCCCTGACGAGATCGCCGTCCTGCTGCACGCCGACCGGCGCACGGTGACCGCCGCCATCGAGATCGAGGGCCCGGGTGTGGGCCTGCGCGACTCCGAGGACCAGGAGGCCCTCGTCGACCGGTTCGGGACGCTGCTCAAGCACGTCGCCAACGGGGACGGGTTCGTGACGCGGCTCCAGATGCTCGCCCGCACCCTGCCCGCCGACCCCGACGCCCACGCCAAGGACGTCGCGGTACGCGGTGACGACCGCGCCCCCGGCTGGCTCCAGGAGTCGTACGAACAGTTGCAGTCCATGGTGTCGACGAGCAGTGAGCAGCACCGCGCGTACCTGGTGGCCTGCATGCACTACACCCGCGAGCTCGCCGCCGAGGCCAACGCGATGGCCCGCGCCACCCGCCCGAAGGCCGGCAAGAAGGTCGACAGGGACGCGGGGCTCGCGGTCGTCATGGCCCGGGAACTGACCGACATCTGCTCGCGGTTGCAGGAGGCCGACATCCGGGTCCGGCAGCCGCTGGGCCAGGGGCGGCTCGCCTCGCTGGTCCACTCCATGTACGACCCGGACCACCCCATCGACCACATCCAGGCGATGACGAAACGTAATGCCTGGCCGGCCGAGCTCGACGCCATGGAGCCCACGTACCTCCAGGCCAAGACGCGCGAGTCGTCGACGCGCGCGCCCTGGTGCCACGCCACGGCCTGGGTCAAGGAGTGGCCGATGACGCCGGTGGGCGTCAACTTCCTCGCGCCGCTGCTCGTGCACACCCCGGACGTGATCAGGACCGTCGCCGTCACGATGGACCTGGAACCGACGGAGGTCGCCATCGAGCGCATGCTGACGGAGAAGACGAACGACGAGGCGGAGGCGTCCCGCGCCGCCAAGATGAACCGGACCGTCGACCCCCGCGACATCGCCGCGCACGGCCGCCTCGACCAGCGCGGCGAGGACCTGGCGAGCGGCGCGGCCGGCGTGAACATCGTCGGCTACATCACGGTCTCCTCGCGCAATCCGGACGCCCTGGCCCGGGACAAGCGGACCATCAGGGCGTCGGCCGGAAAGTCGTACCTGAAGCTGGAATGGTGCGACCGCGAGCACCACCGGGCGTTCGTGAACACCCTGCCGTTCGCCACCGGCATCCGACGGTAGAGGGAGAGCGCGCGCATGCGGGATCCGATGTCGCTTCTCACGGACGCCTTCACCTCCTTCCTGTTCGGGAAGGTGGAGACGACCCGGCTGCCCGTCCGGACGTCGACGGGTCAGGCCCAGGCCGTCTATCTGCCGACCGCCGCCCCCGGGCTCGGCGACTCCGGCGTGATCATCGGCCGTGAGGTGTACTCCGGCAAGGGCTACATCTACGACCCCTTCCAGCTGTACGGGCAGCAGCTCCCCGCGCCGCACTGGCTGGTCCTCGGCGAGTCCGGGAACGGCAAGTCGGCGCTGGAGAAGACGTACGTGCTGCGGCAGTTGAGGTTCCGCGACCGGCAGGTCGTCGTCCTCGACGCGCAGGGCGAGGACGGGGTCGGCGAATGGAACCTCATCGCGCAGGAGCTGGGGATAACTCCCATCCGGCTCGACCCGACGGCCGCCCTGGACATGGGCATCCGGCTCAACCCGCTCGACCCGGCGATCACGACGACGGGCCAGCTGGCGCTCCTTCGCACCATCATCGAGGTCGCGATGGGGCACGGCCTGGACGAGCGCTCCGGCTTCGCCCTGAAGGTCGCGCACGCCTATGTCAACGAGACCATCGTCGAGCGCCAGCCGGTCCTGACCGACATCGTCGAGCAGCTGCGCCACCCGGAACCGGAGTCGGCCGAGGCGATGAACGTCGCCATAGAGGACGTACGGGCCTGGGGGCTCGACGTCGCTCTCGTCCTCGACCGGCTCGTCGACGGTGACCTGCGCGGCATGTTCGACGGCCCGACGACGGTCGGCATCGACCTGGACGCGCCGCTGATCGTCTTCGACCTCTCGCACATCGACCGCAACTCGATCGCGATGCCGATCCTGATGGCGATCGTCGGCGTCTGGCTGGAGCACACCTGGATCCGCCCCGACCGGAAGAAGCGCATCTTCCTGGTCGAGGAGGCCTGGCACATCATCAACTCCCCGTTCGTGGCGCAGCTGTTCCAGCGTCTGCTGAAGTTCGGGCGACGGCTCGGCCTGTCCTTCGTGGCGGTGGTCCACCACTTGTCCGACGTGGTGGACGGCGCGGCGGCGAAGGAGGCCGCGGCGATCCTGAAGATGGCCTCCACGAGGACGATCTACGCCCAGAAGGCCGACGAGGCGCGGGCCACGGGCCGCGTCCTCGGGCTGCCACGCTGGGCGGTCGAGATCATCCCGACGCTCACACCGGGCATCGCGGTCTGGGACGTCAACGGCAACGTCCAGGTGGTCAAGCACCTGATCACCGAGACGGAACGCCCACTGGTCTTCACCGACCGCGCCATGACCGAGACGTCCGAGGAGCATCTGGCCGAGGACGCCCTGCACGCCGCCGAGTTGGAGGCGGAGGAGCGGGCGGCGGCGTTCGTCGAGCAGCGGCTGAGCGACTCCTCCGAATCCACGGTGGCCTGAGCGAGATGATGATGCGGGACGAGCGCGGGTACCGACGTGACGACGGGCGCCGGTACGGCGGTGACGAGCGCGGCCGTGGCGGTGTCCCGGACGGCCTGCTCGTCGGCGTGCTGGCGTTCCTGCTCGGCATGACGATCCTGGTGTGGACGGCGACGGGCCTCTCGGGTCTGTTCGCGAAGGGCGCGTGGCCGAACCGGGTGACGTTCGGTCATACGCCGCTCGCCATGCGGTCGTTGATCGCGGCGCCGCACGATCTCGTGGGCGCCTGGCCGAACACCCCGAAGGCCCAGCTGTCGGGGTACGGCCTGTTCTGGGGCCTGTTCATCGGGCAGCTGATGATCCTGGTGGTCCTCGCGGTGTTCGTGGCGGGAACGCTGGCGCGGTGGCGCGCGGTGCGCCGGGGAGCCCCCGAGCGGGCCGCCCGCCGGGGGCGCGGGGCCGTGTCGGTCAGCGGCTCCCCCGCGGGGCGCGGCCAGTCTCCCGCGCCGGTCACGGACGACGAACCTCCGGCCCGGCGGACGCCCGTCCCGCACCCGGTCGAGGCCGAACCTCCCCTCGAAGCCGCACCCCCGCCGGCTCAAGCGGCATCCCCGGACCAAGCGGTACCCCCGGTTCAAACGGCATCCCCGACCCAAGCGGTACCCCCGGCGCAAGCCGAATCCCCCGTCCAGGCCGAGCCTGTGGTGCATGCGGGGCTCCCGGCCCCGCGCGGCCCCCTCCTCCTGGGCACGCCCCAGGACCGCCACCCCCAGGCCGTCCAGGCCATCCAGGACGCCGAGGGCCCGGCCCTCGTCATCACGTCGTCGCCGCAGGTCTGGGAGGAGACGAAGGACGCGCGGGCCAAGCTCGGCCCGGTCCTCCTCTACGACCCCACGCACCGCTGCGACACCCCGGCCCGTATGCACTGGAACCCCGCGTCCGGCTGCGAGAACAAGGCGGTCGCGGCGCACCGGGCCAGTGCGCTGCTCGCCCCGATAAGGCCGACGGCCCGCCTCGACTCCGAGCTGGCCGAGACCGCCGAGATCCTCCTGCGCTGCTACCTGCACGCCGCGGCCGCCGAAGGCAAACCGTTCCGCCATGTCCACCGCTGGGCGCAGGGCACCCAGGTCCAGGACGCCGTGCGCATCCTCCGTACGAACCCCAAGGCCGTCTCCGGCACAGCGGGTGAACTCGAAGCCGCCCTCACCTCGCACCCCGAACGCCGCGACATGGCACAGGAGTTGACCGCCCGCGCCCTGTCCTCCCTGTTCACCGTGCACATCCGTGAGGCGTGCACCCCGAACCGAACTGATGCGCTCACCCTGGATTCCTTCGTGGACGAAGGGGGCACGCTTTATGTGGTGGGTGAACCCATCGAGGACCCGAAGGGAAATCCCGGTGCGATGCCGCTCCTGACGGCCCTCGCCTCGAGCGTGGTCGAGCACGGCCGGCGCATGGCCGAACGGTCACCCGCCGGTCGGCTCGACCCACCAATGACGCTCGTCCTGGACGACGTCGCGGCGGTGGCTCCGCTTCCCCAGCTGCCGGAGCTGCTGTCCACCGGAGCGGACCGGGGCCTTCTGACCCTGGCCCTGCTCCGGTCCCGGGAACAGGGCCGCTCCCGCTGGCCGGACGCGGAACTGCCGCTCGCCTGAGGCGAGTCGCTCACACCCCGTACAGCTTCAGGAACGTCCGCACGCCGCTCTCCACGCGCGCCTCGACCTCCGCCTCCGGCATCGGCACCACCCCGAAGAACGTGTCGACGGTCACGGACCCCGGCACCAGCAGCATCAAGTACCGTGCCGCTTCCGCCGATCCGTCCTCGTCGATCGCCAACAGCCCCCGCGCGCCCAGCTCGGCGAGCCGCTCGCGCACCGCCTCCACCGACGCGCGCGGTCCCGTGCGCTGCCACTCCTCGACGACACCGGCGGGCAGCCGCGTCCCCTCGGAGATGATCTGGCGTACGAGCCGCATGTGCGCGGCGTGCTCGCCGCGCCGCCCCATCCACTCCCGGGCGAAGGCGACGAGGTCCTTCTCGACGTCCGTGACCTTGCTCAAGTGCCGTTCCGCGATGGCGACATGGACCGCGGTGACGGCGGCGGCGCTGTCGAGCAGCGCCTCGCGGAAGAGGTTCTCCTTGCCGCCGAAGTGGTTGTAGAGCGTGCGCGTCGAGACCCCCGCCTCGGCCGCGATCTCGTCGATGCCCGCGCGCGTGTAGCCCTCGCGTCCGAAGACCGTCCGCGCCCCGCGCAGCAGTGCCTGCCGCTTCTCGGCCGTGCCCCTGCGCCCCTGCCGCTGCTCCGCCATGCCAGAACTCCTCCGCTCACGTCCAGCCTAGGCACAGAGACCTAGGTACAACGACCGTTGCACCTACTACAACCACGGTTGTACTTTACCGGCATGGCAACCGCACCCCAGGCATCGGCGGCCCGCGAAGTCGGCGGCGGCCGCGCCGCTCTCACCCTGATCGTCGTCCTCCTCGGCATGCTCACGCTCCCGATGGCGATGTCCGGCACCACCGTGGCCCTGCCCCGGATCGGCGCCGACCTCGACGCCTCCGGCGCCGCCCTCCAGTGGGTGGTCGTCGGCTACTTCCTCGCCGCTTCCTCGTTCATGCTGGTCGCCGGGTCGCTCGGTGACCTCTACGGCCGCCGCAGGATCCTCACGACGGGCGCCGCCCTCTACACGGCGGGCACCCTCGCCTCGGCCCTCGCGCACCACATCCTGCTGCTCGACGCGGCCCGCCTCCTGTCCGGCGTCGGCGCCGCGGGCGTGATGGCGAGCGGCGGCTCCCTGCTCGCCGCCACCTTCACCGGAGCGGCCCGCACCCGCGTCTTCGCCTCGCTCGGCACCACGGCGGGCCTCGGCCTCGCCTTCGGCCCGACCTTCTCCGGCCGGCTGGTCGACGCCCTCGGCTGGCGCGCCACGTTCCTGTCGTACGTCGCCGTGGGCGCCGTCATCCTCGCCGGTACGCGCCTGATGCCCGAGTCCCGGGCCGACCTCGCGCCGCGCGTCGACAAGGCGGGCGCCGCGACGTTCATCGCCGGCCTGGCCCTCGCCCTCTTCGCCGTCACCCAGGGCTCCGCGTCGGGCCCGACCGCCCCCGCCACCCTGCTGCCCGCGACGCTCGCGGCGGCCCTCCTGCTCGCCTTCGTACGGGTCGAGCGCCGCGTCGTCCGCAGCGGCGAGGGCCGCCCGATCCTGGATCTGCGGCTCGCCCGCAACCCCGCGTTCCTCGGCTGGATCGTCGGCGCCTTCGGGCTCGGCGCGGGCACCACCGGCGTCCTCGCCTTCCTGCCCACCTACCTCCAGGGCGCGAGCGGCACGACGGCCGGGACCGCGGGCCTGACCCTCCTCCTGATGACGGTGCCGGTCCTCGCCCTGCCCCCGCTCGGCGCCCGCCTGGTCAACCGCGGCGTCCCGGCCCGGCACCTCCTGGTCCTGTCCCTGCTGCTGATCGCGGCGGGCAACGCCTGGCTGACCACGCTCCACCCCGACATCCCCGCCACCGCCCTCGCGGGCCCGCTGCTCACCATCGGCGCCGGCCAGGGCCTGTCCCTCGGCATCGTCGACGCGCAGGCCCTGTCGATGGTCGCCCCGTCCGAGGTCGGCATGGCCTCCGGCTTCCTGAACACGGTGCGCGGCGGCACCGGCGCCGTCATGCTCACGGCCTTCGGGGCGCTGCTCCTCACCGCGGTCGAGTCCCGCGTCGGCCCCGACGTGTCGGCGGCGCGGATCACGGCGGGCGCGGGCGGCCACGCGGCCGCGTTCACAGCGGCCTGGAAAGTGGCGCTGTGGTCGGTGACCGGCCTGATGGCGGCACTGGCGGCGCTCACGTACCGGCTGCTGTCCCCTCCCGCCCGGCGCCCGGCACCACGCGCCGGCACCTCCCCGTACACGAAGACAGCCTGACCCCCGACCCACACCCGAGGAGAACCCAGATGTCCAGCACCACGCCCCTCCGCGTCGCCGTCGTCATCGGCTCCACCCGCGAAGGCCGCCTCGCCCCCACCGTCGGCGCCTGGTTCGCTGACCGCGCCCGCGGCCACTCCCCCCACACCCACTTCGACGTCATCGACCTCGCCGACCTGGACCTCCCGGACACCCATCCGAGCTGGGGACACCAACGCACCCCCGCCCAGGCCGAGTTGGCGGCCCGCGTCGAGGACGCCGACGCCTATGTGATCGTCACCCCCGAGTACAACCACAGCTTCCCCGCCCACCTGAAGCACTTCATCGACCTCCACCACACCGAGTGGAAGGCCAAGCCGGTCGGCTTCGTCTCGTACGGGGGCGTGGCGGGCGGCCTGCGCGCGGTGGAGCAACTGCGCCTGGTCTTCGCCGAGTTGCACTGCGCCACGGTCCGCGACGGCGTCAGCTTCCACAAGGTCACCGGCGACCACTTCGCCGAGGGCGGCCTGGCCCACGACGAGCGGGGCGCGGCCGGCGCCGCCAAGGTCATGCTCGACCAGCTGGACTGGTGGGCCCGCGCCCTGCGCACCGCACGGGCCCAGACCCCGTACCGCTAGGGCTTCTCGAACTCCATCTCGCGCTCCATCCGCGAGGGGTCGCTCGCCATCGGGGTGACCTCTCCGGTGGGCACGAAGCCGTACCGGCGGTAGCACGCCTCGGCCCGCGCGTTGTCCTCGTGGACGTACAGCCGCACGCGGTCCACCCCGTCGAGCGTCCAGGCCCATGCCACGGCCGCGTCGAACAGCCCCCGGATCACGGCGCCGCCGCGCGCCTCGGGCCGTACGTACACGCCGACGATCACGCCCTGGGTGCGGTCCACGACCGTGCCGAGGTAGTCCTTCGCCCCGGCCCGCTCCACGAGCAGCACGACGCTGCCCGCGAACCGCCCGTCGGGGGCGACCGCCACGAACATCCGGGAGTCCGTGCCGCGCGCGTTCCCCGCGGCCCGGTCCCGCCAGAAGGAGTCCGACCGCGCGCGAGCCTCTTCGTACGACTCCTGGAAGGCGATCGGCGCGGCCTCGTCCCGCAGCGCGGCGAGCCGCAACTCCTTCGCCAGGGCCCACTCATCGGCACGCAACGGGCGAATCTCGTAGTCCATGCGTCCGCACCCTACGGGCCCGCAGTACCGGGGTACTACACCATTTTCCGCTGCTCGGTGCCGGGTGCGCTCGGACGACTTCAGCTAGGTCCTGTCCGGCGACCCACGGCATCCCGCGCTCCCGGGTGGAGTCCGTCCTCGACCTCGTAATTGGTGGAGCCGGCCTAGAAGACGGAACGCCTCGAATACCCTTGAAACGCAGAAAAGCCCCGTGCCAGAGGCACGGGGCTTTTCCCTAAAACTTGTTCGGCGGCGTCCTACTCTCCCACAGGGTCCCCCCTGCAGTACCATCGGCGCTGTGAGGCTTAGCTTCCGGGTTCGGAATGTAACCGGGCGTTTCCCTCACGCTATGACCACCGAAACACTATGAAACTGTCAACCGGAGTCGTGGCCTATGACTACGACGGTTGTTCATGGTTTCAGAACCAACACAGTGGACGCGAGCAACTGAGGACAAGCCCTCGGCCTATTAGTACCAGTCACCTCCACCCGTTACCGGGCTTCCAGATCTGGCCTATCAACCCAGTCGTCTACTGGGAGCCTTAACCCCTCAAAGGGGGTGGGAGTCCTCATCTTGAAGCAGGCTTCCCGCTTAGATGCTTTCAGCGGTTATCCTTTCCGAACGTAGCCAACCAGCCATGCCCTTGGCAGGACAACTGGCACACCAGAGGTTCGTCCGTCCCGGTCCTCTCGTACTAGGGACAGCTCTTCTCAAGACTCCTGCGCGCGCAGCGGATAGGGACCGAACTGTCTCACGACGTTCTAAACCCAGCTCGCGTACCGCTTTAATGGGCGAACAGCCCAACCCTTGGGACCGACTCCAGCCCCAGGATGCGACGAGCCGACATCGAGGTGCCAAACCATCCCGTCGATATGGACTCTTGGGGAAGATCAGCCTGTTATCCCCGGGGTACCTTTTATCCGTTGAGCGACGGCGCTTCCACAAGCCACCGCCGGATCACTAGTCCCGACTTTCGTCCCTGCTCGACCCGTCGGTCTCACAGTCAAGCTCCCTTGTGCACTTACACTCAACACCTGATTACCAACCAGGCTGAGGGAACCTTTGGGCGCCTCCGTTACTCTTTGGGAGGCAACCGCCCCAGTTAAACTACCCATCAGACACTGTCCCTGATCCGGATCACGGACCCAGGTTAGACATCCAGCACGACCAGAGTGGTATTTCAACGACGACTCCCCAACCACTGGCGTGGCTGGTTCAAAGTCTCCCACCTATCCTACACAAGCCGAACCGAACACCAATATCAAACTGTAGTAAAGGTCCCGGGGTCTTTCCGTCCTGCTGCGCGAAACGAGCATCTTTACTCGTAGTGCAATTTCACCGGGCCTATGGTTGAGACAGTCGAGAAGTCGTTACGCCATTCGTGCAGGTCGGAACTTACCCGACAAGGAATTTCGCTACCTTAGGATGGTTATAGTTACCACCGCCGTTTACTGGCGCTTAAGTTCTCAGCTTCGCACACCCGAAAGTGCACTAACCGGTCCCCTTAACGTTCCAGCACCGGGCAGGCGTCAGTCCGTATACATCGCCTTACGGCTTCGCACGGACCTGTGTTTTTAGTAAACAGTCGCTTCTCGCTGGTCTCTGCGGCCACCCCCAGCTCATGGAGTAAATCCAATCACCAGTGATGGCCCCCCTTCTCCCGAAGTTACGGGGGCATTTTGCCGAGTTCCTTAACCATAGTTCACCCGAACGCCTCGGTATTCTCTACCTGACCACCTGAGTCGGTTTAGGGTACGGGCCGCCATGAAACTCGCTAGAGGCTTTTCTCGACAGCATAGGATCATCCACTTCACCACAATCGGCTCGGCATCAGGTCTCACCCTCATGTGCGACGGATTTACCTATCACACGGGCTACACCCTTACCCCGGGACAACCACCGCCCGGGCTGGACTACCTTCCTGCGTCACCCCATCACTCACCTACTACCAACTTGGGCCGGCGGCTCCACCACTTTCCATTCCCCGAAGGGTCCGGAACGGCTTCACGGCCTTAGCATCACTGGATTCGATGTTTGACGCTTCACAGCGGGTACCGGAATATCAACCGGTTATCCATCGACTACGCCTGTCGGCCTCGCCTTAGGTCCCGACTTACCCTGGGCAGATCAGCTTGACCCAGGAACCCTTAGTCAATCGGCGCACACGTTTCTCACGTGTGTATCGCTACTCATGCCTGCATTCTCACTCGTGAACCGTCCACAACTCGCTTCCGCGGCTGCTTCACCCGGCACACGACGCTCCCCTACCCATCCCAGCAGGCGTTGGCCCTATATGCTGGAATGACACGACTTCGGCGGTACGCTTGAGCCCCGCTACATTGTCGGCGCGGAATCACTAGACCAGTGAGCTATTACGCACTCTTTCAAGGGTGGCTGCTTCTAAGCCAACCTCCTGGTTGTCTCTGCGACTCCACATCCTTTCCCACTTAGCGTACGCTTAGGGGCCTTAGTCGATGCTCTGGGCTGTTTCCCTCTCGACCATGGAGCTTATCCCCCACAGTCTCACTGCCGTGCTCTCACTTACCGGCATTCGGAGTTTGGCTAAGGTCAGTAACCCGGTAGGGCCCATCGCCTATCCAGTGCTCTACCTCCGGCAAGAAACACACGACGCTGCACCTAAATGCATTTCGGGGAGAACCAGCTATCACGGAGTTTGATTGGCCTTTCACCCCTAACCACAGGTCATCCCCCAGGTTTTCAACCCTGGTGGGTTCGGTCCTCCACGAAGTCTTACCTCCGCTTCAACCTGCCCATGGCTAGATCACTCCGCTTCGGGTCTTGAGCGCGCTACTGAATCGCCCTATTCGGACTCGCTTTCGCTACGGCTTCCCCACACGGGTTAACCTCGCAACACACCGCAAACTCGCAGGCTCATTCTTCAAAAGGCACGCAGTCACGACGCAAGGAACAAGTTCCTTGCGCGACGCTCCCACGGCTTGTAGGCACACGGTTTCAGGTACTATTTCACTCCGCTCCCGCGGTACTTTTCACCATTCCCTCACGGTACTATCCGCTATCGGTCACCAGGGAATATTTAGGCTTAACGGGTGGTCCCGCCAGATTCACACGGGATTTCTCGGGCCCCGTGCTACTTGGGTGTCTCTTAAACGAGCCGCTGACGTTTCGACTACGGGGGTCTTACCCTCTACGCCGGACCTTTCGCATGTCCTTCGTCTACATCAACGGTTTCTGACTCGTCTCACAGCCGGCAGACTGTGACAAAGAGATCCCACAACCCCTGCATGCAACCCCTGCCGGGTCTCACACATACAAGGTTTGGCCTCATCCGGTTTCGCTCGCCACTACTCCCGGAATCACGGTTGTTTTCTCTTCCTGCGGGTACTGAGATGTTTCACTTCCCCGCGTTCCCTCCACATACCCTATGTGTTCAGGTATGGGTGACAGCCCATGACGACTGCCGGGTTTCCCCATTCGGAAACCCCCGGATCAAAGCCTGGTTGACGGCTCCCCGGGGACTATCGTGGCCTCCCACGTCCTTCATCGGTTCCTGGTGCCAAGGCATCCACCGTGCGCCCTTAAAAACTTGGCCACAGATGCTCGCGTCCACTGTGCAGTTCTCAAACAACGACCAACCACCCATCACCCCGAACCAACCGGTTCGAGTGCACTGGGGCCGGCACTGAAGGCGACCACACGGCCGTACCTTCAGACACCCAACAGCGTGCCCGACACCCTCGCCTGATCTTTTCGCTTTCCACGCCGAAGCAGTACTTACGACCAGAGCAGGTCAAGTGTGCCGAATAATCAACGTTCCACCCATGAGCAACCACCGTCGAACGTTTGCCGACGTAGTGGCCTCTGACCGAGCGAACTCGGTAAGAAGTGCTCCTTAGAAAGGAGGTGATCCAGCCGCACCTTCCGGTACGGCTACCTTGTTACGACTTCGTCCCAATCGCCAGTCCCACCTTCGACAGCTCCCTCCCACAAGGGGTTGGGCCACCGGCTTCGGGTGTTACCGACTTTCGTGACGTGACGGGCGGTGTGTACAAGGCCCGGGAACGTATTCACCGCAGCAATGCTGATCTGCGATTACTAGCAACTCCAACTTCATGGGGTCGAGTTGCAGACCCCAATCCGAACTGAGACCGACTTTTTGAGATTCGCTCCACCTTGCGGTATCGCAGCTCATTGTATCGGCCATTGTAGCACGTGTGCAGCCCAAGACATAAGGGGCATGATGACTTGACGTCGTCCCCACCTTCCTCCGAGTTGACCCCGGCGGTCTCCTGTGAGTCCCCATCACCCCGAAGGGCATGCTGGCAACACAGAACAAGGGTTGCGCTCGTTGCGGGACTTAACCCAACATCTCACGACACGAGCTGACGACAGCCATGCACCACCTGTACACCGACCACAAGGGGGGCACTATCTCTAATGCTTTCCGGTGTATGTCAAGCCTTGGTAAGGTTCTTCGCGTTGCGTCGAATTAAGCCACATGCTCCGCTGCTTGTGCGGGCCCCCGTCAATTCCTTTGAGTTTTAGCCTTGCGGCCGTACTCCCCAGGCGGGGAACTTAATGCGTTAGCTGCGGCACCGACGACGTGGAATGTCGCCAACACCTAGTTCCCACCGTTTACGGCGTGGACTACCAGGGTATCTAATCCTGTTCGCTCCCCACGCTTTCGCTCCTCAGCGTCAGTAATGGCCCAGAGATCCGCCTTCGCCACCGGTGTTCCTCCTGATATCTGCGCATTTCACCGCTACACCAGGAATTCCGATCTCCCCTACCACACTCTAGCCTGCCCGTATCGACTGCAGACCCGGGGTTAAGCCCCGGGCTTTCACAACCGACGTGACAAGCCGCCTACGAGCTCTTTACGCCCAATAATTCCGGACAACGCTTGCGCCCTACGTATTACCGCGGCTGCTGGCACGTAGTTAGCCGGCGCTTCTTCTGCAGGTACCGTCACTTTCGCTTCTTCCCTGCTGAAAGAGGTTTACAACCCGAAGGCCGTCATCCCTCACGCGGCGTCGCTGCATCAGGCTTTCGCCCATTGTGCAATATTCCCCACTGCTGCCTCCCGTAGGAGTCTGGGCCGTGTCTCAGTCCCAGTGTGGCCGGTCGCCCTCTCAGGCCGGCTACCCGTCGTCGCCTTGGTGAGCCACTACCTCACCAACAAGCTGATAGGCCGCGGGCTCATCCTTCACCGCCGGAGCTTTCAACCTCCCCCATGCGAGGAGAGGTGGTATCCGGTATTAGACCCCGTTTCCAGGGCTTGTCCCAGAGTGAAGGGCAGATTGCCCACGTGTTACTCACCCGTTCGCCACTAATCCACCCCGAAGGGCTTCATCGTTCGACTTGCATGTGTTAAGCACGCCGCCAGCGTTCGTCCTGAGCCAGGATCAAACTCTCCGTGAATGTTTCCCCGTAATCGGGGTGACACCACGAGAGCGGAACAACCAGGAGGAATAATCCCGGTCGTTCACAGCGTCCT
Source organism: Streptomyces sp. Q6 (assembly GCF_036967205.1). Taxonomy (NCBI): domain Bacteria; kingdom Bacillati; phylum Actinomycetota; class Actinomycetes; order Kitasatosporales; family Streptomycetaceae; genus Streptomyces; species Streptomyces citrinus. The sequence continues at coordinate 4,022,808 of NZ_CP146022.1, forward strand.
CGCTGTGCGCCTGCCAACCCACTAGAGGCCGACAGGACTTTTTCAAAGGAACCTCATCTTCGACCCGAAAGGGCCGGAGACGGGGTATCAACATATCTGGCGTTGATTTTTGGCACGCTGTTGAGTTCTCAAGGAACGGACGCTTCCTTTGTACTCACCCTCTCGGGCTTTCCTCCGGGCGCTTCCCTTCGGTCTTGCTGTCTTGCGTTTCCGACTCTATCAGATCTTTCCGATCCGATTTCCTCGGGGTCTTGCTGGTCCTGCTTTTCGCTTTCCGGCCTTTCGGCCTTCCTGCGGTGTCGACTCTATCAGATCCTTTCGGGCCTGATTCCCAGTCAACCGGGTTTGTCTTTGCGGCTGTTGGGCCGTTCCGACGTCCAGAACATTAGCGGATTCCCGCCCCCGTACCTAATCGGGGTCGAAATCGAATTCGGGCATGCCGAAAACAATCCCGGAAGGAGATCGTGCTGGTGTTTTGGGTGCCGCATCAGCGGCGGAAGGTGTTGTCGGAGAACCGTTACGGCTCTGCGGCAACCCGAAGAACCTTACGCATCGGGCGGGGGCGTGTCAACCCCCGCCTCCATGAATCTCTGGGAGCCTCAGTCGAGGTCGTTGAGGCGGCCGCCGGCGTCCGGCTGGGCGTCCTCCACGCGGCGCAGCAGGCGGGTGAGGACCTCGCCGAGTGCGCCGCGCTCCGCGGGGGTGAGGTCCTGGAGGAGGTCCTCCTCGAAGACCGAGGCCAGGCGCATCGCGGCCAGCCACTTCTCGCGGCCCTCGGCGGTGAGCTCGACGATGACGCGGACGCGGTTGCTCTCGTCGCGGTCCCGCGTGACCAGGCCCTCCTGGACCATGCGGTCGATGCGGTGGGTCATCGCGGCGGGGGTGAGGCCGAGCCGCTTGGCAAGGTCGCCGGGGCCCATCCGATAGGGGGCGCCCGAGAGGACCAGGGCCTTGAGGACCTCCCACTCGGCGTTGCTGATGCCGATCTCCGAGGTCTGCCGGCCGTACGCCACGTTCATGCGGCGGTTGAGTCTGCCGAGCGCCGAGACGATCTGCTCGACCTGGGGGTCGAGGTCCTGGAACTCGCGCTGGTACGCGGCGATCTGCTCTTCGAGGGTCGGCTCGGCTGTCGGCCCGCCGGGGGTGTCCGCCATGGCGGGAAGTATGGCACGCATGTGGTTGGCGTTGAAGTCCTTCTCTGTGTACTGTTTAGCATCGAACTTTAGCTTCGAAGTCTTCAGGTCTAACGCCTGACGGCGGCACACTCGAAAGGGCAGGTGAAAGTGACCAGGGCGATGGGCGCGGCGATGCGCCGGATCCAGGTGGGCAGCGCGCTGAGCGCGTTCGGCATCGGCTTCACGGTTCCGTTCCTCTACGTGTATGTGGCGGAGGTCAGGGAGCTGGGGGCCGGGGCGGCCGGCATCGTGCTGGCCGCGTTCGCCATGGCCGCCCTCATCGTCCTGCCCTTCACCGGTCGCGCGATCGACCGGCGCGGACCGCTGCCCGTACTGGTGGCGGCGTCCGTCGTGGCGTCCGTCGGTGCGCTGAGCCTGGGGCTCGCGAACAGTGAGGCGACCGCGATCGCCGCGGCCGCCGTGCTGGGTGCGGGTACCGCCGTGCTCCAGCCCGCGCTCGCGACGATGATCGTGTGGTGCTCGGCGCCGGAGACACGGACGCGCTCCTTCGCCATGCAGTTCTTCCTCCAGAACCTGGGTCTCGGTATCGGCGGCCTCATCGGCGGCCAGATCGTGGACGAGAGCCGCCCGGACAGCTTCCTGCTGCTCTTCGGCATCGAGGCCGTGATGTTCCTGGTGCTCGCCGGTGTCGTCCTGACCGTACGGATCCCGCACGCGCCCGGCATCGGTGACGCGGTGCCGAAGGGGCAGGGCGGGGGCGGGCTGCGGACGCTGCTCGGGCACCGGGCGATGGTGCAGCTGTGCGTGCTCGGCTTCGTCCTGTTCTTCGCCTGCTACGGGCAGTTCGAGTCGGGGCTGAGTGCCTACGGTGTCGAGGCGGCCGGGATCTCCCCGTCCACGCTGGGCATCGCGCTGGCCGCCAACACGGCCATGATCGTCGTCGCGCAGTTCGCCGTGCTCAAGTTCGTCGAGCGCAGGAAGCGGTCGCGGGTCATCGCCTCCGTCGGGCTGATCTGGGCCGTCGCCTGGATCGCGGCGGGGTACGCGGGGCTCGGGGGCGGCAGCCAGGCCATGGCCACCGCCGCGTTCATCTCCACGTACGCGCTGTTCGGGCTCGGTGAGGCGATGCTGTCGCCGACCGTGGCGCCGCTGGTCGCCGATCTCGCGCCGGCCGGAATGGTCGGCTCGTACAACTCGGCCTTCGCGCTGGTCAAGCAGCTCGCGCTGGCCGTCGGTCCGGCCGTGGGCGGGCCGATGGGGGCCGCGCTGCACGGCCCGTACATCGTGACGTTCGTGCTGTTCTCGCTGGGGATCACGGTCCTCGCGCTGCGGCTCGGGAAGCGGCTGACCCCCGTACAGAACCAGCCGTCGCTGGCGGGGAGCCGGGTCGTGGCGCAGAGCGTGCCGGAGCCGGCCGCAGCGGAGGCGTGAGCGCGGGTCAGCGGGTCGCGGTCGTCAGCGTCGCCGTGAAGGGGAGCGTCACCGTGCCGTCGGGGGACGTGCGGTCCGCGAAGCGGGCGGCGAGGACACGGCCGGTCTCCTTCAGCGCCTGCTCCCCGTGCGCCTCGGCGATCCTGCGGCCCCACGGCAGCGCCGACAGATGGCCCGCCGCGAAGCCGGCGAGCGGGGGCAGCGTCACGTCGAGCGTGAGGACGCGGGACGTCGCGTCGTGGAAGCCCGCCTTGTGCAGCGCCTCGGCGACGACGTCGCCGGTGCAGCGGAACGCCGCGGTGAAGTCGGTCGCGGCGTCCGGACCCGCGTACCGGTCGACGGCCTCGTGCTGTGCGGTGAAGTAGGGGGAACGGTCCGGATGCGTCCAGGTCGTGGCGGCGAACCGGCCGCCGGGGCGCGTGACCCGGGCCGCCTCGCCGAGCGCCGTCGCGAGGTCGGGGAAGAACTGCACGCCCTGCTGGCACAGGACCGCGTCGAAGAGGTCGTCGTCGTACGGCAGGTGCTCGGCGGGAGCCTCGGTGAACTCGATGTCGGGGTAGAGGTGCGGCCGGTGCGCGAGGGCGACCGTGAGCATCGCCGCGTTGACGTCCGCGCCGTGCACCCGGCCGGTCGGGCCGACCCGGGCCGCGGCGAGCCGGGCGGTGAAGCCCGTGCCGCAGGCCAGGTCGAGGACGGAGTCGCCGGGGGCGAGACCCGCGCTGTCGACGAGCGCGGTGACGAACGGCGCCATGATCGGGGCGACGTACCGCTCGTAGCGCTCGGGGGCGTTGCCGGTGAGGTGGAAACCTGCTGAGGCGTCGCTCATGTCGGTCATAGGAGCTGACTAGCACCCCCGCCCGGCGGGCGGAAGCCTCTCAGCCCGTGGCGCGCGGGAGGACGAACTCGCACCACACCGCCTTGCCGCCGCCCGGCGTGCGCCGCGAGCCCCAGTTCGAGGTGATCGTCGCGACGATGGCGATGCCCCGGCCCGTCTCGTCCGCCGGGTCCGCTCTGCGGCGACGGGGCAGGTGGTCGTCGCCGTCGGTCACCTCGATGATCAGGCGGCGGTCCGTGCGGCGCAGCCGCAGCCGCATCGGTGGGGTGCCGTGCTGGAGCGAGTTGGCGACGAGCTCGCTCGCGGCGAGGACGCCCAGGTCGTGGAGTTCCGGGGTGAAGCGCCAGCTCGACAGGACGCCGGAGGCGAAGGCCCGCGCGCGCGGTGCCGCCTCGACGCCGCCGAGGAGTTCGAGCGCCGCGTTGCGGAACAGTTCGCCGTCCGCGCCCTTGCGGGCCGGGTGCTGGAGGACCAGGACCGCGACGTCGTCGTCGTGGTCCGCGGTGACGCCGAGCGCGCGGATCAGCCGGTCGCAGACGACCTGGGGCGTGCCGGTCGCACCGCCCAGCGCCCGTTCGAGCGCGGCCACGCCCTCGTCGATGTCCTCGTCCCTGCGCTCCACCAGACCGTCGGTGTACATGACGGCGGTCGAGCCGGGGCCGAGCGGCACCGAGCCCGAGGTGTGCAGCCAGCCGCCGGTGCCGAGCGGCGGGCCCGTGGGCTCCTCGGCGCGGTGGATCGTGCCGTTCTCGTCGCGTACGAGGATGGGGAGATGGCCCGCGGACGCGTAGACCAGGCGGCCCTCGTTCGGGTCGTGGACGGCGTAGACGCAGGTGGCGATCTGCTGCGGGTCGATCTCCGTGGCCAGGCCGTCGAGGAGTTGCAGTACCTCGTGCGGGGGCAGGTCGAGGCGGGCGTAGGCGCGGACCGCCGTGCGGAGCTGGCCCATGACGGCCGCCGCGCGGACACCGCGGCCCATGACGTCGCCGATGACCAGGGCCGTGCGGCCGCCGCCGAGGGTGATGACGTCGTACCAGTCGCCGCCGACCGCGGCCTCGGTGCCGCCGGGCTGGTAGGTGGCGGCGATCCGCAGGTCGTCGGGCTCCTCCAGCTCCTGGGGCAGCAGGGAACGCTGGAGGGTGACGGCCGTCTCGCGCTGCTCGCGCTCGCTGGTCCGCAGCCGCTCGGCGGCCTCCGCGTGGTCGGTGACGTCGGCCGCGAAGATCAGCACGCCGGGGCCCTCCGCGGTCTCCAGCGGAGTGCAGGTGATCGTGTACGAGCGGCCGCCGGCGGCCTTGCGGGACTTGACCGTGCGCGGCTTCGCGCTGCGCAGCACCTGGTCGAGCAGGGGCAGCAGGCTCAGGTCGGCGAGTTCGGGCAGGGCCTCGCGGGCCGGTTCGCCGGTGGGGCGGTCGCCGAAGGCCGCGGTGTACGCGTCGTTGACGTACGCGACGCGGTGCTCCGGGCCGTGCACCAGGGCGACCAGGGCCGGGATGCGGTCGAGGACCTCGCGGACGGGCAGCTCGCCGACGACGCCACCGCCGCCGTCCTCGGGGAGTTCGTCGGTCGGCAGCTGCTCGGCGCGGGCCGCGGGCACCGCGCCGTCGCCTCGCTGGGGTACGCCGTGGTCGACCCGCGCCGCGGCGCGGCGCTGCGTTCCGGGGAGCCGGGCGCTCCAGCGCGTGAAGTTCACTGTGGGACAAGCCTCGTGGGGTCGAGGGCGGGCGAAGAGCCCGCCCATGGTCGTGGACCAGTCTGGCCGACCGTACTGACAAACATCAGACGCCGGTCCGTGGGCGGGAGTTCCGCGTTCCGGTGGGCCGGACGCCCGCGATGGCGTCAACAGAGCGGTCAGGGCGACCCTTTCGGGCTGCCGGACGGCGGTGCGGAAGGGTCCTCAGGAGGGACGGCACCGGCCGCGAGTTCGAACTCGGCGCGCGGCTGCTCCAGGGAACCCAGCGAGACGATCTCCCTCTTGAACAGTCCTGAGAGGGTCCATTCGGTCAGGACGCGGGCCTTCCGGTTGACGGTGGGCACCCGGCTGAGGTGGTAGACGCGGTGCATGAACCAGGCAGGGTAGCCCTTCACCTTGCGTCCGTAGACGTGTGCGACGCCTTTGTGGAGGCCGAGCGAGGCCACCGAGCCCACGTAGGCGTGCTCGTAGTCGGTGAGCGGCTGCCCGCGCAGGGAGGCCGCGATGTTCTCGGCGAGGGTCCTGGCCTGGCGCACGGCGTGCTGGGCGTTGGGCGCGCACTCCTTGCCGGGCGCGGTGACGTCGGGGACGGCCGCGGCGTCGCCCGCGCCCCACGCGTGCGGGGCGCCGTCCACGGCGAGCTGCGCGGTGCACTTGAGGCGGCCGCGTTCGTTCAGCGGCAGGTCCGTGGCGGCGAGCAGCGGACTCGGTTTGACGCCGGCCGTCCACACGACCGTACGCGTGGGGAAGCGGGAGCCGTCGCTGAGCACGGCGACCCGGTTCTCGCAGGATTCGAGGCGGGTCTCCAGGCGTACGTCGATGTTGCGGCCGCGCAGTTCACGGATCGTGTACCGGCCCATTTCCGGGCCGACTTCGGGGAGGATCCGGTCGCTGGCCTCGACGAGGATCCACTTCAGGTCCTCGGGTTTCACGTTGTGGTAGTACTTCGCCGCGTACCGGGCCATGTCCTCCAGCTCGCCGAGCGCCTCGACGCCCGCGTACCCGCCGCCCACGAAGACGAAGGTGAGCGCCGCGTCGCGGATCGCCGGGTCGCGGGTGGAGGACGCGATGTCGAGCTGCTCGATGACGTGGTTGCGCAGGCCGACGGCCTCCTCGACCGTCTTGAACCCGATGCCGTGGTCGGCGAGTCCGGGGACCGGGAGGGTGCGCGAGATCGAGCCGGGCGCGAGGACCAGTTCGTCGTACGGGAGCGCGGCCGGGCCGGTGCCCTCCTCGTCGCTGGCGAGGGTGGTGTACGTGGCGCTGCGCTTGGTGTGGTCGACGGCGACGACCTCGCCGACGATGACGTGGCACTGGTCGAGGACGCGGCGCAGCGGGACGACGACGTGGCGCGGCGAGATGGAGCCCGCGGCGGCCTCGGGCAGGAACGGCTGGTACGTCATGTACGGGTCGGGGGTGATCACGACGATCTCCACCGCGCCGCTCCTGAGCTCGTGTTTGAGCTTCTTCTGGAGGCGCAGGGCCGTGTACATCCCGACGTAGCCGCCGCCGACAACGAGAATGCGCGCACCCCTCGGGGGTTCGGGGGTCGTCCCCCGCTTGTTTGCAGCCCTCACCCTCCCATGACGCATCGGCCCCTTGTGTTTGTCCACAGCCCCGACAATTTGTGTGACGGAACGGAAGGGCTCGTACCGGTCCGGCGGCCGACCGGGGGCTGGGAAAGGTCCGCAGGTCAGGGGGCGCACGGGGGGTGGACGACAGGGGTGCAATCGGGGCGGAAACGGCGGGTACTCCGTTCGGGGGGCGCTCTGTGCGGAACCTGCCCCTTCTGAATTGACTCCCGCTCAACTATGTTCGTGTGCTGTCGGGGTGTCGGGGGATGCACTGGCGGGCCCGTCAGGCGGACCCGGAAATCGCTGTCTGTTCCTCACGCTCCGGCTGACAATGACGGGGAGTGTCTCCGGGGGGAGACGTCATTACCGGGGGAACACATATGCACATTCAGGACTCTCATTGGACCTCAGCGTCTGCCGTCGCGCCTTCGGGCGTCGCCGGAGGCGCCAACGGGCGCGGTGCGAGCGACAGTTCGCGCAACACGCCCCTGCGCGTGGACGCACAGCGCAATCTCGAACACGTGCTGCGCGCGGCCCGCGAGGTCTTCGGCGAGCTGGGGTACGGGGCACCCATGGAGGACGTGGCGCGTCGCGCCCGCGTCGGTGTGGGCACGGTCTACCGGCGCTTCCCCAGCAAGGACGTACTGGTGCGACGGATCGCCGAGGAGGAGACCTCCCGGCTGACCGACCAGGCGCGGACGGCGCTCGGCCAGGAGGACGAGCCGTGGTCGGCGCTCTCGCGCTTCCTGCGGACCTCGGTGGCCTCGGGCGCGGGCCGGCTGCTGCCGCCCCAGGTGCTGCGCGTGGGCGTCGCGGACGAAGGCGCCGAGCGGGACGAGACCAGGGTTCCGCAGCAGCGGGCCGCGGCGGACGGGCCCGAGCTGCGGCTCGTGGAGCAGCGGACGCCGGTGCAGGACGGTGTGCCCGCGGACGACGCGGGGGCGGCGGCGCTGCTCGAGGTCGTGGGGCGGCTCGTGGACCGGGCGCGCGAGGCCGGCGAACTGCGGTCGGACGTGACCGTCTCGGACGTGCTGCTCGTCATCGCGACGGCGGCGCCCTCGCTGCCGGACGCGGCGCAGCAGCAGGCGGCGTCCTCGCGGCTGCTGGACATCCTTCTGGAAGGGCTGCGCTCGCGGCCCGCATAGCACGTCGGGTGAGGTGACCGCGGGCGGCAGGATCGCGCCGCTCGCGGTCAACTCCCTTACACGGACAGTTCGTTGATCCTTCCCCGTACGGGTGAGCCGTAGTGCTCAGGTCCGGGAAGTCTCCACGGATGAGTGGTTGCCGTGCAGGGACCCGCTCCGCACTCGGCCCGTGTGGCACTCTTTCCCGGTGGTCGGGTCAGAGTGTGGGGTCGGGGGCTTTCCGCGATGAGCGTTGACGGGCGGGACGAGCAGCGGTCGGACGGTGAGGGGGAGAGCGCCGGGGAACCCGTGGTCCAGCAGGTGCCGAGCCAGGGCGGCCCCGGGCGGGCGTCGGGCGCGGCACGGGCCGGGACCGGGGCCGAGGCGTCCGTCCCGGCGCAGCGCGAGAGCGGACCGGGTGAACCTCCCTCCTCCGACGCCGACTTGATCGGGCGGATGCGTGGGGGCGACGACACCGCGTACGAGGAGCTGTACCGCAGGCACGCCGCCGCCGTACGCCGCTACGCCCGCACCTGCTGCCGGGACGGGCACACCGCCGACGACCTGACCGCCGAGGTCTTCGCCCGCATGCTCCAGGCCGTGCGCGGCGGCAGCGGGCCCGAGCACGCCGTGCGCGCCTATCTGCTGACCACCGTGCGACGCGTCGCCGCGGGGTGGACGAAGTCGGCCAAAAGGGAACATCTGGTAGATGACTTCGCGGTGTTCGCCGCGCAGGCCTCCCGGACGAACGAGGTGTCCGACGACGACACCCTCGACCTCGGCGCCGACGTCCTCGCCATGCACGAGGCCGAGCAGTCGATGGCCATGCAGGCCTTCCGCTCACTGCCCGAGCGCTGGCAGGCCGTGCTGTGGCACACCGAGGTCGAGGACGAGTCGCCCAGTGACGTCGCCACGCTCTTCGGCCTCGACGCCAACGGCACCCGGGTGCTCGCCAAGCGCGCCCGCGAGGGCCTCAAGGAGGCCTACCTCCAGGCGCACGTCTCGGCCACGCTGACCGAGTCCGAGGAGTGCTCCCGGTACGCGGACCGGCTCGGCGCGTACGCCCGCGGCAGCCTGCGCACCCGGGCCGAGCGCGGCCTGCGCAAGCACCTGGAGGAGTGCGCCAAGTGCCGCCTCGCGGCCGGGCAGATCAAGGAAGTCGCCAGCGGCATCCCCGGTGTCGTGCCGATCGCGGTCATCGGCTGGTTCGGTGCCGCCGGGTACGCGAAGGCCGCCGCCCTCATCGGCGGTGGCGCCGCGGGTGCGGCGGGCGCGGGGGCCGCGGGTGCGGCCGCGGCGTCGGGTGGCTCGTCGGGCGGTGCGGCCGGTGGCGCCGCCGCCTCCGAGGGCTCGGCGCGCCCGCGAAGGCCGGGATCGCGGCCGGTGTGGTGGCGGCCGCGACCGCCGCGGCGCTGGCGATCGCGCTCACCGGCGCCGAGCCGAAGAAGGCCGAGCCGGAGGCGAAGCAGGAGAAGCCGCCGGTCTCGCAGCCGATCGTGCCGCAGAAGCCGTCGCCGGAGCCCGCGAAGCAGCGGCCCGAGCCCCGGCGCCGGAGCCCACCCCGACGCCGACCCCGAAGCCGACGCCCACCCCCACGCCGAAGCCCAAGCCCACCCCAAGCCGACGCCCCCCAAGCCGAAACCGAAGCCGAAGCCCACCCCGACGCCGACCCCGAAGCCGACTCCCCCGCCGGCGCCCCCGGCCGTCTACCAGTGGAACCAGCTGGCGTACGGCGCACTCGGCGACGGCACCAAGCCCGAGATGCGGCTCGGCGAGAGCAGCTGGGTGTGGCAGCGCTACGGCCTGTCGATCGGCAACAAGCAGTACGCGAACGGGGTCTCGGTGCACGCGCAGTCCTCGGTCACCATCGACCTGAACCGCGGCTGCACGGCGTACGACGCGGTCGCCGGCGTCGACGACATGACGCTGGGCCTGGGCGCCGTCCGGTTCTCCGTCTACGTCGACGGAGCGCGGGCCTGGCAGTCGCCGGTGGTCCACGGCCACGACCCGGCGGTGCCGGTGCACGTGAACCTGGCGGGGGCGAAGACGATCAGGCTCGTGGTCGAACCCCACACCCCGTTCGGCTCGGTGGCCCTCGCCGACTGGGCGGAGTCCCGCTTCACCTGCGGCTGAGCTCGGCCAGGACCTCGGGCCTGGTGAGGGCGGCGCCCGCCGCGCACTCGGACAGGTACCGCTCGGCACCGAGGGAGGCCCGCACCTCGGCCTCGACGGCGGCGCACTCCTCGCGCTCCGGCATGGGCCGCGGCCGGCCCCCGCGGAGCACCTCCGAGAACGCGAACAGGCGTGCCGCGCGCGCCATGTCGCCGCAGCGGGCCAGGAGTTCGGCGCCGACGTCCACCAGGGCCGCGCCGACCGCCTCCGAACAGCGGTCGAGGAGCTCGTCCGCCAGCGCCTCGGCGAGGAGCGCGAGACCGGCCTGCGGACCCGACTCGGCGGCCGTGGACCGCGCGTCGACCAAGGTGAGCGCCGCGATGAACTGCGGCGGCGGTGTGCCCTCGCGGGCCACCCTGCGGGAGATCCCGCACAGCTCGCGCGCGCGGGCCACCTGCCCGTCGGAAAGGGCGAGTTGGGCCCGCAGCAGCGCGGCGAACGCCTCGCTGTCCTTGGTCCCGTACTGCTCCGCCTCCTCGCTCGCCGCGTCGAGGATCCGCTGCGCGTCCTCCCGCTCGCCCGCGCGGAAGGCGATCTCGGCGAGGCGCGCCATCAGGAACGGCGTCTCGGCGTACGCCCCCACCTCGTAGGCGAGCCGCAGCGCCTCCTCGTACTCGGTCTTCGCCTCCTGGAAGCGGCCGCGCCCCATGTCGGCCTCGCCCGCGGCGCTGAGTACCTGCGCCCGCATCCAGCGGTCGCCCACCCGCCGGCTGATGTCCCGCAGCTCGGCGAGGTCCTCGTCCACCCCCCGCATGTTGCCCGGCGCGTCGACCGCCGTGTGCGTACGGAACATGAGGGTGACGCCGACCTCCCAGTCGCCGCCGTAGCGGCGGCAGTTGGCGACGGCGGAGTCCAGCGCCGCGCGCACGTCCCGCACGTTCTCCGTGAGGAAGAGCGAGAAGGGCCAGATGATCCCCGGGAACCGGGCGCCCATGCGGCTGGGGGGCGCGAAGGCGGCGCGCACACGGTCCACGTACGCGCGGTCCTCGTCACTGGCGACGGCCTGATGGGGATGCGACTCGGAGATCAGGAACAGGGCGAGCAGCCGCAGATTCATCCGGGGCCAGTACAGCGGGTCCGCCGGGTCGTCCGGAGCCGTGCGGTCCGGCATCAGCTTGATGACGGCCTCGACCCACTCCGAGCCCTCGGGGCGGTAGTTGCGCAGCCACCAGAACCAGCCCATGTGCAGCGCCACGGCGATCGCCGTCTCCTCGTCGATCAGGTCGGGCGAGGACGTGACGCGGTGCAGGGCCGCGCGGATGTTGTCCAGCTCCGTCTCCAGGCGCTGGATCCACGGGAGCTGTTCGGCGGAGCGCACCTTGGGGTCGGCCTCCGCGACCAGCGCGCGCACGTACGCGAGGTGGCGGCGCTCGGCGTCCCGCTGGAGCCCGGGGGTCTCGGCGGCGCGCTCGGTGGCGTACTCGTGGATGGTCTCCAGCATCCGGTAGCGCATGCCGGACGCCCCGCGGGCGGCCGGGGTGGCGATCAGCAGGGACTTGTCCACGAGGGAGCCGACGATGTCGGCGGCGCCCTGCGGGGAGCAGACCGTCTCGGCCGCCTCCAGGTCCCAGCCGCCCGCGAAGACGGAGAGCTCGCACAGCACGGTGCGCTCGCGCTCGTCGAGCAGCTCCCAGGACCAGTCGACGACCGCGCGCAGGGTCTGCTGGCGGGGCAGCACGGTGCGGCTGCCGCTGGTCAGCAGGCGGAAGCGGTCGTCGAGGCGGTCCGCGATCTGGCGGGGCGTGAGCAGCCGGAGCCGGGCGGCCGCCAGCTCGATGGCGAGCGGCAGGCCGTCGAGGCGGCGGCAGATCTCGGCGATGGCCTGTGGATCCTGGCTGGGGTCGAAGCCGGGGCTGACCGTGGCGGCCCGCTCGGTGAACAGGCGGTGGGCCGGGTCCGGTGGCAGCGGCTCGACGGGGCGGACGGACTCCCCCGGTACGCCGAGGGGTTCGCGGCTGGTGGCGAGGATCGTGAGGCCCGGGCAGTGGGTGAGGAGGGTCTCCGCCAGCTCGGCTGCCGCGTCGATCACATGCTCGCAGTTGTCAAGGATCAGGAGCAGGGTGCGCTGGGCGCAGTGCTCGATGAGGAACCGGGTCGGATCGTCGTGCGGCGATACGGACATCTCGCTCGTGATCAGAGTCGTCTCCCGCAGGTCCAGTGCGCTGACGACCGCGCCCGGGACCGCCCGCGGGTCCTCGAGCGGCGCCAGCTCGACCAGCCAGGCGCCGGCGGCCGGGAAGGCGGCCTCCTCTGCCAGGCGGGTCTTGCCGGAGCCACCCGGGCCCGTGAGCGTGACCAGGCGTGCTCCTCGCAAGTCGGAACGGATCGCGTCGAGTTCGGGTTCCCGGCCGACGAAGGAATTCAGGCGGGGGCGCAGGTTGCCGGTCCTGGCCGGGGGCCGTGCGACGGAAGGTCCGGAGGGGGCCCGGGGTGCGGATGCGGTGTGCGGGGCGGGCGTGGCTCGCGGGGCGGGCTCGGCCAGCAACTCCGCGTGCAGCGCGACGAGTTCGGGTCCGGGGTCGGCGCCGAGGCCGTCCGCGAGCGTGCGGCGGGCCTCCTCGTACGCGGCGAGCGCGTCGGCGCCCCGGCCCGCGGCGCGCAGGGCGCGGATGAGCAGGGCGTGCAGCGGCTCGTCGTACGGGTGGGCCGCGGTGAGTTCCCGCAGTTCCGGTACGAGTTCGGCGGCGCGGCCCAGCCGCAGGTCGGCGCTCACGCGCGCGCGGGTGGCCTCCAGGCGCTGGGCCTCGGGGCGGGTGCCCGCGCTGTGGTCGGGGAGGTCGGCGAGGGCCGGGCCCTGCCACAGGGCGAGGGCTTCGCGCAGGGTGCGGGCGGCCGTCTCCGGATCGTCCGCGCCGAGGGCCGCGGTGCCTTCCCTGACCAGGCGCTCGAAGACGTACAGGTCGATGTCGTCGCGGGTCGCCGCGAGCCGGTAGCCGCCCGCCTGCGAGGTGATCGCGTCCTTGCCGAGCGCCCGGCGCAGCCGCCCGACGAGGGCCTGGAGGGCGGCCGGGGCGTCGGCGGGCGGATCGTCCGCCCAGACGTCGTCGATGAGGGCGTCGGTCGGCGCGGCGTGCGGGACGTGCAGGGCCAGGGACGCGAGCAGGGCACGCAGCCGCGGCCCCCCTACGGGTACGGGGGTGCCGTCGTCGTGTGCCTGCGTGGTTCCCAGGATCGTGTACTGCACCTGGGCATTGTCGCCGAGGCGGCCCCGGGACACCCGACCTTTTGAGCGGGCCTCGGGCGGGGCCAGGGGACGGGTCCGCTCCGGATGTGCCCTCGGGCGGGGGCCGGGGCCACCGGGTGGGTCCGCCCAGGACGTGGCGGCGGGCGGGAGCCGATGCCCGGGGCGGGTCCGCCCAGGACGGTCCCTCGGGCGGGACCCGAAGGCGGGACCCCGAGGCGGGACCCGGAGGCAGGCCCCGAAGGCAGGCCCCGAGGCAGGTCCGGTCAGGACGTGCCCGCCCCCAAGGCCCTCTCCGGTACGACGCTGCCGGTGGGGACGGCACGCGCGCGGGCCGGGGTGCCGGTCCAGCAGGTGCCGCGCCGGGACAGGAGGCGGCGCAGCCACAGCTCCAGGGCGACGAGGTCCGCGAGGCCGTCGAGGGGCAGGGGTTCGCCGTCGGCGGCGGCGCGCAGGGCCTTGCGCACGACGCGGGCCTCGATGAGTCCGGTCTGGGCCAGCAGCGGGGTGTCGAACAGGGCGATGAGGGTGTCCGCCGAGACGCGCAGGCCGGTGCGGGCCGCCGCCGCGGAGGTGGCGTGGGACGGGGCGCCCCACCCCGGCGGCAGGTCGCTGACGCCGGCGCCTTCCAGGACGGTGCGCAGGATCGCCGCGCGGGCGCCGGGCTGGACGCGCAGGGACTCGGGCAGGGCGCGGCAGGCGCGGACCACCTGGTTGTCGAGGAACGGGGCGTGCAGGCGCTGGAAGCGGACCTCCGCCGCCTGTTCGAGGATGCGCAGGTCGGACGCGTGCCGGGCGAGGGCGGCGCGGGCCCGGAACTCTCCGGGCCGCTGCCCCGGGCCGCCCCTGGCCGCGTCGTCCCCTCCTGTAGGCGAACCGATACTTCAGCCAGGGCCTCACCGGTCAGCCAGCGCGCGGCGGGCCCGGGTCTGGCCCACGCGAGCGCGGCGAGGGACGCGCCGACGGCACCGCCCGGCTCGTCGAAGCGGCGGTGCAGCAGGCGGTCGGCGAGACCGTCGAGGCCCGCCTTGTAGGACGTACGGGCGAGCTTTCTGGCCGCTCCGTAGACGCGGGCCGGAACGGTGAACGAACCGTCCGCCTTCGTGAGCGCCGCGACCGGCCGCAGCATCGAGCGGCGCCGCCGGTCCATCAACAGGTCGGCCAGGCGCGCCGGATGGGCGTCGAGGACCTGGCGCGCGCCGTAGCCGGTGAAGTGGTCGGCGCTGCCGGAGGCGAGGCGGGCGCGGTGCCGGGCCGCGGTGACGAGGGCGGAGCTGGGCTCGTCGGTGAGCGGCCCCTCCAGGTCGGCGTAGGGCAGGGCCTCCTCGCCCGCCGCCACCACCACGTGGTGGAGGCGGGGGTTGGCCGCGATCGCCCCGGCCCGCTCCAGTTCCGCCTCGTGGTGGGACGTCGCGGTCGAGATGTCGTTGAAGGTCACCGCGAGGAGGCGCTCGCCGGCTCCCGTGCCGTGGCCGAGGACCGTGCCGGGCATGCCGGGCAGCCCCGCCGCGAGCAGCGCGAGGGTGCCGGAGGCCGGGCCGCCGGAGAGGTCGGCGCCGATGCCGGGCACGGGCATGCCGCGGGCCGCGCGGCGCTCGGCCGGTCCCATGCCGGGCACGGGCCCCGGGTCCAGGTCGGTGCCCGGTACGTGCCGGGGTGCGGCGAGCCGGGTCCGTACCGCGTCCACGAGGGCGTCCCTGACGCCGTCCACGGCGCGCTCCGGGTCCCCGGAGGGCGCGGCCACCGCGAGGGACGCCACGGCCTCGTAGCCGGCGATCTCGCGGGCGCCCGCGCGCAGGACCAGCGCGTGGCCGGGCGGGATGCGGCGCACGCCCTGGTACGGCGTCGAGTCGTGCAGCGCTTCGGGGACGTCCGGGGCGGCGAGCAGCGCCGCCAGGTGGCCGACGTCCAGGTGGGCCTCGATGAGGTCGGCGAGCGGGAGCGCCGCCGTCGCGTACGCCGTGCCGCCCGCCCACGGGGTGTAGAACACCGGCCGCGCGCCCGCCAGATCGCCCACCACCATGACGCGGCGGCCCACTTGGACGACCGCGGTGTAGCTGCCGGGCCAGGCCGTGAGGTGGCGCAGGGCGCCGCCGCGCGCGGCGAACAGGCCCACGCGCAGTTGTTCGTCGGAGGCGCCGCACACGCCGAGCACCGCGATCCGGGTCTGGTCGTCGGCCTTCACGATGCGTACTTCGTCGGGGCGCCAGTCGCCGACCGCCCACAGCGGATCCGGGTCGCCCCACAGGAGTTGGGACCCGACCGGGTGTACCGTCTCGCCCTCCGTGCCGGTGGCCCCCGCGGAGCCGAGGGCGAGCGCCCCGGGGGCGGTACTGCTCCACCCCACCAACCACCGCATCGCCGCCTCCACAAGCTGTGGACAACCAGGAGGTCCCCATGCTGCCACGAAGGAGGCGTCGAAGAGGGGGCAAGTGAGGAGCGCGAAATGGCCTCTGCGCTCCCGAATGCGCCCCTTTTGAGCGGTGGTTGAACCGTGGCACTACCCCCGCGACGCAGGACGACGGGGTCGAGATTCGGCCAAATCGGCCCGTGATGGCCGGAGCTGGACACCCCGCTTCGGCCACAGCGCGCAACGCACAGTCCGGGAGGCGTAGTTCGCCTCCCGGACCGGTCCGCCGCCCGCGGGGATGTAGGCGGCGGTGTCCCCCAGCCCACTGGATCCAGTACAGCGGGCCGACCCACGCAGGTCTCATGCAAGCGCTCACCGGGGGTCCGGGTAAGAGCGCACGCACGGGCGCACGGCACCACGGCCGGAGCACACGGTCACACGGCGTGGCCTGCGCCGTACTTCAGTACGGACAACAATCCCGCCATCCGGAACCACGCCCTTAACGCTTGGGATGCGGCGAACTACGCTGGGTGTACGAATGCCGCGCGGTTATGCCAGATCGAGTCGGGCTCTTCTTCCGGCGTAGCTGCCTGGCTCGGCAGCCGTCTGTGTCGAGGGGTGGCGCATGTCCAGGGAGCAACGCGGGCCGAACGAGAAACTCGGCACCGTTCTCGCCCTCGCGGGAATCAGCAACGCAGGACTCGCACGCCGCGTCAACGACCTTGGCGCCCAACGCGGGTTGACACTTCGCTACGACAAGACGTCGGTGGCGCGCTGGGTGTCGAAGGGCATGGTGCCGCAGGGCGCTGCCCCGCACCTGATCGCCGCCGCCATCGGCCAGAAGCTCGGCAGGCCGGTGCCGCTGCACGAGATCGGCCTCGCCGACGCGGATCCCGCGCCCGAGGTGGGTCTCGCGTTCCCGCGCGACGTCCAGGCCGCGGTGCGGTCGGCGACCGAGCTGTACCGGCTCGACCTCGCCGGGCGCCGGGCGGGCAGCGGCGGGATCTGGCAGTCGCTGGCCGGTTCCTTCGCGGTGAGCGCCTACGCGACCCCCGCCTCCCGGTGGCTGATAACGCCGGCCGACTCGTCGGTCGCGCGGGAGCCGCACCATGTGGTGGAGGGCGCCGAGGAGGCGCCCCAGAAGGTCCAGAAGGTCGGCCACAGCGATGTGCAGAAGCTGCGCGAGGCCGCCCAGGACGCACGGCGCTGGGACTCCAAGTACGGGGGCGGTGACTGGCGTTCGTCGATGGTGCCGGAGTGCCTGCGGGTCGAGGCGGCCCCGCTGCTCCTCGGCTCGTACTCGGACGACGTCGGCCGTTCGCTCTTCGGGGCGACGGCCGAACTGACGCGGCTCGCGGGCTGGATGGCGTTCGACACCGGGCAGCAGGAGGCCGCGCAGCGGTACTACATCCAGGCGCTCAGGCTGGCGCGGGCCGCGGCCGACGTGCCGCTCGGCGGCTATGTGCTCGCCTCCATGTCGCTCCAGGCCACCTACCGCGGGTTCGGGGACGAGGGCGTCGACCTCGCGCAGGCCGCGATCGAGCGCAACCGGGGGCTCGCGACCGCCAGGACCATGAGCTTCTTCCGGCTCATCGAGGCACGCGCGCACGCACGCGCCGGTGACGCGCACGCGGCGGGTGCGGCGCTGCGGGCCGCCGAGGGCTGGCTGGAGCGGGCACGGGACGGCGACAGCGACCCCTCCTGGCTCGGCTTCTACTCCTACGACCGCTTCGCGGCGGACGCGGCCGAGTGCTACCGCGACCTGAAGGCACCGCGACAGGTGCGCCGCTTCACCGAGCAGGCGCTGTCGAAGCCGACGGAGGAGTTCGTGCGCTCGCACGGCCTGCGGCTCGTGGTGTCGGCCGTCGCCGAGCTGGAGTCGGGGAACCTGGACGCGGCCTGCGAGCAGGGCACCCGGGCGCTGGAGGTGGCCGGACGGATCTCGTCCGCGCGGACCACGGAGTACGTACGGGACCTGCTGCACCGCCTGGAGCCGTACGGGGACGAGCCGCGGGTGGTGGAGCTGCGCGAGCGGGCGCGGCCCCTGCTGATGGCTCCGGCGTAGGTACTGCGATGCGGGCGTCCCGGTTGGATTGTCAGTGGCGTCGGGCAAGATGCAGGGCGTGGAGGTGAGGCCTGGTGGGGACGGCTGCGTATGACGGGGACGTGCTGGTGGTCGGCGGGGGGATCGTCGGGCTCTCCACCGCCTATGCCGTCTCGCGGGCCGCGCCGGGGACGCGGGTCGTCGTCCTGGAGAAGGAGGCCGGGCCCGCCCGGCACCAGACCGGGCGCAACAGCGGTGTGATCCACAGCGGGATCTACTACCGGCCCGGGTCGCTCAAGGCGCGGTTCGCGGTGCGCGGAGCGGCCGAGATGGTCAAGTTCTGCGCCGAGTACGGGGTGCCGCACGAGGTCACGGGGAAGCTGATCGTCGCCACCGGGCGCGACGAGCTGCCGCGCCTGCACGCCCTCGTCCAGCGCGGCAGGGAGAACGGTATTCCGGTGCGGGAGCTGGGCCCCGCGCAGATCCAGGAGTACGAGCCCGAGGTGCGCGGGCTCGCCGCCATCCATGTCGGCACGACCGGTATCGCGGACTATCGCGCCGTCGCCGAGCGGCTCGCCGAGTCGTCCGGGGCGGACATCCGCTACGGGGCCGACGTGGTGCAGATCGACCGGCGGGCCGGGCTCGGCGTGGCCGTGCGGACGGCTGCCGGGGAGATCGTCCGGGGCCGGGTCCTGGTGAACTGCGCCGGGTTGCAGTGCGACCGGGTCGCGCGCCTGACCGGGGACGACCCGAAGATGCGGATCGTTCCGTTCCGGGGCGAGTACTACGAGCTGGCCCGGCCCGAGCTGGTGCGGGGCCTGGTGTACCCGGTGCCGGACCCGGCGTTCCCCTTTCTCGGCGTGCACCTCACGCGCGGCATCGACGGCGGCGTCCACGTGGGACCGAACGCGGTACCGGCGCTGGCCCGCGAGGGCTACCGCTGGAGTGTCGTACGCCCCGGCGAGCTGGCCGGGACGCTGGCGTGGCCGGGGTCGTGGCGGATAGCGCGGCAGCACTGGCGGTACGGGGCGGGAGAGCTCAGGCGCTCCGCTTCCAAGCGGGCGTTCACGGACGCGGTGCGCAGGCTGGTGCCGGCGGTCGATCCGCAGGACATGGTCCGCGCCGACGCGGGGGTCAGGGCGCAGGCGGTGCTCCGGGACGGGACGCTGGTGGACGACTTCCTGATCCGGGAGGGGGAGCGCGCGGTCCATGTGCTGAACGCGCCCTCTCCGGCGGCCACGGCGTCCTTGCCCATCGGCCGGGAGGTCGCGCGACGGGCCCTGGCCCTGCTGTGAACGTGCGGGCCGTCGCGCCCGGGGCCCAGGGTCTCCGCCCCCGGCCGAAGCCACCGGTGCGGCCAGGCCGTCGTGGCCGAGGCTCCGCGGCCCCGCCCCGGACCGAGCCACCTAGCGACCCGACCTTCGTCGCCGAAGTTCCAGGACACCACCCCGGACCGAAGCCACCGGAGAGGCCCGACCTTCGTCGCCGATGTTCCAGGGCCCCGCCCCGCCCCGGACCGATCGCCGAGGCTCCGGCGCCCCGCCCCGCCCCCGGACCGATCGCCGATGTTCCAGGACACCGCCCCCGATCCGGAGTCGCCGGAGCGGCCCGGCCCTCGTGGCGCGGTTCCGGCCCTCGGGACGCGGCCCGGCCCTCGGGACGCGGCCCGGCCCTCGTGGCGCGGTTCCGGCGCTCCGCCCCGGACCGAAGCCACCGGAGAGGCCCGGCCCTCCCGGAGTCCGTAAAATCAGGCGCACTGTGTCTGAGTCGTCTGAAGCCCAAGCCCACGCCGCCGAGCCCGCCGCCGGCCACGGCCCCGTGCCCGTCCGCCCCAATGAGCCCCGGTTCCCCGACGGGCCCAAGCCCGATCCCGCCGGGTCGCACTTCGAGCGGCGGATCCGGAGTTTCCAGCCGCGCCGCAGCCGGGTCACCACCGCACAGGCCGACGCGCTGCAACGGCTGTGGCCCAAGTGGGGCCTGGACATCGACGGGCAGCGGGTCCTCGACCTGCCCGGGATGTTCTCCGGCGTCGAGCGGATCGTCCTGGAGATCGGCTTCGGCATGGGCGAGGCCACGGTCCAGATGGCGGCCGACGACCCGTCGACCGGCATCCTCGCCGTCGACGTGCACACGCCGGGCCAGGGCAACCTCCTGAACCTCGCGGACCAGGCCGGCCTCACCAACGTACGGGTGGCGAACGGCGACGCGATCATCCTGCTGCGCGCGATGCTCCCCGATGACAGCCTCGACGGGCTGCGCGTCTACTTCCCCGACCCCTGGCCCAAGAAGCGCCACGTCAAGCGGCGGCTGATCCAGCCGGAGTTCCTCTCCCTGGTGGCCGGGCCGCTCAAGCCGGGCGCCCTCGTGCACTGCGCGACGGACTGGGAGGACTACGCCGAGCAGATGCTCGACGTGCTCACCGCCCACCCCGACTACGCGAACACGATCGCCGACGGCGGCTACGCGCCCCGCCCCGATTTCCGCCCGCTGACCCGTTTCGAGGGCAAGGGTCTGGACAAGCAGCATGTAGTGCACGACCTGCTGTTCAGGCGCCGCTGAGCCGCAGCGTTCCGACGCCCCGTCGCGGCGCTCCGCATCCCTCGTTAGGGTCAATCCGTGGACCCGTACCCCGCCTATCCGCACCACCAGGACCCCGCCCCCGGCGGCGCGGTCCCGCATCCGCGGTGGTGGGAGCGGAAGGGCGTGCGGGTCACCGCGCTCGCGACCCTGCTCGCGCTGTCCGGGGTCGTCATCCTCGCCCTCGTACGCGAACAGACCGGCACCGAAGGGTTCCTGGTCGGGCTCGGGCTGGCCGTGCTGCCCGTCCCGCTGCTCATAGCCGCGTTCCGCTGGCTGGACCGGGTGCGGCCCGGACCCTGGCGGAACGTGATCTTCTCCTTCGCCTGGGGCGCCTGCGCGGCCGCCCTGATAGCGATCGTCGCCAACAGCTTCGCGACCCGGTGGATCGAGACCGCCACCGCCGACCCGTCCCGCGCCGACACCCTCGGCGCGACCGTCATCGCCCCGATCGTCGAGGAGTCCGCGAAGGCTGCGGCCGTGCTGCTCGTCTTCCTCTTCCGCAGACGGGACTTCCACGGGATCGTCGACGGGGTCGTCATCGCCGGCGTCACCGCGACCGGCTTCGCGTTCACCGAGAACATCCTCTATCTCGGCAACGCCTTCGGCACCGACCAGCTCACGGGCACGGGCCCCGGGCTCAGCTCGGTCACCGCCGCGACGTTCTTCGTCCGCATCGTCATGTCGCCGTTCGCGCACCCGCTGTTCACGGTGCTCACCGGTATCGGCTTCGGCATCGCGTCCGTCATGGCGCCCGACCGCGGCCGGGCCCGCCGCCTGCTGCTCCCGCTCGGCGGGCTGCTGGCCGCGATGGGCATGCACGCCTTCTGGAACGGCTCGTCGTCGCTCGGCGAGTACGGATTCTTCGCCGTGTACGCGGCCTTCATGGTGCCGGTGTTCGGCCTGCTGACCTGGCTCGCGGTCTTCGTCCGCCAGCGCGAACTGCGCGCCGTGCGGCAGGAGCTGCCCGCGTACGTCGCGGCGGGCTGGCTGGCACCGCCCGAGCCGTTCGCCCTCGGCTCGCTCAAGGCGCGGCGCCTGGCGCGGGAGTACGCCGCGCACTACGGCGGCCGGACGGCGGCCGCGGCGGTCGCCGAGTACGAGTCGTACGCGACGACGCTCGCGCTGCTCCGCCACCGCGGCCGCAGGGGCCGGGCCGGCGCCGACTACGTCGTACGGGAACGGCAGTTGCTGGACGCGCTGTGGGAGCGGCGCGGCTACGCGCGGGCCGCGCTCGCGTACGGGTCACGGGCGGCGGCCCCGGTGTGGCTGCCGCCGGTGTACGCGGGCCCGGCGCTGACGCACGGCCCCGCGTACAACCCGTACCGGTACTGAGGACCCGCGACCTACGCGGAAGCCGCCGTCAGCGACCGGACCTCGGCGTCGGTCAGCTCCAGGTCCGCGACCGCGAGCAGCGCGGGGAGCTGCTCCACGACGCGGGCCGAGGCGATCGGCGCGGCCACGGTGGGCTGCGCGGCGAGCCAGGCCAGGGCGACCGTGGCGATCTCGGCGCCGTGGGCCTGCGCGACCTCGTCGAGGGCGGCGAGCACCTTGCGGCCGCGCTCGGTCTCCAGGTGCTGGCCGGCACCGGCGGCCCGCGCGCTGTCGACGGTGGCGCCCGGACGGTACTTGCCGGTCAGGAAGCCCGACGCGAGCGCGTAGTACGGGACGGCGCCGAGGCCGGCGCGCGAGGCGATGTCCTGGCGGGCGCCCTCGTACGTGTCGCGCGAGACGAGGTTGTAGTGCGGCTGGATGGCGACGTAGCGGGCGACGCCCTCGCGGTCGGAGAAGTCGAGGGACTCCTGGAGCCGCGCGGGCGAGATGTTGGAAGCGGCGATGTTGCGCACCTTGCCCGCCTTCACCAGCTCGTCGAGCGCGCCGATGATCTCCTCGACGGGGATCGTCTCGTCGTCGTCGAAGTGCGTGTAGTACAGGTCGATGTGGTCGGTGCCCAGGCGCTTGAGGGAGGCGTCGGCGGCGGCCTTGATGTTCGCGCCGCGCAGGCCCTTGAAGTCGGGGTGGCGGGCGACCTTGGTCGCGACGACGAGGTCGTCGCGGTGGCCGCGGGAGGCGAGCCACTTGCCGATGATGGTCTCCGACTCGCCGCCCTCGTTGCCGTCGACCCAGGCCGAGTACGAGTCCGCGGTGTCGATGAAGTTGCCGCCCCCGGCGACGTACGCGTCGAGCACCGCGAACGAGGTGGCCTCGTCGGCGGTCCAGCCGAAGACGTTGCCGCCGAGGGAGAGGGGGAAGACCTCGAGGTCCGAGGAGCCGAGCTTGCGAAGAGAAGTCATGTGTCGGCTCAACACCCGGACAGAATGCGATATTCCGTAGACGCCGAGGTCAGCCCCCGGGCACGGGGGAACCGGCAGCCCTGACGTCGGGGGGTTGCCGCCAGGACCGCCGGAGATCGGGGGCGGACGTCAGAGGGTGAGGCCCTTGCCGCGCAGCCAGGCGGCCGGATCGATGCCGGTGGCCTGCCCGCCGGGGTGGACCTCCAGGTGCAGGTGGGGCCCGGTGACATTGCCGGTGGCGCCCACGCGGCCGATGACGTCGCCGGTGGTGACCTTCTGGCCCACCGTGACGTTCATCGACGACTGGTGGCAGAACCACAGCTCGGTGCCGTCGTCGAGGGTGAGGACCGTGCGGTAGCCGTACGCGGTGTTCCAGCCGGCCTCGGTGATGGTGCCGGAGTGGATGGCGTAGATCGGGGTACCTGTGGGAGCGGCGAAGTCCAGACCCGTGTGGTAGCCGGAGGACCACATGGCGCCGGGCTGCCCGAACGTGCCGGTGAGCGTGTAGGAGGCGACAGGGATCTTGTAGCTCTTGGCGAGCTTGGCGAGGCGCTCGGCCTCGGCCTTCTTGCGCGCCTCCTCCTCGGCCGCCTTCTTCTCGGCGGCGGCCTTGGTCTCGGCGGCCTTCTGCTTCTCGGCGGCTTCCTCGGCGGCCTGCCGCGCGGCGGCCTCTTCGGCGGCCTGCTTCTGGGCGGCGTCGGCGGCGTCCTGCTGCGTCTCGGCCTGCTGCATGATGCGGGCGCGCAGCGTCTCGCCGGCGTCCGACTGTCCGCTGCCGGTGCCCATGGTGGTGAGCGGGGCGGCCGCGGCGGCCGGGGTGGTGTCGGAGTCGTCGGATATCAGCGCGCCCACGCCGGGCAGCGACTTGGCCTCCGGCAGCGAGTCCTTGACGGCCGAGAGGTCGGGCATGGAGATCTGGACCGCGGGCTTGCCGCCCTGCGCGGTGGCGATGCCGCCCGCGCCGACAGCGGCGATCACGCCGACGCCGAGGACCGTGGAGCTGCGGGCGAGTCCGCCGCGCTGCCGTGCGACGCGGTGCTTGCCGCGGACGGGGCGGACGGACTCCTCGGTGGGGTTCCACTCCTCCCAGCTCTCCTGCTCGACGCCGAAAGCGGGTGCTTCGGCGGAGCCGTAGGAGAACGTGGGGGCCTCGGGGGCAGGCCGGTTCGACGCCACGGGGGCGCTCTCCTTTCCTTCCTTCTCGCCTACCGGGTTAGCTGACGGGTTCGGAGCAGGAAGGTCTCCTACCGACATCGCCGACACATCAACGATGTCCGATTCACCCCAAGTTGGTGGTTCCCCGGCTCCCTTGCGGGATTAAGCGTGTGCGCACGGAGCCATCTCTTGTGACGGCTGGGACGACCGCGCTGCGTTATCGAACGTTAATAGACAGCCGACACTAATTCCAAGCCGTTCCCACTGATCGTTCACGTCTTTGGCCAGGACTTAACAGGCCAAGATCGGGCGGAACGGGTCGACTTGGCCGAGCACTCGAACCGGCCGCAATCCTGACGGTGCGTCAATTGTTATGCGGAGAGTCACGGCCGGCGTACGGCGAGCAGCGCCATGTCGTCGGTCGCGGCGCCCCCGGTGTGGGCGTGCACCTCGACCGCGAGCGCCGCGAGGAGTTCGTCGGGTCCGGGGAAGAGGCGCCCGCCGAGCCGGGTCGCGGGATCGTAGAAGACACCGTCCGCGTCCCGCGCCTCGGAGAGCCCGTCCGTGTAGAGCAGCAGGGTGGCCCCGGCGGGGAAGTCCGTCACGGTGGACCGGTCGGGCCGGCTGCCGAGTTCGCTCAGGCCGAGCGGCAGCGCCGCCTCGTCGGGTCCGACGACGCGTACGGTGCCGTCGCCGAGCAGCACGATGGGTTCGGGGTGGCCGCGGTTGAGGACGCGGACGACCGTGTCGCCGTGCGGGATCTCGGCGAGCACGGCGGTGGTGAACCCCTCGAAGTCGTCGATGCCGCTGCGCCGGGTGCCCTCGCGGGCGAGCGCCCGCTCCAGCCGCTGGGCGACCGCCTCCAGACTGCCCTCCTGCTCGGCGGCCTCCCGGAACGCGCCGATGACCACGGCGACGGCGGCGACCGCGCCCATGCCCTTGCCGCGTACGTCACCGACGACGACCCGGACGCCGTGCGGGGTGTCCTGCACCGCGTACAGGTCCCCGCCGATGAACGCCCCCGCCTGCGCCGCCTCGTAGCGCGCGGCGACGGCCAGCCCGCCGATCCGCCCGGCCGGCACGGGCAGCACGGCGAACTGCGCGGCCTCGGCGATCTGCCGCGCGGACGCGAGCTGTTCGTCGTTGCGCCGCACGATCCGGTTGATGAAGCAGGCCAGCGCGCACACGGTCGCCACGGTGAGGATCTCCGTGATGACGTCGGAGCCGAACTCCCCCGTGTACCTGCGGTGCACGGCGATGATCAGGACGATCGACAGGACCCCGGTCCAGAGCGTGCCGCGCAGCAGGAAGAAGGGGGCGGCGACCAGCGGCGCGGCGCTGAACAGGGGTGCCCCGGAGAATCCGGCCGGGGTGAAGTACTCGTAGAGCGCGCCGCAGAGGACGAGCAGGAGCGGCAGCAGCCGGAGGAAGGTGCGGGTGGCGCCGGTGTCCGACCTGTGGCGATGCTTGTTCCGGCTCCCTCCTCGCTGCCCCACCGCTCGTCTCCCGCCAGGTCCGCGCCCGCTGTCCGGGCGTCTCACCAAGGGTTCCCGGCGACCGGGACGGCTGCGAGCAGGGTGGGCCGTACGGGTTACCCCGGCGGGCCCGCGGCGCTCGCCGCCACAGCGGTCCGCGACGCCCCGATCCGGTGCAGCGCCACCGCCCCGAGACCGCCCACCCCGGCCAGCGCCCACCACACGCCGTCGGACTCCATCAGCGCCCCGACGGCCAGGTTCCCGACGGTGATGCCGACCCCGCACACCGTGTTGTAGAGCCCGTAGTGCGTGGCGACCCAGCGCCCCCGCGCGAGCGAGACGACCGTGTCCATCTCGAACGGGTAGAGCACGGCCGTCGCCGTAGCGAGCCCCGCCGCGCACAGCAGCAGACCGGCGATCCCGACCCACCCCGTGCCGCCCGCCGCCGGCACCAGGAACGCCGCGCCCATCAGCGCGAGCCCCGCCACCAGGCACTGCTCCCGGCTCCAGGTCCGCCGGCACCGGTCGGTGATCCGCAGCTGCCCGGCGAGCGCCACCACCCCCGACACCACGAACAGCGCGCTGGTCGCGACCTGCCCGGCCGTCCCGTCGCCGACCAGCCGTTCCACGGTGAGCGGCAGCGCGAGGTAGATCTGGAAGGACAGGACGTACGAGCAGGTCATCGCCAGCGAGAACAGCCAGAAGGCGCGGTTGCCGAGGACGCTCGCCCACTGCCCCCGGCCGTCGTCCCCGGACACGTCCGTACGCCGCCGCGCGGGCAGCCGGACCGTCTGCACGACGGAGAGCACCGCGAACAGGGTGGCCGACACCGCGCACGTCAGCCGGAAGTCGACGCCGGTCAGGGCGAGCCCGACGAGCGGCCCGAGCAGGATCCCCGCCTGGTAGTAGACGTTGAACAGGGCGAACGCCTCGACCCTGCGCTCCTCCCCCGCCTCCCCGGCGACGTACGCGCGCACCGCCGGATTGAACAGCGCCCCCGCGAGCCCGGTCGCGACCGACGCCCCGATGAGCACCGGCAGCGTGTCGGCGACGGCGAGCGCCCCGAACCCGGCCGTCCGCAGCGCGCATCCCGCGACGATCATCGGCTTGAACCCGAGCCGGTCCGCGAGCGCCCCGCCGACCAGGAACATCCCCTGCTGCGACAGGTTCCGTACGCCGAGCACGAGCCCCACGGCCCAGGCGGCGAGCGAGAGCCGGCCCGACAGATGCGCCGCGAGATACGGCATCAGCATGTAGAAGCCGAGGTTGATGGAGAACTGGTTGACGAAGAGGAGCCGCACGGCGGGGTCGAACCGCCGTGTCCGGGCCATGAGTCGGGCGGCGGCCATCACCGCACCCCCGCCCGGCGGCGCGCCGTGTACGACCAGCCGGTGATCCCCGGCTCGGGGCCGGCGACCTCCCGCGGCGCGTGCGGCACCGCCGCGCCGAGCAGCCCGTGCCGCGCGCAGTACTCGTCGCTGAAGACGGTGTCGAAGTAGCGCTGCGGCCCGTCGGGGAACACGGCGACGATCCGCGTCCCCGCCGCCCGGGTCCGCGCCAGCCACCCGGCGACGAGCGCCACCGCCCCCACGCTCCAGCCGCCGGTCGCGAACTGCCGCCCGGCCAGCTCCCGCGCGCTGCGCACCGCTTCGGCCGGGCCGACCCAGTGGACCTCGTCGAAGGCGGCGTGGTCGACGTTCGAGGGGTGGATGGACGAGCCGAGCCCCCGCATCAGCCGGGGCCCCGCGGGCAGCCCGAAGATCGTCGAGGCGACGGAGTCGACGCCGACCAGCTCCAGGTCCGGCATCCGGTACCGCCCCCGCAGCGCCCGCGCGATCCCCGCCGAATGCCCGCCGGTCCCCACCGCGCACACGAGCACGTCGAACTCCCCCACCTGTTCGGCGAGTTCGGCCGCGAGACCGGTGTACGCGGCCGGGTTGTCGGGGTTGTGGTACTGGTTCGGGCACCAGGACCCGGGCAGTTCCGCCATGAGTTCGGCGACCCGCTCGACCCGCGCCTGCTGCCAGCCGCCCACCGGGTGCGGCGCGGCGACGACGTGGACGCGGGCGCCGTGCGCGGCCAGCATGCGCTCCACGAGGGGTTCGAGCCCGGGGTCGGTGACGACGTGCACGGGGTGCCCGTAGTGCACCCCGGCCAGCGCGAGTCCGAGCCCGAGCGTGCCGGAGGTCGACTCGACGACGGCGCCGCCCGGCCGCAACTCCCCGCGTTCGCGGGCCCGTTCGACCATGTACAGCGCGGCGCGGTCCTTGATGCCGCCGAAGTTGAAGCCTTCGAGTTTGGCCCAGTAGCCGTCGATCGCGAGCACGGGCGTGTTTCCCACGGCGGCCGGGGCGGCCGTGGGCTGAAGCTTTCCGAGCATGGGGTGGTGGTGGCCCTTCGGGTGTTCTGATCCGTCCTTCGGAGGTGCTGAGGCGGGCGGGCCTCAGTTCCGGTCGACGCCGAGGGCGATGAGCAGCCGGTGTCCCGCGGGAGGCGGCGGCGCGCGGCGCGGGCGGGGAGCCGTGGCGTACGCCACCGGCGACCAGGGGCGCCGCCGTGCCGGGCGGCCTGGGGTCCACCAGGACCGTCGGGCCGCTCCCGGTCGCCGGGCTGCGCGGCGGCGACGTGCTGCTCGGCGGGGGCGCACTGGTGGTGGTCGTGATGGGCGACGGCGCCGGTGTCGTACCCCTCGTGGCAGGAGCCGGAGAGGAACAGCGCGCACAGGGCGAGCAGCACGGTCAGCGCCGCCGCTCTCGTCCACCCTCGCCGCACGTCACTCATCGTCCGGACGAGACTACGACGCGTGACGGAACAACGGCAAAAACGAACCGGGCCCGGAATCTCGAAAGATTCCGGGCCCGGTTCTTCAGTAGCGGGGACAGGATTTGAACCTGCGACCTCTGGGTTATGAGCCCAGCGAGCTACCGAGCTGCTCCACCCCGCGCCGTTGAATGCAACTCTACGCCATCAGGAGCAGTGAGGCGAATCCGTTCAGACGGGTCAGGCGGACTGCGCGTGGGTGAGGGTCTCCCAGGCGACGAACAGGTCGTCCGTGCCCTCGGGCCGCTGCTTGCGGGTGAGCGCCTGCGTCTGCGGGAGATCCATCTTCAGCCGCCCCTGGAGGTGGCTGAGCCCCACCTCCGTGTCGGGGCCCATGTCCCGCTGCACCTTCCCGCCGCACAGCCACGCGGGGGCGGCGGCGCCCAGCTGGTACTTGGAGTGGAATTCGAGGGCGGCCGCGAGCCGGTCCTTCACCTCTCCGTACAGGTCGACGCCCTGGTGCCAGGCGGTCTCGGCGATGTGCGAGGTCGCGGCGAGGGAGTAGCTGGCGTGCTTGAAGTTGCGGCAGGTCTCCTGGGCGAGGCCGTTCTTGAAGGTGGACTGCCCGAACCAGTACGTCCGCAGCTCCGCCGGGGTGTCGATGTCGCTGCCGGCCGGCTTCACCGGCAGCGCCCCGTCCGACTCCAGGTAGAAGTAGGCGGGCACCCGCGTACGGAAGTGTCCGACGGCCTTGTCGAAGGCGGCCTGGTCGTTCAGGTAGACGGCCATGCTCATGGTCGCGTCGGCCATGACCAGGTCCCAGTTGCCGTTGAAGTCGGCGGAGCCCGTCTCGACCACCGGCAGGTAGGCCTCCCGCAGCATCCGCTGGAACTTGAGCTCCTCGCCGTCCGGCCAGCCGTCGTACGTGTACTGCATCAGCTCGCCGGCCTTCGCCCAGGAGGTGGCGGCCCAGGCGGTCTGGAGTCCGGCGTTGCCCTCGGTGTGCTCCTTCACGGTGCCCGCCCAGGCGTCCATGATCTGCACGGCCTTGTCCGCGTGGGCCTTCTCGCCGGTGATGTTCCACAGGAGTGCCTGCGTGTAGGCGGCGATGGCGTCCTCGCGCTCCTCGACGCAGCCCTGTCCCGGGCGGGTGTCGGGCGGGCACTCCACCACGTCGTACGGCTTCGCCCTGTAGTCGAGGTCGGCGTACTTGCTGCCGCTCATCTCCTTGTACGCCGACAGCCACGGCTCTTCCTCGCGGGCCACGTGGTCGCGGGCCGAGGTGAGCTGCGCCTTGTCGACCAGGACACCGGGGTGGGCGAAGGGAGCGCCGGAGGGGCGGGGGTCGGGGTGCGCGGCGACGTCCGCGCCGACGGACCCCGCCGACGAGCCGCAGGCGGTCGCCGCCCAGGCGAGGACGGGGACGAGGGTCCCCAGAAGAACGCGTCGCGTCCGCGGGCCCGCTGCCATGCAACACCTCCGGTTCGGTCACTGGAAGCCTGACCTGTGCGGACGGTGGCCGCAGGATCTGTTGCGCCGGTCGGGAGCGGTGCTCGCGTCAAGATTGCTTAAAGCGCCGGTCGTGCGCGGGGCGCCGGGGCGGCTCGGGAGCCGCTCGGGTCGGCGCGCGGGGTGACATACGGGTCGGCGCGCGGGGTGACGTGCGGGCTACAGCCCCCACAGTCCTTTGGCCACGGCCACGCAGCCGCCGACCAGCGCGAGGCCGAGCACCATGCCGCGCAGACCGCGGTCCGGGACCCGGCCGGACAGGCCCCACCCGGCGAGCCCGCCCACGACCAGGGCGCCGCCCGCAGCCCACCACGTCCCGCGGTCGAGGCCGGGCAGCCCGCCCGCCGCGATCGAGACGACGTTCACCACGACCCCGTAGAACTGCGCGTTCGGCACGAACTCCCGCATGGACCAGCCCGCGTTGACGCCGTACAGCGACATCGGCGGCCCGCCCACACCGGCCGCCGCGTTCATGAAGCCGCCCGCTCCCCGGCGGCGACCGCGCCGCCGGTGCCGCCGAGCGCGGGCAGCCGCAGGCCGCGGGCGACCAGGGCCACGGCGAGGCACACCAGCGCGCCGAGGACGATCATCAGGACGGGTTCCGGCAGCCGGGCCGCCGCCCACGTCCCGACCGGAACCGTGCACACGGACGCCGCGACGAACGGCAGCATCGCCCGCAGCCGCACCCGCTGCCAGCTGCCGACCAGGCCCGCGCAACTCGCCAGCCCCGCACCGCAGTTGGCGAGGAGCACCCCGTCGGTCGGGCCGAGGAGCAGCACCAGGGCGGGCGCGGCGATCAGCGCGAACCCCATGCCGGTCAGCCACTGGGCGCACCCGGCGACCGCCACCAGCACGGCCAGCGCCAGCTCGCCCGCCCCGCCCATGCGCACGCACCCCTGTCGCCGATCACCGTCCGGCGGAGCGTACGTCGGTCATCACGTCGACGAACAGGGCGCCGCCCGACAGGGCGGCGAGCCCCGGCCTGTACGTGACGCAGCCCGTGCGGTCCCGCGGCGTACAGCGGGCCCGTGCCTCGCCGCGCGCGCCGGCCGCGCCGCGACCGTAGGGCGCCCTCGGTCTCCTCGGGTCCGGGCTCAGCCGGCGGATCGCGAGCCGTTCCTCCCGCGGCCGGCACCCGAAGTCCAGGACGACGTCCGTCCCCAGGCGCGGTGCTCCAGGGCGAGCCGCAGCGGCCGTCCTTCGCGGACGTCCCGCTTCCCGCACGGGCCCGGGTCGTCCTCCCGGCCCCCGGCAGGCCGACCATCGGGAACAGCGTCGTCATCCGCTGAATCGTTCAGGCAACGCGGGCGGCGGGCAACCGTGTCACCGGACCGCCGCCGCCTTCCTGACGTGCAGCACATGCCCTTCCAGCGGCAGCGGCGAGCGCCCCGCCAGTTCGAGGCCCGCGTCCGCGAACAGCCGCGCGTAGTGGGCGGCCTGGCGCTCGCGGCCGCCGACGTTGCACATCATGTGGAGGTCCCACGCGGTGGCCAGCGAGGGCGATCCGTCGGTGGGCAGGACGCGTTCGACGACGAGCAGGTCGGCGTGGTCGGGCATCGCGCGGGCGCAGTGCCGCAGGATCTCGCGGCAGCGGTCGTCGTCCCAGTCGTGCAGGACACGGGACAGTACGTAGATGTCGCCGCCTTCGGGTACGTCGGCGAAGTCACCGGCGCGGAAGGCGCACCGGTCGGCGTGCCCCGCCTGCGCCATCCGGTGGCGGGCCGCTTCGACGGCGTGCGGGCGTTCGAGGAGGATCCCGTTCAGGCGCGGGTGCGCGGTGAGAACCCGGCCGAGGAGTTCGCCGTTGCCGCCCGCGATGTCGACCACGGTCGCCCCGTCGGCCGCGGCGGTGAACGCCGGATGCGCGGGGACCGGGTCGAACATGGCGGCCCCCGCGGCCATCGATTGGTCGAACAGCGCGGCGAGTTCGGGGTCCCGCGCGAAGTGGTCGAAGTGGTTCTCGCCGAAGTGGTGCTCGAACGCGACCTCTCCCGTCCGCACGGTGTGCCCGAGCCCCGCGAACGACTGGTAGAACGGTCCGCCGTACATCAGCGCCAGCGCCCGCATCGACCCCGCGGCGCCCGTCCGCAGCAGCCCGCCGATCTCGGTGAGCCGGAACCCGTCGTGCGTCTCGGCCACCGCGCCCACCATCGCGAGATAGCGCAGCAGCGTCGCCAGGTTCCGGGGCCGCGCCCCGACCGCCGCCGCGATCTCCTCGACGCCCGTCCCCCGCTCGGTGTCCAGGGCGTCGGCGACCCCGAGCCGCGCGAACGCGGCCAGCGCCTGCGTCGTCCACGCCCCGGTCAGCAGCCGCAGCAGCGCCTCCGAGGGCTGCCGGGCCCGGTGCGCGTCGAGGTGGGCGGCGAGGATGTCCCGGTAGTCGCCGGGGGCGTACAGCTCCACGCGCCCGTACCCGGCCTTGGCCTCGGCGGACGTGGCGAAGTAGAAGACCGTGCCGTTCTCGTGCGGGTTGTAGCCGCCGCCGTCGGGCACGGCCCCGTACCGTCCGAACGCCGCGCACAGACCGCGCAGCACCAGCGGGTCAGGGACCGACACGTCGAAGGCGACGTGCGCCTCGTGCTGCCGCTCCCGCTCGTACGCCGCGACCTCCTCAAGGCCCGACCCCGGCGGCACGGCGAGCGCGAACACCTCGACGACCCGCTTCGCGCCGTCGGCCCCGGTCACGGCGGGCCGCAGGATGCCGACGTCCAGTTCGGCGACCGGCCGCCGGTGCCGCGCCGCGAGCCGCTCCCGTACGACGACGCTCGGCCACGGCGGGGCGTCCGCGACGAGCCCGCAGCCGGCCAGCAGCTCCGTCAGCTCCGTCTCGTCCGAGGGGAAGACGAGCAGCGCCGCGTGCGAGAACCGGCAGCGCTCCACGAGCGCCCGCAGCTCCGGACCGTCGAGTCCGGGCAGCAGCAGCGGCAGGAGCGTGGTGGTGTCCTGCTCCTTGACGAAGTCGACCGCCGCGCGCAGGCGGGACGTGTCACCGGACAACGTCGTGATCATGACGAGGGAACCCTCTTTCGGGGCGTACGAGGAGATGGAGTTCAGACGCCGACGTAGTGCTCGGCGAACCAGTCCTGCTGGCTGCGCGACGTCCGCAGCGAGGCGAGTCGCGAGCGCCGCAGGGAGTTGTGGAACAGGGCCTCGCCGTCGGAGCCGGCCGGGCCGTGCAGCAGCCCGACCATCCAGTGCGAGAACTCCTGGGCCCGCCAGATGCGGGCGAGGCACCGCGCGGAGTACGCGCCGATCCCGGCGCTGTCACCGCGCCGGAGGTCGTCGGTGAGGGCACGGGCGAGGAGCTCCGCCTCGAGGACCGCGAGATTGGCGCCCTTCGCGGCGGACGGGCTGATCAGGCTCGCGGCGTCGCCCACCAGGAACAGCGCACCGTGGCGCAGCGGTTCGAGGACGTCGGACTCCAGGTCGACGACGGTCCGCTGGACGACGGGGCCGCGCAGCAGCGCCCCGTACTTCTCCTCGCCCATCCGCAGCGCCAGCTCGTCCCAGATCCGGTCCTCGGACCAGGCGTCGGCCGGAGTGCCCCGCTCGCACTGGAGGTAGTAGCGGGTGATCTCGCTGGTGCGCGCCATGTGCCCGGCGAAGCCCCGCTCGTGCACGGCGTACCCGACGGCGTCCAGGCTGGGCGGCGCCTCGGCCAGCAGCCCGAGCCAGGTCACCCCGTGGTCGCGCTGGTGGCGACGGACCGATCCGTCCGGGAGCGAGCGCCGGGCCGCACCGTGGCGCCCGTCGCAGCCGGCCACGTACCGCGCCCGCCAGGTCCCGGGCCGCCCGTCGGCCGCCCGTACGGAGACCGAGGGGCGGCGCGTGTCGGCGTCGCGCACGGCCAGGGCCTCCACCCCGAACTCGACCCGCCCGCCGCGCTGTTCGAACCGCGCCAGCAGATCGCCGACCAGCTCCTGCTGCGGATACACCGTGTGCCGCTCGCGCCGCCCGAGCCCGCTGTAGT
Organism: Streptomyces sp. Q6; assembly: GCF_036967205.1. Taxonomy (NCBI): domain Bacteria; kingdom Bacillati; phylum Actinomycetota; class Actinomycetes; order Kitasatosporales; family Streptomycetaceae; genus Streptomyces; species Streptomyces citrinus. Next base: position 4,056,088 of record NZ_CP146022.1, read on the forward strand.
CGAGCCGGAACCGCCCGTCCGCGGACCGGAACTCGCAGGTGCTGTGCGGCTGCCCGCGCAGCGCGATGCCCTCGGCGAGCCCGTTGCGTTCGAGGACCCGCACGGTGTGGGCGGCCAGGAATCCGGCCCGCGCCCGCGCGTGCAGCCGGGCACGCTCCGCCCGCTCAAGGACGACGCAGTCGATCCCGCTGTCCTGAAGAAGATTGCCGAGCACGAGCCCGGCCGGTCCGGCGCCGAGGATGACCACTTCGGCAACTGCCGGCATCTGCCCGTCTGTCACGAGACCGGATACTAAGTGGGCCAAAGTGCCTAGCTGATCAGAAATCACCTGAATGATCAGATAGCGGTCAGAGGAAACAAAGAGGGGCCCGGCCCGCCCACCGCTTTAGACCTGACGGGTGGGTGCCTTTCCTCTCCCGTATCTGCCCGGACTCGGCGGCCGTTGTACCCGGCATGACCTCAACTCGACGAGCCATCACCGCGGTCCTGCTCGCAGTCGGAGCCACCGCGATCGCCATGCCGACCGCCGGGGCCGCTCCGCTCCCGCTGACCGGTGAGGGCAGCGACGCCATCTCCCCCGTCGCGACGCTTGACTCGGTGTCCACCATGGCGATCCCCGCCGAGCACCGCGGCGACCTGCCCACCACGGCCGGCCAGCTCTCCGGGCTCGACCGGCTGAACGAACTGCACCAGCTCACGGACCTGGTGGCCCCGGTCACCAACATGGTCCCGTCGGTCCAGTAGAGACCCACCAGGCACACGGGAAGGGCGGCGGATCGCACGCGATCCGCCGCCCCTTCCGGTTGTTCAGTGGTTCTCGATGCCGTTGCCCGAGAGGACCGGGATGTCGTCCAGGACGTGCGACAGCGGCTCGTCGCCCTTGGCCTGGGTCGAGTTCTCGGTGCACTGCTGGTTCTGCGGCGCCGACAGGATCGGGATGTCCTGGACGGCGATCGGCACGACGCCGACGAGGGAACCGGCGTTGAGCTTGGCCGGCAGGCCGACACAGGGCTTGTTCAGCGAGCCCTGGACGAGACCGAGCTGCGGGCTCATGTCACCGTGCGTCGCCGAGTTCCCGTACGCCTGCTGCGCCCCGTTGCCGCTGTTGGACGTCGTGCCGCCGTCGTCGCCGATGGCCAGGGCCTGGGGGGCAGCGACCGCCGACATGCCGGCGACGGAAGCAGCGATCGTTGCGGTTGCCCACAGCTTCTTGTTCATAGGAATTCCCTTCACTGAAACGAACTCCGATTGCGGAGTCACGTCTGATCAACTGGTCAGAAAACAGACGGTTGCGGACCGAGACCCGTTCGGCCCAGCGCCACGCGTCACGCGCAGTCCAACGTGTCGCCGTGCACGAACGTCTGGACGTTCAGGCGCGGCGGATCCTGGGGCTCGTCGTGCGAGCCGGGGGGTGTGACGGGACGGTCTTCCCGGAGGTCGGAGAAGAGGTGCGCGGCGCGCTCCTGGTCCCAGCGCAGCGTCGAACCCACGTTCTCGATCAGCGGATTGAAGCCGCCGATGGGCACCGTCCCGAATTCCGTCCGCGACAGCGGGACGGCCCGAAGATCCCGAGCCATGGACAGCAGGTCGTCCAGGCTGAATCCCTGGTCCACCGACATCGAACCGAGCACGGTCCGGGCCAGTTCCGCGGACCTGCGGGGGTCGGCGAGGATCGACTTCAGACCGGCGTTCCGCAGGACGTTGACCAGGAATCGCTGCTGCCGCTGCACGCGTCCCAGATCCGCGCTCGCGTCCACATGGCGTGAGCGCACGTACTGGAGCGCGGGACCTCCGGCGAGACGGTGCCGCCCCGGGCGCAGGTCGAGCTTGGTGGCCGAGTCCGAGAGCCGGCGCGTGGTGCAGACATCCACTCCCTTCACGGCGTCGACGCTGTCGATGAACCGGCGGAAGTCGATCTGCAGGAAGTGGTCGATACGCACACCGGTCATCGACTCGACCGTCTGCACCGCGAGCGGCGCCCCACCCTCCGCGTACGCGGCGTTGATCTTGGCCGGGTGCTGCTCCCTCAACGACCCGTCGGCAGCGCGGTGTTCGGGGATCTCCGCGTACGAGTCCCGCGGCAGGCTCACCACGCTGACCCGGTCGCGGTCCTCCGACAGGTGCACCAGCATCATGGTGTCGCTGCAATTGCAGGCGACACCACCGGCGTGGAAACGTTCCTTCTCCGCACGCGTGATGGTGTTCCGGCCGTCCGTGCCCAGCAGAAGAATGTTGGTACCCGCCCCGCCGTCGGGCCGGGACGCCAATCCGTTGAATGCGTCCACGCGGCCCGGAAGGGCTCCCGCGACCTGTCCGAACCCGGCGGTCGAGAATGCCAGGAAGCCAAGCGCCAACGCTCCGAGAGCAATACCTCCACGGCCGCCCCGGAGGAGTCTTTTCCTCATCCTGACACTCCACTGAGAAGGGATAGGTGCGAGATGAGGATAGGCAGATCACGTTTTCTCATCAGGCGGCTCGCGCCGCGTCGGGCGAAAGTAACCCTTTCGCCGCACGGCGCGATTCGCCTCCTGGCCGGCGGCGGTATGGAACACACAACTGACCGCTAGACAGCAAAGGTCGATGACATGGGAGTCCCCCACGAGCGTTGGCGACGACAAGGGTTGATCCCCACCAGCAGAACGTCACCCGACACCCCGTGCGCAGCACCCATCTACTCGTCCCTGATGGACGAATGGCGCGCGGAAGGAAAAACACTTCCGGACCGCTTCGACGCGGAGTGGACCGATCTCGTCTCCCGCGATTTCTGGCCCGGGTCGGAATAAAAAAAGTTGGGCCGCCATGACTGGCGGCCCAACCGAACTACGCGCTCCGTCAGTGGTTGCCGGCGCCGTTGCCCGACAGGACCGGGATGTCGTCCAGGACGTGCGACAGCGGCTCGTCGCCCTTCGCCTGGGTCGAGTTCTCGGTGCACTGCTGGTTCTGCGGGGCGGACAGGACGGGGATGTCCTGGACCGACACCGGGACGACGCCGACGAGCGACCCGAGGTTGGCCTTGGCCGGCAGGCCGACACAGGGCTTGTTGAGCGAGCCCTGGATGAGCGCCATCTGCGGGCTCATGTTGCCGTACGTGGCGGAGTTGCCGTACGCCTGCTCGGCGTTGTTGCCGCTCTCGGAGGTCGTCCCGCCGTCGTTGCCGACGGCCAGGGCCTGCGGAGCCGCCGCCGCCGCAAGACCCACGAGCGACGCGGTGACAGCCGCGGCAGCCACAGCCTTCTTCATCATGAGAGGTTCCCCTTCATTTGCTTGATCGGAGCACCGGGTTCAACTTCGTTCTTCTGGATCGGTTGTCCTGGTTCACCCGGATGGGGAGTACCTCTCATACTCTTTACCCGAAGAGTATGACAATCGCGTGAGCATATCCGCTGGCCATCCGGGTGAACCCGCAGAACTATTCCCGCCGTGACGAAGTTGTTTCCTTCGCAGTAACCGGTGCCTGTCAGAAAAGGAAAAAACAATGCTGAAGAAGGTTATGGCTGCCGCGGCAGTCGCCGTTTCGGTCGTCGGTGTCTCGGCTGCGGCCGCCCCGCAGGCGCTCGCCCTCGGCGACGACGGCGGTACCACCTCGTCCAGCGGCAACGGCGCCCAGCAGGCTTTCGGCAACTCCATGACCGAAGGTGACATGAGCCCGCAGCTCGGCCTGGTCCAGGGTTCGCTCAACAAGCCCTGCATCGGCCTGCCGGCCAAGGCCAACGCCGGTTCCCTGGTCGGCCTCGTGCCGATCGCCGTCCAGGACATCCCCGTCCTGTCGGCCCCGCAGAACCAGCAGTGCACCGAGAACTCGACCCAGGCCAAGGGCGACGAGCCGCTGTCGCACATCCTGAGCGACATCCCGGTCCTCTCCGGCAACGGTGTGCAGAACGGCTGATCAGCCGCTGCGCAGAAAGCCCGGGTCGCCACCTCCAACCGGTGGCGACCCGGGCTTTTTGTCGCCATGGGCTTTAAAGCTTTAGCCGGATCAGCATTCCGCCGATTGCGTACGCAACTTCATCGGAGTGAATCTGTGCGGCAGGCGGGGTTTCACAGTTTCCTCACCCAATGGTGACTCGTTTGCATTCCACAGGAGCCGGTTGGGGCGGACGACCCGTCCCGAAAGGCATCTGAGTCATCTTTTTCGATAAAAGGAGAGAAACATGTCCCTGAAGAAGACCGCCACGATCATGGCCGGCGCGATCATGGCTCTCGGCATGGCCGCCCCCGCCTTCGCCGACTCCGGCGCCGAGGCCGTCGCCGCCGGTTCCCCGGGTGTCCTGTCCGGCAACGTCGTGCAGGTCCCCGTCCACGTGCCGGTGAACGTCTGCGGCAACAGCGTCAACGTCATCGCGCTGCTGAACCCGGCCTTCGGCAACACCTGCGTCAACGACTGACACCGATACGGCAGTCCGCCTCCCGGCCGACCCTGGACGCCTTCGCGATCCAGGGTCGGCTTCAGTTTCGAGCACGAAGGGAAATGCATTGAGGCAGGCACTGAGGATCGGTGTCATGGCGGCCGCGGCGGCGACGGGCATGCTGTCCATGCCCGGAGCGAGCGCCTCCGCCCTGACCGGTGACCAGGAGCAGCCGAGCGGTTCGGCCGGCGTGCTGTCGGGCAACTCGGTCGAGGTTCCGGTGGCGGTTCCCGTGAACCTCTGTGGCGACACCATCGACGTATTGGCTGCGGCGAACCCTGCCTCGGGCAACGACTGCGCCGGCGAAGCGGACGCGACCGCTGTCGCCTCTTCGGGCGGCGACGAGGCGGACGAGACCAGCGGGTACGACGAGGAAGAGGCCGACCACGGCACGCAGTCCGGGGGGTTCCTGTCGGGGAACTCGGTGCAGGCCCCGGTGAGCATCGGCCTGAATCTGTGCGGCGACACCGTCGACGTGGTGGGTGCGGCCAATCCCGCGACGGGCAATTCCTGCGCGAGCTCGGCGGAGTCGGTCGCGATCTCGGCCCCGCCCACCGGCGAACTCCCCCCGGCGGAGACGGTGACCCCGCCCACGCCGCCGACGACCCGGGGACTTCCGCAGCCCGTTCAGGTCTCCGTACCGAAGCCGACGGTGCGGCAGGAGGGGCTGCCCACCTACGAGACGCCGGTCGCTCCGCCCGCTCCCGCGGCGCCTCCGGTGGCGCACGACCAGCTCGCGGACACGGGCGTCGACCAGAACCTCCTGGCGGCCGCGGCCACCAGCGCCGGTCTTCTCGTGGGAGGCGGAATCCTGTACCGCAGGGCACGTGCCGCGGGACGCTGACCGTCAGGTCGGGAAGAGCTGTGCGCAGCTCTTCCCGACCCACAGAGGATGCCGCGGATGGAGACTGCCGTCCCACGGCACGAAGCCGACGGCTGGGGAGGAGGGCAGCGCGGCCATTCTCATGACAGGGCCCAGTGGACCACCGGCGTTCCCGCCCCGAGGAACCGGTTCACCCGTTCGCCCGCGAAGTCACCCCAACGGGTCCCGGCGCGCACACAAGTCCCGTGTCCCGAAAGGCACTTGATCAGCCGTCGGACGGGACCGTCACCGATTCCCGTGCGTGCTTCCTGCCCGGCGGAACCACCCCGCCGCCCGGCCGTGGCCGGCGCCTCAGATGCCGCTCGACTCCGTCGACCAGCGTCGGCGCGGTGTACGAGGCCCCGTGGACGAACCGCATGGCGGGCCCGAAGTCGGCCGCTGTCACCAGGCCCGCGAGAAAGAGGCCCGGGTAGGCGGATTCGAAGCCCCGCCGCGCGCGCGGGGTGCCGTCGGCGGAGCGCGCGAGCACGCCTCTCACGCGCGGCGCGAGCACCGTCATCCGCGCGCAGCTCGCCCGGAAGCCCGTGGCCGCGATGACGTGATCGGTCTCGAAGACCTCCGCGCCCGCCGACGCACCGGCCGTGTGCACCTGAAGCCGCCCGGACGACAGCCGCGCCTCCACGATCTGCCGCCCCATCCGGATGTCGATGTCCCCGGCCGCCACCCGGTCCCTGACCCACCAGGCGCCTGCGGGCCCCAGCGCGGTCGCGCTGATCCCGGCGCGCACGTGCTCGGGCAGTCTGCTGAACGCCCCCGGCCGCTCCGCGTAGAACCAGTTGCGCCAGCCGCAGCCGAGGCCGCTGTGCGGGGCGCGCAGGCTCTGCCACCAGGGGCGCTTCCACGGCGGGGGGACGCTGTTCCAGGCCAGTTCCGGCGAGCGCGCCACGATGCGTACGCGCGTGCCCTGTTCGGCCAGGAGCGCCGCGGTCTCCAGCGCCGCCTGGCCGCCGCCCACGACCGTGACGTCCGCTTCCCTGAAACGGGCCAGGTCGCTGTGCCGACTGCTGTGCGTCACATGCTCCTCGGTCAGATCCCGCAGGGCTTCCGGGAGGTTCATGTACGGCAGCACTCCGGTGGCCAGGGCGACCGCCCGGCCGCGCAGGACCTCTCCGTCCTCGGTCTCCAGCGTGAATCCGTCGGGGGCCGCGTCGATGCGCTCGATCATCCGCTCGTCCAGCCGCGGCACGGCCTGGCGGGCGAACCACAGGCCGTAGGACGCGAACATGTCGACGGGGATGGGGTGGCCGTGCTCGGCGGTCACGCCACGGCCGGCGCAGTACTGGTCCAGGCGGAATCGGGAGCCGGGCGCGGACAGGTTGGAGGCCCAGGGCTCCGACTTGAGGAACATGCCGCGGGGCATGTGGTGGCGCCACGACTCCATCGGCCGGCCGAAGACCCGGGTGTCGAGTCCTCGGGCTGCGGCGTGCGCGGCGATGGACAGGCCGTAGGGACCGGCCCCCACGATCAGCAGGTCGTACATCAACAGCTCATCTTTCGTTCGGCCGGGGCGGTCGGGGCGGTCGGGGCGGCGATCACGGGTTCGGTGCTGCCAGGGGGCGGGCCCCCGGCCGCCGGGCGGGCCCGGCGGAGCAGTCGGCGGGCCGCGTGTTGCGACCACTCGGCGGCCATGCTCCGGCCGGGCGCGGGGTCGTCCTGGGCGTGCCAGGCGAATTCGCGTGCGGCCGCGCCGCGTTGGGCGGGCAGCGCGGAGGTCATCAGGGCCCGCAGCGCGGAGAGCGGCGCGTAGTTCTCGACGACGAAGGTGCGTCCCGGCAGGGCGTGCCCGGCGGGGAGCGGCTGGTGCGTCAGGTCGAGGTACTGGGCGCGGACGACGTCCAGGCCGTTGCCGTCCGCGAACAGCCGGAACTGCGCTCCCGGACGGGGGTTGAAGTCCAGCAGGCAGTACCGGCCCGAGTCGACGTCCACCCGGAAGTCGATGTCGAAGATGCCCCGGTACTCCAGGGCCGCGACGAGCCGCTCGACCATGGTGCGCAGCTCCGGTACGTGGGCCCAGCGGCCCACCGCGGTCAACCCCGCGCCTCGGGGCCACGCCCGGTCCTTGCTGCCGGCGCCGCCGCCGTGCAGCTGCCCGTGCCGGTCGGCGTACCCGTGGCAGAACCAGTCGCCGCCGCGCCCCGCCGGCAGGTACTTCTGGAGCAGGAGTTCGCTGCCCGTGCCCAGGCCCCGCCGGTAGAGGCTCCGCGCCTCGGCCGGGGAGCTCACCAGGCTCGTACTGCGCAACCCGGAGCCCTGGGGCAGGAGCCACGGGCGGCTCCACTTGGCGACGGCGGGACGGCCCAGGCCGGCGATCGCGGCGTACGCCTCGTGCTCGTCGCGCGGCCGCACGGTGACCGGGTGGCCGATGCCGACGGAGCGGCAGAGTTCCGGCAGCCGCGCCTTGTCGGCGACGCGCTCGGCGAGGTGTCCGGGCTGCTCCGGCAGGAGGAAGGTCCCGGCGAGCGCCTCACGCGAACGGCTCACCGCGATGGCTCCGGCGTCGTCCATCGGGATCAGTACGGCCGGTCGGGTGATCCGGGCCGCCGTCCGCCGCAGCACTTCGACCACCTCGTCCGGGGACGCTCCCGGGGGCGGCGGCAGGTGCATCCGGTTGACGAAGCGCGAGCGGGCGACCGGGCTGCCCTCGGCCTCCGCGGCCACATGGACCTCCACGCCGCAGCGTCCCAGGGAGCGGACCGCCCCCAGCGTTCCGTGGTGAAAGGGGTTGGGGTCGATCCGCAGCAGCACGACCGGGACACAGGGGTCGAGCATGTGTCGATTCCTTTCCAGGAACTAGCCCGTGAGGGTGACGAAGGGCAGCCATCGGCTGCTCCACGATTGGCGCCATAAGCATTCATATGACTGAGTGTCAGAAATGGAGCGAGAGCGGCATGAGGAGCAGGCATGGTCGGAGAACGCCGATGGGCGAAGCGCAGAAAACTCCCACTGATCGCGGCGGGAGCCCTGATCTCCCTGGTGGTGGCGTCAGGATCCGTGTCCATCGAGCGCGCGGACGCGAGCCCACGGAGCGAGCCGACCCCGCCCGCCCCGACCCGCCCCATCCCGTGGTGGCCGTCCGACACGGGCGATCCGACTCCCACGGAACCGGCGAGCACCCAGCCCTCCACGCTGCCGAGCACGTCACCGAGCGCGTCACCGAGCCCGGATCCGACCCCGTCCGCGACGGCGTCGCCCGATCCGGACACGACACCCGCGGCGGACAGGTTCCCCGCGTTCGGGGCCTACCTGGACTTCGGCCCGCGCGGCGTGACCCGGATGGCGAAGCTGTCGCAGTGGCTCGGGGGAGCCGATCTGCGCGTCGGGCACACCTATCTTCCCGGTGACCGGTGGAGCAACATCGAGGGCTCCCCGTCGTTCCTCGACAGTTGGGCCAAGTGGCGCCGCGAGCGCGACGACCGGCTCTTCGTCCTCAACGTGCCCATGCTGGAGCGCAACGAGGAGGGCGTCCCGGACGCCCAGGTGCGCGGCCTGCTCCAGCAGGGCGCGGCGGGCGACTTCGACGAGCACTTCCGGACGCTGGCCGAGCGCCTGGTCGATCTGGACGTGCCGGACACCGTCGTGGTGCTCGGCTGGGAGATGAACGGCATCACCTACACACACCGCTGTGGACCCGATCCGGCGGCGTGGAAGAAGTACTGGACCCGGATCGTCACGGTGATGCGGTCCGTGCCGGGGCAGAAGTTCCGCTTCGACTTCACGCCCAGCCGCGGCCGGGACGCCGTGCCGTGGACCGAGTGCTACCCGGGCGACGACGTCGTGGACATCGTCGGCATGGACTCGTACGACCAGCCGGAGGGCAAGTCCTTCGACGAACAGGTCTCCGAGCCCTACGGACTTCAGGCCCAGGTCGACTTCGCGGCGAAGCACGACAAGCCGATCTCCTACCCGGAGTGGGGGCTGTTCCGTAACGGGGACAACGCCGAGTACATGCGGCGGATGCTCGGGTGGATGGACGAGCACAAGCCGCTCTACAACACGCTCACGGACTACTGCCCGCACGGCGTGTGGCAGTGCGACGAGAACCCGAAGGCCGCGGAGATCTACCGGGCCGCGCTGACCGGACGCGACAAGCCGACCGAGCCCACGCCTCCGGTCCAGCCTCCGCAGTGTTCCCCGGTCGACCTGGGCGACTGGGTCGAGCACTGGCTCGGCGGCAAGCTCTGCCTGCGGTTCGACTGGTGGGAGCGGAACTCCTGAACCGGCGTCACCGGTCCACCGGGTGGCGGCCCGAGCACTAGGCCGGGCCGTCACCGCGCTCCTTCCAGGCGCGTCGGGCCCGCTTCGCCACGGACCGGGCACGGACGTCCGCGAGGAGCGCGCCCAGCTGGGGCGCGGAGCTGCGGCGCGCGAGCAGGAACCGCTGGTTCACCAGGCGCTCGGGGCGCCAGTGCATCTTGTACGGCTCCGTACCGCGCAACAGGCTCAGGACCTGGGCCTGGGAGCCGTCCTGGAGGTGCTGCGCGCACGAGCGGAGCAGCATCGTGGCGACGTCGATCTTGCGTTCCCGCAGCTGCGGGTGGGCGCCGTACAGGTATCCGCCCGCCAGCCGGGGGGACACGAAGGTCAGATCGGCGGCGACCACGGTGCCGTCCAGCGTGAACTCCGTGACGACGGCGTCCCCCGTCTCCGCCATGAGGGTGACCGAGCGGGTCAGGTGCTCGGCGAAGCGCGGCTTGACGTGCTCGGTCGTCACCTTCCGCTCCTGCCACTGCAATCGGTGCAGGTCGAGGAGGCGCCGTACCGAGGAACCGACCTCGTCCGCGGGCACGACCCGGCGCTCGATGCCCGTCGCGTCCAGCTTCCGCATCTTGGCCCGCGCCCGCTGCGCCCGCGGGCGCGGCAGCCGTTGCACCAGATCGTCCATCGGCAGCGCCGGCAGTTCGAGGCACGCCGAGTCGTCGAGACGGCGGCGCGGGCCCGGCCACCGGTCGTGCAGGGTCTCCACCACGCTGCCCGGCCGCACCTCGCGGAAGTCGATCACGGCTCCGCGGGCCAGCTTCCACAGCCCGGCGCCCAGCGCGTCGACGGCCCGGTCGGCCGTTCCGGCGGAGCGCTGGTCGACGAGGACGTCGCTGAAGTCGGAGATCTCCGCGCCCAGCGGCCTCAGGGTCGGGAAGGGCCGGGTCTGCCGCATCAGCGGGGCGGCCGCGACGAGTCGGCCCTCCTGGCGTACGAGGACGACGCGCAGCCGGCGCGCGCCGCCGTAGGAGAGCCACCAGGAGTGGAGCCAGGCGTGGCTCTGGAACGGTGTCGCGGTCGCCGACGACCGGTGCAGGCGGTTCCACTCCTCGCGCAGCGCAGCGAACTCGGCCGGGTCCGTGCACACCGTGACGACAGGCGCGGACACGACGCTCGGCATCAGGCGCCGCCCCGCAGCGCGGCCGCGTGCGCGGGGCCGGAACCGTCGCCGTGGCCGGTTCCGACTCGCGGCGCGGGCGGATCAGCAGGGCGAGGCCACCGAGCAGCCCGCCCGCGCACGCGCCGACGAGGGTGGTCAGCGCGGCCGAGGCCGTCGACGGCTCGGTGGGCTTGACGGCCCGCGTGAACCGCAGGAGCTCCACATGGGTGTCGTCCTTGGTGTGGCTGGCGTTCGTGGTGAGCGCGCGGGCGACGGCGTTGGCCATCTCCATGGCCTGGGCCGGTTCGGCCGACGACGCCGAGATCGCGACCATGGGCGCGTCGGGCGACGTCTCCGCGCGGACGTTCGCCTGGAGGGTCTCGACCGGCACACCGGCCGCCACCTGGGCGTCGCTCAGTACGGCGACCTGCGTCGCCACGCGGCTGTACGCCTGGGCGAAGCCGAGCGCCGACATCGGGTCGGACTTCTCCGTCGGTACGGCGATCACGTAGCTCGTGGCCGTGTACTGGGGCGTGCTGACCGCGCCGTACAGGCCGCCGCCGAGCGCGCCGAGCAGGATGCCCGCGGGCAGCGGCCACCACCGCGGCAGCCTCCTCGGGCGGGTGCCGGTCCGGGCGAACGGGGCGCGCGGGGTTCCGCTGTCCTGGGCTGCTTCGGTCATCACGTACTCATTCCTGACGTCGGTGCGCCCATGGCCGTCGCGTACACGTCCTCGTGCAGGGCGGCGCTGCGGGCGATGCTGTAGTGGAGGGCAGCCTCCGACGGCGTTCTGGGGCCGCCTGACTCCTCGCGGGAGCTGTGGGCTGCACGGATTTCACGACGGATTTCACGGACGAACGAGGCGGCGTCGCACGGGACACGGACGGCGCGGGCGCGTGTCCCCGCGGGCAGGTCGTCGACCGCGGGGCAGGTCACGTAGAGCACCGGCAGTCCGCTGGCCTGCGCCTCGACCACGGCCAGGCCGAACGCCTCGTCGACGGACGGCGCGGCGAGCACGTCCATGGCGGACATCAGGGCGGGCAGGTCGACCGTGGCGCCCGCAGGGCCCGGCGCCGTGTGCGGGCGCTCCCCGGCGAAGACGACACGGTCGAGCACGCCGGACTCCCGGGCCGCCCGGCGCAGGGCCTCCTCCTCGGGGCCCGTGCCGACCAGGAGGAGGCGGACGTCGTCGGGGAGGTCGCGCAGCGCGGCGACCAGTACGTCGAACCGCTTGCCCGCCACCAGGCGCCCCACGCCGCCGACGACGAAGGCTCCGGGCGGCAGGCCGAGGGCGAGCCGGGTCGCGGCGCGGGCCGCGGGGTCGAAGGCGAAGCGCGGGACGTCGACGCCGTTCGGGACGACGGCCACACGGTGCGGGGCCACGCCCCACAGGCGCAGCCGGTCCGCGACCGCCGGGGACACCGCGATGGTCGTCCGGCCGAGCTTCTCGCCCGCCAGGTAGAGGGCACGCACGCCGCGGGTCAGCGGCCGCCCCTCGATCTGGGCGTCGCCCAGCGAGTGCTCCGTGGCGACGACCGCCCGCACGCCGGCCATCCGTGCGGCGATCCGGCCGTACAGGCAGGCGCGGTAGAGGTGCGTGTGGACGACGTCGTACCGCCCGCCGCGGATGAGCCGCGCCAGGCGGGGCACGGCGCGTGCGTCCCGGTTGCCGGCCATGCCCAGGTGGGCGACGCGCACCCCGTCGCCGCGCAGCCCCTCGGCGACCTGCCCCGGGTTCGTCAGCGTCACGACGTCGTGCGGTCCCGGCAGGTGGCGTACGAGCAGGCGCAGTTGCTGTTCCGCGCCGCCCGCTCCCAGGCCGGTGATGACGTGCAGGACCTTCACCGGGCGTCCTCCCCGATCCGCCAGGCGCGTCTTCGGACCCGGTGGACGCGGCGCTTGAGTTCGAGCCGCCAGAAGGTGTCCCGCTGGCCGACGAACACCCGCGGCATCGCGTACACGCTGGTCAGGGGGCCCGGGGAGATGGCGCAGCCGTAGCGGTAGCCGGCGCGGCGGACGGCCTGCGCGGTCGCCGCGTCGACGTGCCCGTACGGGTAGCAGAAGCCGTGCACCGTCCGGCCGGTGATCTCTTCGAGCTGTGCCTTGCTCCGCCGGATCTCGGCGTGCAGCGCCTCCTCGTCGAGGCGGGTGAGGTCGACGTGCATCAGGCCGTGGGAGCCGATCTCCATACCGGCGGCCGCGGCCTGCCTGATGCCCTGCGCGGTCAGCAGGGGCTTGCGCGGGCCCTCTTCGTCCCACGCGTTCTCCCCGCCGAGGCGGCCGGAGAGGACGAAGACCGTGGCGGAGCATTCGTAGTGCCTGAGCAGGGGCAGCGCGTTCTCGACGAAGTCCCCGTACCCGTCGTCGAAGGTGAGTCCGACGAGACCGCGGTCGGCGCCCTGGCTCCTGGCGTCGAGGAGTTCGGCCACGCTGACGCCGCGCAGTCCGCGCGAGCGCAGCCAGCGCAGCTGCTCCCGCAGGCGGTCGGGGGTGACGGTGACGTTGTACGGGTCGTCGGTGCAGTCGTCCACCGAGTGGTACATCGCCACCCACGGGGGGCGCCCGGGCAGCAGTTCCCTCGTTCTGGGGCCGGAGGGTTCCTGGAGTGCTGTGTCAGCGGGCATTGCGGTGCTTTCTGGTCACGATGCGGACGGCGGGCAGGAATGCCTGGACCTTCAGGGCCCACAGGAGGAGGCCGAAGACGGCGCCGATGGCCAGGCAGCCGACGGCGAGGGAGCCCAGCGGCTGCGCGACCCGGGCCGCGCACGCCATCCCCGCGGCGGTGGCGGCCACCGCCGCGAGCAGCGTCTTGCCGAGTTCGAGCAGCACCACGGGGATGCGGACAGGGACGCTGCGCTTGTCCATCGCCGTCAGGAGCAGCACCGCGGTGAACGTGATGCCCAGGGCGTTGGCCGCGGCGATGCCGCCGACCCCCCAGGCGTGGACCGCCCAGGTGCCCGCCCCGGCCGTGAGCGTCATGCCCGCGGCCATCGAGGCCACCGGGTACCAGGTGGGCCGCCCGGCGGAGAAGTAGGAGCGGACCAGCGCGCCGACGAGACAGTGCCCGAGCAGCCCCAGCGAGTAGACCCGCATGATGTCCGCGGTGGCGGCGGTGTCCTCGTACGTGAACGCCCCGCGCTGGAAGAGAAGGTGGACGATCTGCGGGGCGCAGGCGAACACCACGGCCGCGCCCGACAGGACGATGCAGGCCGCGAGCGCGACATCACGCTCGACCCGGTCCCGGGCCCGCTCGGTGTCGCCGCGCGCCAGCGCCTTCGCCACCACGGGGAAGGTCACCGTGCACAGCATCAGCGACAGCACCATCGGCAACTGCGCGACTTTCTGCGCGTAGTTGAGGTGCGAGATGGCGCCCGACGGCAGCGAGGAGGCGAGGAAGCGCTCGATGAAGACCTGCGACTGCCGGCACAGCGCGAAGAGCAGCACGGTCGCGATCAGCGCCATGTTCATCGACTGCTTCTTCGACGCCTTCGCCTCACCTCCGTCCACCCGGGCCGCAGGCGCGGTGCTCCTGAGCCTGCGGCGCAGGGACGGCGCCTGCACCAGCACCATCAGACAGCCGCCCACCGCCACTCCCGCGGCGGCGGCCCGCACACCCCAGCGGTCGGCGAGCAGCAACAGGGTGACGATGATGCCCGTGTTGTACGCGACATAGATGGCGGCCGGGGCGAGATAGCTGCTGTGGGCGCGCAGCGCGGCGCTGCAGTACCCGGTGAGCCCGAAGGTCAGGACGCAGGTGGCGGTCAACCGCGTGCAGTCGACGGCGAGTTGGGGGTCGGGGAGCCCCGGGGCGAGCAGCGCGACCAGGTGCGGCGCGCTGATCATCAGGAGCACCGCGCAGGCCACGAACGCCAGGGCGAGGCGCGGCAGCGAGGTCGCCACCAGGGCCCGTACCGGGTCCTGGTGGCCCTGGCCCGACGCCGCCGAGGCGCCGCGCGCGGCGATGGCCGCGCTGAAGGCGGGCACCAGCATGAACGCGAGCCCGTCCTCGATGAGCAGCGTCGAGGCCACCTCGGGCACGGTCCAGGCCACCAGGAAGGCGTCCGTCTCGCTGCCCGCCCCGAAGAGATGGGCCAGCGCCTGGTCCCGGCCGAGGCCGAGGAGCGACCCGGCGGCGGACAGCGAGGCGGTCAGCAGCGCGGCCCTGACCAGGAAGGTGTTCGACGTACGGTGCTGCTCCTGAGCCGTGTCGACGGCGGCCGGAGCGGGTTGCTGCGGGGGAACGGCCGGGGCCAGCAGGGTCTCGTCCCCGTCGGCGGGAAGGGTCGGTTTCATCGTTCGGTCGACGCCTCGCAGACCGCCGCCGGCGCCAGGGCCCACCAGACGACCAGGCCGAACACGACGGCGGTGAGCACCGTCGAGGGGCCGCCGATGTCCGCGTAGACGAAGTCGATCATCTGCCAGGTGAGCAGTCCGCAGGCGATGAGCGCGCAGTCGAGGCCGCGGGCCTCGCGGTGCGCCGTGGCGAGCCTGCGCACGCCCAGCACGAGCAGCGCCGCCCAGGCCCCCACGATGGCGCACAGGCCGAGCAGCCCCTGCTCACTGAGGACCAGCAGATACATGTTGTGCGGCGACAGCAGCGGCTGCCTGCGGAACTCCGCGCCCGCACCGGCCACGTCGCTGCCCGCGGACAGCGCGATCGAGGCGTGGCTGTCGCGGTAGGCGGGGAAGTTCTTGAGCCCCACCCCGGTGGCGGGGTGCTCCTCCCACATGTCCACGGCCGCCGCCCACATCGTGTACCGGTCCGTCACGGACTGGTCCGGCGCGGCCGTGACCTGCGTGATGCTGCTCAGCCGCTCCTGGAGCATCGACGTCCCCACGCCGAACCCACCGACGAGGACGACGGCCGCGGCGGCGCCGACCGCCAGCAGGCGTGCGGCCCGGCGCAGTCCGGCGAGCACGATCTGCGCCACGCAGACCACGGCCGTCGCGATCCACGCGCCACGGCTGAAGGAGAGCGCCAGGGGCACCAGGAGACCGAGCGCGCAGAGCAGCGCGACGAGCCGCCCGCGCGCGGTGCCGCCCCCGAGGGCCAGCGCCACCGCGCAGACCAGCCCGTACGCGACCACGGTGGACATGCCCATCACGTCCGTGGCCCCGAACGTGCCGACGGCCCGGATGTCCTCCCCGGCGTACGAGGCGCCCGTACCGGTCAGGTACTGGTAGACGCCGATGGCCCCCTGCCACAGGCCCAGCGCGACCAGCGCCCAGCCGACGAGCCGGAAGTCGCGCCGGTCGCGGACGAGCAGCAGCACGGCCGCCGGGACGAGCACCAGGATCTGGTAGTAACGCACCAGCCCCTCAAGGGCGTTGGGCAGCGAGTCCGCGCCGAGCGCGGCGACCGCGACGGCGACGACGGGCAGCCCCAGCACGACGTAGGCGGTGCGCGTCAGCGTGCGCTGTCCGAGCCGCACGGCACGGACGGCGCAGAAGAGCACGACCAGACCGGAGACGGCGTCGGCGAGGGTCCCGCCGCTGCCCTCCTGGTCACTGCCCGCGCCCAGGGGCAGCGCCAGCATGGCGACCAGCAGCAGTACGGGGATCACGGGTCCGGCCCGGCGCACGGCACCGCGGACCGAAGCCGCGGGTCCGGCGGGCGGGGCGGCGAGGACAGGGAGAACCGTCACGTCGTCAACTTCCCGTCGGACGGAAGAACTCGGTCGCCGTGCGCATCAGAATGCTGATGTCCCGCCACAGCGACCACCCGTCGATGTACGCGTTGTCGAACCGGCAGCGGTCCTCGATGGAGGTGTCACCGCGCAGCCCGTTGATCTGCGCGAGGCCGGTGATGCCGGTCGGCATACGGTGACGCTCGCTGTAGCCGGGGTGCAGCTCGCTGAACTTCACGACGAAGTACGGGCGTTCGGGGCGCGGGCCGACCAGGCTCATGTCGCCGCGGAAGACGTTCCACAGCTGGAGCAGCTCGTCGAGCGAGGTGCGGCGCAGGAAGCTGCAGAACCACGGCATCTGGTGCTCGTTGGCCACGCTCCAGCGCGTCGCGGACTCCATCGGGTCGGCGGGGCGGTGCGTGCGGAACTTGAGCAGCGTGAAGGGCCGGCCGTCCTTCCCGATCCGCTCCTGCCGGAAGACGACACCGGGCCCCTCGCTGAGCCGGAGCCACACGGCGCAGGTCAGGAGCACCGGGCTGAACAGCACCAGCAGCAGCGAGGAGATCACCAGGTCCAGGGCGCGCTTGCCCGGGTGCGGCGGGAAGGGCGGCCCCACGACCGGCCGGCAGCGGAACCCCGCCAGGTGCTGGAGCCGCTCGCGGCCCTCGGGGACGTACGCCGACGGGTCCGGGTCCAACTCCCATACCTCGCAGCGCAGTTCGCTGAGGCTGCGCAGGCAGGGAAGGTACTCCGGAGCGTTCGACCTGCCCAGGACGATGGCCCGCCGCACGTCGTTCTGGATCACCGCGCGCCGCATGTCCCCGACGCTCGTCAGCACCGGCAGGGCCGCGCCGCTCTTCCGCTGCTCCTGCTCCGCCGCACCGTCGCTGACGATGCCCACCAGGCGGATCCCGTTGCGCGGACACCGCTGGAGGGCGGCGGCGACCCGCGCGGCCGCGGGCTCCGGGCCCACCAGGAGCGTCGTGCAGGGCCGCCGGACCATGGCCACCCGCCGCCGCCAGTGGACGAGCGCGCGGCCCATCAGGGTGAGGACGCAGTGGACGGCGCACCCCGACAGCACCGACGTCACGGGAATCGGCCGCATCACGGGCAGGCTCGCCGAGACGGCCGTCAGCACACACCACGCGAGGGCGATACGGCCCACGACGGCAGGGCAGTCGTCGAGCATGTACCGCTTGCCGAACAGGCCGTACAGGCCCGCGTTGCGGTACAGGCCGAGGACGAGGACGAGGAATCCCGCCACCAGCAGCGGGTGGCGCTGGAGCGGAGAGAGGGCGACGGTGCCGAGCAGCGCGGCCGTGCTGTCCATCGCGAGCAGGAAGGCGCGGGAGGAGTGGTCCTGCTCCGGGCCGCCGACCAGCGTGGTCCTGTTGCCGTCGGCGGTCCGCTGCGCGATGACCGTGGCGAAGGCGCCTGCCTCCTCCACGGCACGCTGCTGTTCGGTGGACGAGGCGACGGTTCGTTCCGGGGTCATGTCGTGACCGGCTCTCTGCACTTGATGGTCTCCAGACCCAGAAGTTCGCCATACACATCCGCGACCGCTGCTGCCGTGCGCCGGACGTCGTGGTGTGCGTGCACATGGCGGTGGGCGTCACGGCCCAGCGTGCGAAGGTCTTCGGCGTCGCTCAGCAGACCGACCAGCGCCCGGGTCAGGGCAGCGGGGTCTTCCGGCGGGGCCAGGCACTTGGGTGCCAGAGGGGGCGGCAGGCTCTCGCGGGCCCCGTTCACGTCCGTGACGAGAACCGGGCTCCCGCAGGCCATGGCCTCCAGGGGGGCGAGCGCCATGCCCTCCCACCGCGAGGGCAGCACGACCAGGTCGGCCGCCCGGTACCAGGGAGCCGGATCGTCGACGCTCCCCGCGAAGGTGACGGACGGGGGAGCGGCGGCCCGCAGCTCCGCCAGGTCCGGCCCGTCCCCCACCAGGACCAGGTGCGCCCCGGGCCGTTCGCGGAGCACGCCCCGCCACGCCTCGACGAGCACGTCCTGGCCCTTCTGACGGCACAGCCGGCCCACGCACACGACGAGCGGGCCCGTCGCGGGAAGGCCGAATCGCCCCGCCGCGGACGGCCCCGCGGGACTGAACCGCTCCAGATCCACGCCGTTGGGCACGAGTCGCCACTCCGCGGCGATCCCGTGGGCGGTGCCCGTGTCCCGCTCGGCCCGGCTGACGCAGATCAGCCGGGAGGCCCAGCGCGCCCCCCGCCGTTCCCAGGTGAGGGCCATCCGCGCCCCGAGCCCTTCGACGGCCTCGAAGGACCAGGCGTGCGGCTGGAAGACCGTGGGGATGCGCCCCCGGACGACGAGCCGGGTGACCAGTCCCGCCTTGGCGCTGTGGGCGTGGATGACATCGGGGCGGACCCGGTCCACCACCTCGGCGAGCCGGCGCGCCTCGCCCAGGACGCTGCGGCCCGGAGACCGCGATGCCTCCCAGGCCAGGACCTCGCATCCGAGGTCGGTCAGGTGGCCGGGGAGGCTGCCGGAGGGCGGACATGCCACCCGTACGCTCATCCCGGCGGCACGCTGCATGCGCACGAGGTCGGCCACTACGCGCGCCACTCCGCCGTCGACCGGCTGCGTCACGTGGAGCACGCGTAGCGGCAAGGGTGCGGACGTCACATGCATCGCCTCTTCCATGGGTGCACTGAAGAAAGCGGCTAGGACCGGACGTCGACCGCTCCGAAGAGCGCTCCGATCCACGCCGTGTCCTCGGCCGAGTCCAGCCGGAAGTCCAGCGACCTGCCGCCCCGGGCCACGGCCTTGTCCAGCGAGAACACGTCGGAGTCGTAGCCGAGGGTGTTCGCGTGGGCCGGGACCCGCTCCGGCTGCCGCTCGCCCGGCTGGCTGATGGTCGAGTTGAGGACGTCGTCCGCGGGGTTGGCCCGGTCGGACAGCGCCACGGGGCCGCCCCGCCCGGTCGAGACGGTCAGCGAGTCACCGCCCCTGCCGCGATCGCCGTTGTAGGCGACGAGCCCGGCAGAGCCGCTCGCCCCTTCGGCGAGCGGCATCGTCATGCGGAAGGTCCTGCTGGGCTGCTGCCGCGTGAAGGTGTCGAACCCGTCCCGGACGAACAGCCGCCGCAGCGGCTCGGACGGATTCTCGTACGCGGCCACGAGCGTCCAGCCGCCCCAGGCGCCGGCGGCGGTACGCCCCATGGCGACGTTCAGCTGCGCCACGGTGTACAGGCCGGCGCCGCTGGAGCGCACCAGCTCGGTGACGTCCGCGGAGGCCTGGTAGGCGTCCGCGCCGTTGGCGACCCGGTGCCCGACCACGGTGTCGGCGAGCACCTGCTTGTACGCGCCGCCGGGCTCGGCGACCAGCACCCGCCCGTTGTCCCGCGGCGGCTTCTGCTCGCCGACCCGGAGATTTCCACCCCAGTACAAACGTGCGTATGTCACGCGAGATCCCGCGGGAATGCGGACCTCGGCACTCGAAGAGTTGTACGTGTTCGGGTCGTCGTCGATGTCCGTATAGAACATGTCGAAATCGCCATTGCTTGCGATAGCGCCCGAACGGGCCTCGGCGCACCCCACTCTTTTGAGTGGGTCGGCACCGCGGCACGTGATGGCGGCATTCGCCGCACGGACGATTCCGCCATGGAGCTCGGCGTCGTACCGCGTGGTGAACGGGATGCTGGGCTTCTCGGTACTCGGCTCCGTCGCCGTCGCCGCTGCCTGGCAGGGCAGGGACGCCGCCGCCAGCGACAGCAGGCCCACCGTCATGCGGCGCAGGAAACAGCCTTTGAAATTACGCACGGCCGGCGTCCCTTTCAGGAATGAGCAGACGCTCTGCAGCACCAGGCAAGTAGATAGGAAAGTCACACTTATCTGTCGATCCCCCGCAGCACCTACCGCCCGAACGGGGAGCGGCCAACAGTAGCGGCCAGAAAGTCAGTTTCACTTGATACACGATGTGTGTTGGAGTTGTGAAATTCCCGGCTCCCGTGCGTCAACTCTCCGCAGCGCACTGCAATGACCTAAAGGCCATTCACTCGTTCGGAGCCGCAACCCCGTGCGGTGCCGCTCCGTTGCACCACCCGCCGGGCGCCTGTCCCGGCCGTACAGAACGACCCAAGGAGCATGTTCATGTCGCGTACCGCGAAGGCAGTCGTCTTCTCCGCCATGGCCGCCGCCGCCATGGCCGGCACCGCCGGCATCGCCGCCGCCGACAGCGGCGCGCAGGGTGCCGCCACCGACTCCCCCGGAGTCGTCTCGGGCAACGTCGTCCAGGTGCCCGTGCACGTGCCGGTCAACGCCTGCGGCAACACCGTGAACGTCATCGGCCTGCTGAACCCGGCCTTCGGCAACAGCTGCGTCAACAGCTGACCCGCGCAGCCTGACTCTTCCTCAGCCGCCCCTGTTCCAGGGGCGGCTGCTTTTGTGCGCCTTCACCCGTCCGCGCCCGTGTGCCTCGTATGGAGGTGGGCGGCCGACAGGCCGTCATACAGGCCCCCACCAGGGAGAACGACGAGGACGAAGGCGCTGACCGGACACGGAGAGCGGTCGCTCGGTTGCAAGTTGTAGTAGGGCATCTCACGGTGAACTCAAGCACCAACACGCCCTCGAAAGGGAAAATCATGCCCGCTCTGCCCGTACGGCGCCTTGCGACCTCCGCTCTCTGCGCGTCCTTCCTGATCGGTGCGGCAGCTCCGGTCTTCGCCGCGGACTCCGCCGATGAGCGCGTCAGCCGCACGGTTGTGTCATCCGCCCCGGTCCCCGACGCCAGTGCCCTGCTCGGTCAGGTCAAGACCCTGAAGGACACCGGCGGGGTCCTGACGCCGGTCACCGACCTCCTCGACGCCGTCCTCAAGACGAAGGACGGGAAGCTGCCCGCCGACGAAGCCCAGAAGCACGCCGACGCGGTCAAGACCGCCATCGACGCGGCGAAGGAACCGGCGGCCGCGGTCCCGGTGCCGAAGGCCCCCGACGCGGCGGTTCCTGACGACGCGAAAGCGCTGTTCGACGTGAAGGGCGACGCGCTGACCGCGCTGCAGTCCGCGGTCGACGCCCTCGTGAAGGCCGCGACGGCCGGCGACGTCACCGCCGTCGCCACCCAGGCCCCCGTCGTCGTGACCGGACTGGTCAACTTCGTCGCGGCCACGCTGCTCAGCGGCGGGCTCCCGGCGCCCGACCTGCCCGGCCTCCCCGCGCTCCCGCAGCTGCCGACGTCCAGCGTGCCGGTCCCGCCCACGCCCGCCGTGCCCGAGACCCCCGCGCTACCGCAGACCCCGACCCTGCCCCAGACACCGGCCGTCCCGCAGACACCGGCCCTCCCCAGACCCCCTCACCTCCTAGCCGCCTCGCGCCTGCGGCGAAGCAGGCGCCCGAGCCCGCCGAGGGCAGCCGCACCGCTGCCCCCGGCGGGCTCTCGGCATGCCCGCGCACTTTCATATGTATGACCGCCGCACCGTTCTTTCGAGTGGGATCAACAAATCGAGGCGCACCGGAGTTTCCGTCGGCGAACACCGTCGTTAAGCAGGGAGAAGCGATACATCAGGCATTCCCAATGCCTCGAACGGTGAATATGCCACGCCGATGGCGATAAGCCATCGAAGAAAGGATAAATAATGAAGGCTCTGAAGGCCGCTGCCGTTGTCGCCGGTTCCATGGTGATCGCCGGAGCCGCTGCGCCCGCCTTTGCCTCGGACCTCACTCCGACGAGCCTCAACGGCGCCCTTGACACCATCGCCAGCCAGCCGACGCTCGACGTGCAGCCGCTGGACAGCAACCTTCTCGACCCGAAGGGCAACGGTGTCGTCGACACCGTCACGGGTGCCGCCGACGGCCTGAACCCGGCCGACGCCGCGGGCGCCCCCACCGACCTGCTCGGTGGCCTCCCCCTCGCGAAGTAGTCCCCTTCCCGCTCATTGGCCCGAATGAGCGAAGGGTTTATGAGGGTGTGTCTTTACGGCTGACCGTGCAGACCGCCCCCATACGATCCACGAAAACCCCCGAAGGAAGGTTCTGAAAATGAACACTGCCAAGAAGGCCGCTCTCGTCATTGCCACGGCCGGCCTCGCGGCGGGTGCCGCGTCGGGCGCCGCTTTCGCCGATGGTGGCGCCAGCGCCGAGGGTGCCGCCGTGAACTCCCCCGGTGTCGCCTCGGGCAACGTCGGCCAGCTCCCGGTGCACGTTCCGGTCAACGTCTCCGGCAACACCGTCAACGGCATCGCGGGCCTCAACCCGGCCTTCGGCAACAGCGCCGTCAACGACTGACACAGCGCGGCGCTCCACTCCGCACGCTGGTCCCCGCACGAAGGCTGGTTCGGAAATCGAACCAGCCTTCGGCGTTTTCACCCCTGAATTCGTACGTGCGGGTCAAATACACGGTCCCGCGCTCCTCGTTCGAGTGTGCTTCATTGGCCCGATCGAGTGACGGTGCGACAAGGGTCCCCGACCGCTTGGCTAGGCTCCCCAGGTGACTTCAACGTCGAGTATTGACACCACGTTTCGGGCCGCAGATCTGGGAACTCTCGCCGTCATCGCCTGGAGTGGAGAACACGCGGAGGAAGAAGGCGCCACGCCTTTCCTTCTCGCCTACTCCATGGGTGATTCCCCGGCGGGCCCCGAGGCCTCGGAGGCCGCCGTGCGGGCCCTCCTGAGCAACAACGGGCTGACCATCGGCACCACCGTCCACGACGGGTCGCGCCATCCGAGCTTCCCCGTCTCCCTGCTCGTGGAGGCAGGCCAGGCCGTCGTCTCGATGCCCCTGCTGAACGCCCAGTGCCCGGTACCGCCGGAGTGGCTGGAGGCCGCGGAGGAGACGGGGACCGCGTACTTCCTCTTCACCGCCCGCCCCTGGCCCACCGCCACTCCCGGGCAGCCCGTCACCGAGAGCGAGTTGCAGAAGTTCGCCGGCGACGAGGAGACCCTCAACGCCGCCGCGCACTGCCTTCTGCCCATCCGCCGCATCCGCACGTGACACACGCGATCGTGGTGCGGAGCCGGCCGACTCCGCACCACGATCGATGACCTCTACGCGCTGTCTCAGCCGAGCGAGACGCCCAGACCCAGACCGAGGTCCAGGCCGTGGTGGTGCCAGTGGTGCCAGCACTCCCAGTCGCCACCGCACGGGTGGGAGGCCACGGACTGGGCGGGTGCCTGGGGCGTGGCGGCCTGAGCCACACCGGTGAGGGGCAGGATCGCGGCTACGGCGAACAGGGCGGCCACAGAGGTCCGCCGGGCTATCTGCTTCACGGGAGAAGTCCTATCTAGCCGGTTTTTTGGGGACATGAGCGACGCTAGTCCCCCCTCCGGCACTTGTCGCGCCGAGAGTCACCGTCCGTGACCCTCCGCGATCGACCCTGCTCGTCACCGCCAGGAGGGCTCCATGAGCACCGACGTCCAGAGGGCCGCCGCGCCTGTTCGGCCCGCGGCCGACCGTCAGCCCGTACGGAGCGAGGAAGCGGCGCCCCCTGCCGAGCGGCACCTCGGGTTCGCGCTGGTCCTCGTCCTCACCGGAGTCGCCGGGCTGCTCGCCTCCTGGGTCATCACCCTCGACAAGTTCAAGCTCCTCGAAGACCCGAACTTCACCCCCGGGTGCAGCCTGAACCCCGTGGTGTCCTGCGGGAACATCATGAAGAGCGCACAGGCGGCCGCCTTCGGGTTCCCCAACCCGATGCTCGGGCTCATCGCCTACGGAGTGGTGGTCGCCGCCGGGGCGGGCCTCCTGGCCCGCGCGCGGTTCCCCCGCTGGTACTGGCTGACCTTCCAGGCGGGGTGCCTCTTCGGGGTCGGCTTCGTGTCGTGGTTGCAGTTCCAGTCGCTCTACCGGATCCACTCGCTGTGCCTGTGGTGCTGCCTCGCCTGGGTGGCCACGATCGTCATGTTCTGGAGCCTGGCCGCATTCAACGTCCGCAACGGATTTCTGCCCGCGGGACGCGCGGTGCGCACCTTCTTCACCGAGTTCTCCTGGGTTCCGCCCACGCTGCACATCGGCGCCGTAGGAATGCTGATCCTGACCCGCTGGTGGGATTTCTGGACGAGCTGAGAACTGGGCGGTCATTTGTCCGGCAAAGCGACCGCACGGGAAGCCAAAAATCTACGGATTAGTCCCGCAGAGGGAATTCTGCACTGATGCCACGGAAAGGGTCGTTACCCCTGTTGCGTCATCATCCTGAGCTGAAGGGGACCCACCCAGAATGAGCATCACACTACGAGGAACGATCGCCGTGCTCGCGGGCTGCATCGCCGCGGCCGCCGGCTCCAGCGCCCCGGCCGTCGCCTCGGGGAACGTACCCATCGAGGTGCCCCTCGGCGGCGTGGAGAACGCGCTGCACATCGACGCACCCCGGCTGAGCACGGAGGCGCCCATCCCGATCCCCGGCACTCCCGAGGGACCTCGGTACGCGAAGGACCATGTCCTGCCCGAGCACGCGGTGCCGCGGCTTCCCCTCAGCAGCGAACTGCCCGCCACCGACGCCGAGGTGCCGCTGCCTCAGCTCCTGGCGACCGACGACGTCGACCGCCTGGGACTCACGACCGAGGAGTCCGCCGTCCGGACCCTCACGCCGGGAGCCTCCGTGAATCCCCCGCTGAGCGGTCCGCGGCCCCACTTGTTCGGGTTGCCGGACGTGTCGGCCCCGCAGGCCGCCGTCGGCACCCCCGACGTACAGGCGCAGCCGGGGGCGGACCTGGCACTCGGCTAGAAGCGCCGGGTGGGCCGGCCCATGAGCCCGTCCTGGCCCACCCGACTCACCGGCGTTCCCCGGCGGTGGGCGGGCTCCAGACCCGCAGGAGGAGATGCACGTGAATCCCCAGGTGTCGTCGATCGACGAGCGTGCGGCGCGGAGCGCGACCGCGCCCGCCGCCACGGAGCCCGGAGCGCGCGCGAGACCGTTGCTGACCCGGCGCAGCGCGTGCCTGATCCTGCTGGGCGCGGCCGGCACCGCCACCGCCGTCCTGCGGATCCGGCCGCTCGGGCGCGAGGAGCCGAAGGCCGTGCCCGAGGCGTTCGACGAGACGTACCGCGGGCGGCGGATCACCGGCACGCGACTCCCCGACACGGCGGGAACCGCGGGTGCGTGGCAGGTCAGCGTCGACGGGCGCCCGCTGCACCTCATGCGCCGGGCCGACGGCTCGTATCTGAGCATGGTCGATCACTACGAGTCGTACCCCACCCCGCTCGCCGCGGCGCGAGGCGCCGTGGCGGAGCTCGGCGGCCAGGCCTTGCAGTCGTCCCCCGACCGAACGGTGTGATGCCCGATGGCTCACGTGCGTCAGAACCAGAGCGCGCTCAGCAAGACCCAGAAGCGGCGCTTCGTGGAGGCCGTGCTGACCCTCAAGGCCAAGGGCCGGTACGACGAGTTCGTGCGGATGCACATCGACTTCTACATGGGGGACGGCGACGGCGGCCTGCGGGTGGCGCACATGACCCCGTCGTTCTTCCCGTGGCACCGCAAGTTCCTGCTCGAGTTCGAACGGGCCTTGCAGCGGGTGGATCCGGGCGTCTCGGTTCCCTACTGGGACTGGACCGTGGACCGTACGGCGGGCGCTTCCTTGTGGAGCGACGGCTTCCTCGGGGGCAACGGCCGCCGGTCCGACCGCCAGGTGATGTCCGGGCCCTTCGCCCGCCGAAGCGGCCGATGGACCGTCACCGAGGCCGTGACGGACGGCGACTTCCTCATGCGGGACTTCGGCCGGCCGCAGGCCCCTGTCGAACTGCCGAGCAAGGAAGAGCTCGACCGGGCCATGGGCGAGTCCACGTACGACGTGGAGCCGTGGAACTCGCTCTCCCCCAAGGGCTTTCGCAACCGGCTCGAAGGCTGGCCCACCCGCCGCGGGGACCGCACCTGGTTCAACCACAACCGGGTGCACCGCTGGGTGAGCGGGCACATGCTCGGCGCCGGTTCGGTGAACGACCCCATCTTCTGGCTCCACCACGCCTTCGTCGATCTGTGCTGGTCGCGGTGGCGGCAGCGGCATCAGGGGGCGGCTCCCTACCTGCCGGTGGAAGCGCCGCCGCTGGGCCATGCCCAGCACGGCCGGGTGCTGGTCGCGGGCGACACCATGCCGCCGTGGGACACGCCCCTGCGCGACATGCTCGACCACACGTCGCTGTACCGCTACGAGTGACCGCCCCGCACGCACGACGTCCCCCGGCACGGTGTGTGCCGGGGGACGTCGTCAGGGCTCAGCGCGTGGAACCGGTCCCGTCGGCCGTGTTCCCCGTGGGTACGGAGGTGTCAGCCGCCGTAACCGGAGTCGCCACCGTCGCTGTTGACGCACGTGTTGCCGAACGCGGGGTTCAGCACGCCGATGACGTCGACGGTGTTGCCGCAGACGTTGACCGGGACGTGAATCGGAGCCTGGAGCAGGTTGCCCGACAGGACACCCGGCGAGTTGGTGGCTTCGCCCTGGGCGCCTGCGTCGGCCATGGCCAGACCGGCGCCGCTGAGCACCACAGCACCCGTGCCGAAAGCGACAGCGGCTGCCTTCGCGATGCGAGACATCACGTTCTCCTTTTGCTTGGCAGGTGCGGCCGCGTCGTCGCAGCCGTCGGCCTGTTCAACGGAATGCGGCACGGGGAGTAACGGCTGATACAGCGATACATCATGAAAAGGGAAGGAATGGGCCCCACCTGGCTCAATTCTTCACCCGTACCCGCTTTTCAAAAGGCGGGCGCCACCGTCTTCCCGTCGTACAGACCGCCCTGACACACCTGCGATCCGCCGCCCGCATCGCCGCCTTCCTCCCAGCTCATGACGCCGCCGCCCACCTGGCACTCGGCGGGCGCCAGGTAGTCCAGATCGAAATGCGGTCTGCGGACGAAGGCGAAACCCGGGTCCGATCCCGCGGCGACGGGACCGGCGCCTGCCGCCTCCCTGACGCACCGATAGGCGTCGCCGCCCCCGTAGAAACGGAACGCGGGCGTACCGCCCTCCGCCCGGCACTCCGCCGCGGTCAGCAGGGGCGGCGGGTCCTCGCTGTCCGCGCCGGCGGAGGAAGCGGGCAGCCAGGCGAGCGTCACCGCGCCGGCCAGGAGAGCACATCGCGTGAGGAACATCCCTGTACATGCCTTTCGTTCGCACCTCCACCGCAGTGGCCGGGTACATCCCAGACTGATCCCCTCCGCGGCCCCGCGCAGGCGGAGGGAACCGAACGGGCACCCCGCCGCGAAGAGCGGGAACTCCTCAAGAACCCCGCGACCGCCCCGTCGTTTCCTCATTAGTACCAACCGGTACTTTCCGGGCCGCATGAGGGAGCACACATGAAGGTGGTCTGCGCCGGTGGAGGACCCGCGTCGCTGTACCTGGCCATCCTCCTGAAACAGCAGGACCGCGGCCGGCACGTCACCGTGTACGAGCGGAACCCCGCGGGAGCGACGTACGGCTGGGGCGTCACCTACTGGCCCGACATGCTCGACGCGCTCTCGGCGCACGACGAGGTGTCCGCACGCGCCATCGAGGAGCACTCGGTGCGGTGGAACGACGGCGTGGCGCACGTCCGCGGACGCACCACGGTCCACCACGGCGACGAGGGCTTCGCGATCGGCCGCCACCGGCTGCTGACGATCCTGGCCGAACGAGCGACGTCCCTCGGTGTCGAGGTGCACTTCGGCCACCCGGTCTCGCCCGGCGACCCCGTCCTGGACGGCGACCTGATCGTGGCCGGGGACGGGGCGCGGAGCGCCCTGCGCGACCAGCACGCGGACCACTTCGGCACGCACGTCGCGCCGGGGCACAACCGGTTCGTCTGGCTCGGTACGACGAAGGTCTTCCGCTCCTTCACCTTCGCCTTCGTGGAGACCGACCACGGGTGGCTCTGGTGCTACGCGTACGGCTTCGACGGCGAACACAGCACCTGCATCGTCGAGTGCTCCCCCGCCACCTGGGCGGGGCTCGGCCTCGACGTCATGGTGCGGGACGCCGCCCTGAAGCTCCTTGAGGAACTCTTCGCGGAGCCCCTCGAAGGGCACCCGCTCATCGGCCGTACGGATGTCGACGGGCCGTCGCAGTGGCAGCAGTTCGGCACCGTCACCAACCGCGTCTGGTCGCACGGCAATCTGGTGCTGCTCGGGGACGCCGCCCACACCACGCACTACTCCATCGGCGCCGGCACCACACTGGCCATGCACGACGCCATGGCCCTGGCCGAGGCCCTGCGCGGCCCCGCCCCGCTCGCCTCGGCCCTCGGCCACTACGAGCGGGTCCGCAGGCGCGAGTTGCTGCCGCTCCAGAGCGCGGCCCGGCACAGCGCCGACTGGTACGAGAACCTGACGCGCTACATCCACCTGGAACCGCATCAGATGTTCGCCCTGCTCGGCCAGCGGCACTCGCCGCTGCTCCCGTACATCCCTCCGCAGCTGTACTACCGGGTGGACCGGGCGGTGGACCGGACGCAGGTGCTCCGTTCGCTGAAGCGTTGGGTCGGACCTCGTCTCGCCCGCTTCCTGCAGAACTCTCCCTGACGTGTTCTAGACAGCTCGTTCTAGACAGCTTGCTCTAGACAGCTTGTTCTAGACCGGAACGGAAGAACCGGGTCCCGGGCCCCGCGCCGACCGGGAAGGATGAGAGGACATTTCGCCCGGATAACAATCGGTCCCCCCGGTCGGCGGAATTCGTTGAGCAGACCATGGAGAAGAAGAGAAACGATCCGACAGTCACGTCACTGCGCACATCGGATACTCCGATCTACGAAACCGTGGTCCGACTGTGGCAGGCGCACGGCAGGGAGATCCCCCGGCAGGGCCGCCCGGGGCGGCCCGCCCGTGGCTGGGTCCGCGTGGATCAACCGCCGAACAGGCGGCATTGACGGACACGCCCGCCGACGGCTCAATTCCTCGTCCCGGGTACCGGGCGGCGGTGTGATTGGCGCGTCATATTCCCTCACCTTTCAGGGAGAACCGATGCGTCTTCGCGCATTCGCAGCCGCCGCGGTACTGGCCGGGACGTCCGTTCTGGGGTCGGCCGCCATGGCCTCCGCGCTGGACGGCCCCGACGGGGCCCACGCGACCGGGGTCGCCGCGCACAGCCCCGGCGTCCTGTCCGGCAACGTCGTCCAGATCCCGGTCGACGTCCCGGTCAACGCCTGCGGCAACTCGCTCAACCTCGTGGGGCTGCTCAACCCGGCGTTCGGCAACACCTGCGTGAACGACTAGGGTTCCCCGCCGTGTCCGCCGCCGGTGCTGTCACCGGCGGCGGACACGCCGGTCCCGGCCCGGAGACGAAGAAGCGCCCGAGCCGACCGAAGCCGACCCGGGCGCTGCCCCGTACTCGTAGACCCTGTGGGACTCGAACCCACAACCAATGGATTAAAAGTCCACTGCTCTGCCAATTGAGCTAAGGGTCCACACGCCGACCGGAGTCGACGCACCCCCGAGCATAGCCCGCCGGGCCCCGGTCGCCGATCGGGTATCGGGATCGTAGGGCGGGCGAGTGGTGGCGCGGGGGTCAGCGCAGGAACCAGTGGCGGGCCGAGAACGCCCACCACGCCCCCGCGAACCCCAGGACCACGAGGACCGCGATCGGGGCGTAGTTGAAGGTCTCCCAGGTCACCGGGGAGACCTGCGGCAGCATGAAGAGAACGGTGATGACGACCACCCAGGCCACCGCCACGACGCCGATCAGCGTCGACCAGCGGCCGAGGTGCCACGGGCCCCGCTCGAACGAGTCGCCCTTGCGCAGCCGCAGCAGCGTGGGGATGACATACGCGATGTAGAGGCCGATGACCGCGATCGAGGTGACGGCCGCGTACGCCGTGACGTTGATCAGGTACGGCAGGCCGAGCGCCAGCGCGCCCGCCGCCGCCAGCCAGACCGCGGCGACAGGGGTCCGGGTGCGCGGGCTGACCGAGCGCCAGACGCGGGAGAAGGGGAGCGCCCCGTCGCGCGAGAAGGCGTAGATCATGCGGGAGTTGGCGGTCACGGAGGCCATGCCGCAGAAGAGCTGAGCGCCGATGACGACCAGGAGCAGGAGCTTGCCGGCCGTCGCGCCGAGGGCGTCGAGCAGGATCTGCGCCGGCGGCGCGCCCGTCGCCGAGCCGAGCGCACCGTCGTACGACTGGATCGCGAACGTGAAGCCCAGGAGGAGGACGAAGCCCGCGATCCACGACGTCCAGATCGAGCGGACGATGCCCTTCGGGCCCGCCGTCGACGCGTCGTGGGTCTCCTCCGTCATATGGGCGGAGGCGTCGTAGCCGGTGAAGGTGTACTGCGCCATCAGGAGCCCGATCAGGACGACGTACGCGCCGCTGCCCCAGCCGGTGTTGTTGACGAACTCGCCGAAGACGAACGAGGCCGACTGGTGGTGGTCGGGCACGAAGGCGAGCGCGCCGACGATCACCGCGACGCCCAGCACGTGCCACCACACGCTGACGCTGTTGAGGACGGCGACGATGCGCACGCCGAAGGTGTTGAGGAGGCCGTGCAGCACCAGGATCCCGGCGAAGAGCAGGATCGTGCGGCCCGGCGTCACCTCGAAGTCGAACTGAAGGTTCAGGTAGGCGCCCAGGAAGGACGCCGCGCCGAAGTCGATGCCGGCGGTCACCGCGACCTGACCGAGGACGTTGAACCAACCGGTGAACCAGGCCCACGCGGCCGCCGAGCGCGGCGGCGCAAGGCGGTGCGCCCAGAAGTAGAGGCCCGCCGACGTCGGGTACGCCGAACAGATCTCGGCCATCGACAGCCCGACGAACAGCGTCATCAGGCCCACCGCGACCCAGCCCCAGGTGATGAGGACCGGCCCGCCGGTGTTCATGCCGAACAAGTACAGCGTCAGACACCCGGAGAGGACCGAGATGATCGTGAAGGAGACGGCGTAGTTGGAGAACGCCGACATCCGGCGGGCCAGCACCTGCGTGTAGCCGAGCTGGGCGAGCCGCTCCTCGTCGGACCCGGCCGCGGCGGTCGCCGGGGGCGGATTCCGGTCAGTGGCCTTGCTGGCATCACTTGTCATGCCCCCAGCGATTCCCTTGCCGGGGGCACGGCAAGCTCCTGATCAAGGGGCAAGTCCCCGTACGACAAAGCGGGCCCACCCCGTGAGGAGTGGGCCCGCTTCAGCGTGCTGTGGTCAGACGTCAGCCGTTGCGCTTCCAGCGCGGCTTGTCGTCACGGCGGCCGAAGGAGGACGAACCCGAGCCGGAGGCCGAGCCGGTGCCGCGGTGGTCGTCGCGACGGCCGTAGGGGCGGTGGCCGCCGGTCGCCGGACGGTCGTCGCGGCGGTCGCGGTTGAACGGGCGGTCGCTGCCCCGGTGACCGCCGGCGGGGCGGTCGTCGCGACGGAAGCCGCCGCGGTCACCGGACGGACGGTCGTCACGGCGGAAGCCACCACGGTCACCCGAGGGACGGTCGTCACGGCGGAAGCCACCACGGTCACCCGAGGGACGGTCGTCACGGCGGAAGCCACCACGGTCACCCGAGGGACGGTCGTCACGGCGGAAGCCACCACGGTCACCGGACGGACGGTCGTCGCGACGGAAGCCACCACGGTCACCCGAGGGACGGTCGTCACGGCGGAAGCCGCCACGGTCGTTGTCACGACGCTCGAAAGAACGCCCGCCGCGGTCGCCACCGCGGTCGTCACGGCGGAAGCCGCCGCGGTCGCCGCCACGGTCGTTGTCACGACGCTCGAAGGAACGCCCGCCACGGTCGCCGCCGCGGAAGCCACCGCGGTCGCCGCCACGGTCGTTGTCACGACGGTCGAAACCGCCGCCGCGGTTGTCACGACGCTCGTAGTTGCCGCGGTCGTCACGACGCTGACGCGGCTGCTCGGTGTACTCGGAGCGCTCCGGCTCCTGCGCCGCGACGGCCTGGGCGACCTGCTCGGCGGCGGCCTCGGCTGCGGCGGCGACGGCCGCGGCCACGCCCTCCTCGTCCTCGCCACGGTCACGGGCGGCACGGGCGGTGAGGCGGTCGGCCTGCTCGCGCAGCTCGGCGGCGCGACGGGTCGCGCGCTCCAGCTGCTTGGTCAGGCTGGAGACCTCGCGCTCGGCCTGCTGCGCGGCGTTGCCCGCGGACTCGGCCTCGACCTCGGTCATGGACCGGGCACCGGTGATCTCCGCGACCTCGGGGTCGAACGCGGCGCCGCCCTGGATGATGTGACGCCCGGCGTCGACGCCCGCGTCCTCCATGAGGCGGAAGATCTGGCGGCGCTGGTGCGGCAGGGAGAGGGACACGACCGTGCCCGTACGCCCGGCACGCGCCGTGCGGCCCGCGCGGTGCAGGTAGTCCTTGTGGTCGCCGGCCGGGTCCACGTTCAGGACCAGGTCGATGCCGTCGACGTGGATGCCGCGCGCGGCGACGTCGGTGGCGACGAGGGCGTTGACGTAGCCCTTCTTGAAGTCTTCGAGGACGCGGGTACGGGCGCCCTGCGTCATGCCGCCGTGCAGCGCGTCGGCCTTCACACCGGCGTCGCAGAGCTGCTCGGCGATGCGGTCGGCGCCCAGCTGGGTGCGGACGAAGATGATCGTGCGGCCCTTGCGGGAGGCGATGGCGGCCGTGACCGGCGCCTTGTCCTTGGGCTTCACGATGAGGATGTGGTGCGACATCGTCGTGACGTTGCCCTGGGCGCTGTCGACCTCGTGGCTGACCGGGTTGTTCAGGTAGCGCGAGACCAGGGTCTTGATCTCGTTCTCCATCGTGGCGGAGAACAGCATGCGCTGGCCGCCGGCCGGGACCTGGTCGAGCAGCTCGGTGACCTCGGGCAGGAAGCCCAGGTCGGACATCTGGTCGGCCTCGTCGAGGACGGCGACCTCGATGTTGCTCAGGTCACAGGCGCCGCGGTTGATGAGGTCGCGCAGGCGGCCCGGGGTGGCGACGAGGATGTCGACGCCGCGCTCCAGGGCGTAGATCTGGTTGCCCATCGACGTACCGCCGCAGACGACCTTCATCTTGAGGCCGACCTGGTCGCCGTAGGGCTGGAGCGCGTCCGCGACCTGCATCGCGAGCTCACGCGTCGGCGTGAGGATGATGGCGCGCGGCTTGTGCTTCTCGCTGCGGCCGCCGGACAGGCGGGACAGCACGGGCAGACCGAACGAGAGGGTCTTGCCGGAGCCGGTGCGGCCACGGCCGAGGATGTCCTTGCCGGCCAGGGCGTCCGGGATGGTCGCGGCCTGGATGGGGAACGGGGTCGTCACGCCGTTCTGCGCGAGCTTGCGCACGACGGCCTCGGGCAGGCCGAGGTCCTCGAAGGTGAGGGTGGGCTCGGCGGCCTCGCCGACGGCCACGGTGTCGGTCGTCTCGTCGACGGCGACGGCCTGTACGGCGTCGACGGCGTCCTGGTCGTTCTCGGGCATGACGGCCTGGTCAGAGCTGGAAATAGACATGCGAAATGCGAAACCTTCCGGAGTTTCGGCACGCGCCCGCAACTCCGTGTATTCGCAATCCTGCAAATCGACCGCCTCAATGCGGTCCAGCCACGGCAAGGGAGAGTACGCGCCACGCGGCGCTCTCTTAACGGCGCCGGGCAAATGGGATCAAACGATCTACCACCATACGCACCCGACACCCCCCAAGGCAAACCGCCCCCCTGAGACGCGCCTCACATCAGCCCCCTTCGGCCCTGCGGAGGGCTCCTCAGACCGGCTGTCCGGCCTGTGGCTCCGGCTCGGCGGCCAGCTGCGGGGCGGTCTGCTGCTCGTGCGCGGAGGACGAGGGCTCGGCGGTCGTCGGAGACGGCTCGGGCGGCGTCGGCGTGGGCGGTGCCTTCGTCGGCGGCGGCGAGGAGGGCGTGTCGCGCGGCGTGCTCGGCCGCGTGGACGGGGTGCCCCGGACGGGCGTCGCCGCTTTCGAGGGCGCGGCGCTGCGCGAGGCGGCCGCCGACGCGGACGCCGAGGCCGCGGCGGAGGCGGACCCGCTCGGGTCGGCCGACGCGCCCTCGGCCCGCGCTCCGGGCCCGCCCGCGCCGCCGCCGCGCACCACCGCTGCGCCGTCGGGCGCGGCGTCCCCGCCGCGCTCCGGTGCGGAGTGCGAGGGCGTGGCGGGACGCCCGTCGTCGGCCACGCTCATGCACCCGGCGGCCGCGGCGACCGCCATGGTGGTCACCGCGAGGCGGCCGAGGCGCAGAACGCGGGACGGGGGCGATACGGACAGCTGGCGCACGGGCGAGCACCTCCGGGCACGTGACAGGGTCATCGTTCCCAACTCCCGTGCGCCACAGGAGGACACGCGCCACACAAAGCCCGCACAAACAGCGACGGTCAGCCGTATCCGAGGGCGTGCAGCCGGGCGTCGTCGATCCCGAAGTGGTGGGCGATCTCGTGGACCACGGTGATCTCGGTCTCCGCGACGACCTCCTCGCGCGTCGCGCACATCCGCAGCGTCGGCCCCCGGTAGATCGTGATCCGGTCCGGCAGCACACCGGCGTACCACTCGCCCCGGTCGGTCAGCGGAGTGCCTTCGTAGAGCCCGAGCAGTTCGGGATCGTCGGCAGGCGGCTCGTCCTCCACGAACACCGCGACGTTGTCCATCAGTCGCGTCAACTCGGGCGGAATCCGGTCGAGCGCCTCGGCGACCAGTTCCTCGAACTCCTCACGCGTCATCTCCAGCACACGGCCATTGTCCGGTACAACCCGCATATCGACCCGCCCACTTGGGCATACGGGAGCAATGGCCCGCCCTCCCGCTGTCGCCATACGCCGAGCCCTCCACCGGCTACGGGGTGTCCGCACCGCCCCGTCGGCCCTCCTGCGGCACTACCGCGCACGGCATCCGCGTCCGGTGGTGGAGCTCGTCCATCCGCCCCATCCGTACGTACGCGCCCTCGGTCTGGTGGCGGTGGTGCTGCTCGGCGCCTGGCTCGGGCTGCTGATCGTCGGTGGGGTCCGGGCGCCGGTGGGTCCGATGGACACGCGGATGACGCTGCGCCCCTCGCTCTCCGGCGGCACGAAGATCAATGTGTCTCCGCTGGGCGCCCTGGAACTGCGCTCCCACACGGCGCCGATCCGTCTCGACGTCGATGTCGACCAGCTCGACCCGGTCCGCGCCCAGGCGCTCGTCGACCATCCCGAGCGGCTGTCCGGGCTCCAGGACGAGGTGGCCCGCGACGTCGAGCACGGCACGCTCGACCTGGCCGTGCGCTCCTGCGTGGCGGTGGTGGCCGGCGCGACGACGCTGGGGCTCGTGGCCTACCGCCGTCCGCGCCGCGCCCTGGCGGCCGGCGGCCTCGCGCTCGCGCTCCTGACGGCGTCGGGAGTGACGGCGTACGCGACCTGGAACCCCAAGTCGGTCCTGGAGCCGAAGTTCTCCGGGCTCCTCTCCTCGGCCCCGTCGGTGGTCGGCAACGCGCGCTCGATCGTCACCGAGTTCGACGTCTACCAGAAGGAGTTGGCGCGGCTGGTCACGAACGTCACCAAGCTCTACGACGTGACGTCCACGCTGCCCACGTACCAGCCGGACCCGTCCACGATCCGCGTGCTGCACGTCTCGGACATCCATCTCAACCCGGCGTCCTGGAAGATCATCGCGTCGCTCGTGGACCAGTACAGGATCTCCGTGATCGTCGACACGGGCGACACGATGGACCACGGTTCGGCGGCCGAGAACGCGTTCCTGGACCCCATCAAGGACCTGGACGCGCCCTACGTGTGGATCCGCGGCAACCACGACTCGAAGGCGGAGACGCAGAAGTACCTCTCCGACCGGGGGCGCTTCAAGAACGTGCACGTCCTCGACGACGGACGGGCGGTCACGGTCGCCGGCCTGCGCTTCGCCGGCACGGGCGACCCGCAGTACACCCCGGACCGCTCGACGAAGGCCCAGGGCGACCCCGCCGAGCGCATGGCGGGCCTGCGTCTCGCCTCGGCCCTGCGGGACCAGAAGGCGGCGGGCACCCCCGTCGACATCGCCCTCGCGCACGAGCCGGTCGCGGCGAAGGAGGTGGACGGCACGGTCCCGCTCGTCCTGGCCGGGCACGTGCACCACCAGGAGATGGAGATCCTCCCGCTGGGCACCCGGCTGCGCATCGAGGGATCGACGGGCGGCAGCGGGCTGCGCGCGGTCGACAACGACGACAGCGACCCCGACCCGGTCGAGGCGTCCGTCCTCTACCTGGACCGCGTCACCAAGCGCCTCCAGGCCTGGGACGAGATCAGGCTCGGTGGTCTGGGTCTGACGAAGGCCGAGGTCAGCCGCCATCTGCCGAAGGAGAACCAGCCCGGCGCGACCCCGTCCCCGAGCGCGCCGGAGGGGACCCCGTAAACCGTTTTGGCGATAGCTCCCCGCATCCCATATGCTTCTCACGTCCCCGACGCGCTGCAAAGCGCGCAGGCGGGCCGATAGCCCTCATCGTCTAGCGGCCTAGGACGCCGCCCTTTCAAGGCGGTAGCACGGGTTCGAATCCCGTTGGGGGCACGCAAGTCCGTGTGCGACACTGTTGCACGCAACAGCTTGGTCCTGTGGAGCAGTTTGGAGTGCTCGCCACCCTGTCAAGGTGGAGGCCGCGGGTTCAAATCCCGTCAGGACCGCTGAAGTTCCTCGTGAACTTCGTGGCTGGGTAGCTCAGTTGGTACGAGCGATCGCCTGAAAAGCGATAGGTCGCCGGTTCGACCCCGGCCCCAGCCACAGCGGCCCCTCCTGATTCGTCAGGAGGGGCTTTTTTCTGTCCTCTTCCGCTTCCCGTCTCCCCGCCGGTCCGCAGCCGTTACGCTCCTGATCTTCGGACCGTGGAGGGGGACCATGGAACACATCGCGGGGCGCGGGCGCCGGCTCTGGACGGTCGCCGCACTGCTTCTGATCGCCGTCGCCCTGTCGGTCGGCGGGTTCCTCGTCGGCCGGGCCGGTGCCGAACCCCGGCAGCGGAGTGCCGGTGTCGGCACCGAGGACTGCGCGAAGCTCCAGGACTCGGCCGCCCGTCTCCAGGCCGCTTCGGACGCGAAGAGGGGCGACTCGGGGCAGGACGAGAACGCCTGGCTGACGCCGCTGCTCACCCGGGCGCATCTGGTCGAGCGGGACTCCCGGTGCTTCACCGCGCTGGAGCGCGCGGCCGCCCGCACCGACCTGGACCTGTACGCGAACTGACCGCGTTCACACCGCCGCCGCGTGCAGCGGCCGTGTGCCCCGGCCGCCCGGGTGCCGATGCCGCCAGAACCAGAACAGGCCGCACGAGAGCAGCGACCAGCCGGCGAGGACCAGGAACGGGAACGCGTGCTGGTCGCCCTGGAAGTACACCGCCGTGTGCTGGGCGTTGACCGAGGCGCCGGGCGGGAGCCACTGGCCGATGCGGCCGATGACGGTGGGCAGGAGCGGCGGCGCCACCGCGCCGCCGGACGCCGGGTTGCCGAGCAGCACCAGCAGGCCCCACGTCGGGATCATCGCCCAGCGGTGGAAGAACGTGTTGAACATCGTGAAGACCATGCCGCAGGTGAACATCGTCAGCGCGAGGATCAGCCAGGACTCCACGAACGGCAGGTCGACCGCGCCGAGCAGCCAGTCCGCGACCGCCGCCACCGCGAACCCGCCGAGCAGCGCGTACGCGACGGTGAAGGCGATCCGCTCGGCCGGGTTCAGGCCCCGCGCGTGCACGCTGAGCTGGATCGCGCCGACGAAGCCGATGATCACGGCGGCGAGCGAGATGTAGAAGATCGTCAGGCCGCGCGGGTCCCCGCTCTGCAACGGGCGCACGTCCTTGACCGCCACCGGGATGCCGGTCGCCCGGCTCACGGCGGGCCCGGCCTCCGTGAAGACCTGCGCCACGGAGAAGCCGGAGGCCCCGGAGACGTCCAGGTCGACCCGCGCCCCGCCGTCGCGCACGTCGAGGACCGCGTAGACCCGCTGCTCGTCGATGGCCGTGCGGGCCGCTTCGCGGGAGGCGTACGGCTTCAGGTCGAGCTGGGCGTCGAGCGCCTTCTCCATCGCGGCGAGGAACTGTTTGCCGCGCGCCTGCTCGTACTCGCCGGTGACGGCGGTCGGGATGTGGTGCGGGGTCGGGTTCGCCATGGAGTACGTGTAGGAGGCCGCGAACAGTGCCGCCGCCGCGGACAGGATGAGGACGAGCACGGTGGCCGGAAGAAACGGCGACTTCTTGAAGTTCGACCAGTGGTCGGCCCGGGTCGGTGGCCGGCCGTGGTCCCCGTGGGGCGGGTGCGGACGCGGCTGTTCCTCATCAGGCGAAGGCGACATACCTGCACGTTAAGACAGACATAAGGCACATACATCCCGGCGGACGGTCCGGGCGGGCCGCCACTGCCGGGGCCCGGGGCAAAACCGTTCGCCACACATTTCCCCGAGGTGAGATCCTGGAGGACGTATGTCTACGCAGCCTGCCCCCGCCGCCGATCAGTTCGCCGCCGTAGCGCGGCGCCTGTCCGAGCTGTCCCTGCGCGACGAGCACCGGCTGGGCCGCAGGCTCGAAGGTGCCCGCAAGATCCGCAAGCCGGAGGCCCGTGCCGCCGTGCTCGCCGAGATCGAGGCGGAGGCCGACAAGGCCGCCGTCCGCACGGACACCCGCCGCTCCCGCCGCGAGGCGCTCGACGTCACGTACCCCGAGCAACTTCCGGTCAGCCAGAAGAAGGACGAGATCGCCGACGCGATCCGGGACCACCAGGTCGTGATCGTGGCCGGTGAGACCGGCTCCGGCAAGACGACGCAGATCCCGAAGATCTGTCTCGACCTCGGCCGCGGCGTGCGCGGCATGATCGGGCACACCCAGCCCCGCCGGATCGCGGCCCGTACGGTCGCCGAGCGCGTCGCCGACGAGCTGCACACGC
The DNA here is from genome assembly GCF_036967205.1 of Streptomyces sp. Q6. Taxonomy (NCBI): domain Bacteria; kingdom Bacillati; phylum Actinomycetota; class Actinomycetes; order Kitasatosporales; family Streptomycetaceae; genus Streptomyces; species Streptomyces citrinus. The sequence continues at coordinate 4,095,018 of NZ_CP146022.1, forward strand.
CGCTGGGCGAGGCGGTCGGCTGGAAGGTCCGGTTCACCGACCAGGTCGACCAGGACGGCACCTTCGTCAAGCTGATGACGGACGGCATCCTGCTGGCCGAGATCCAGACGGACCGCGAGCTGCGCGCGTACGACACGATCATCATCGACGAGGCCCACGAGCGGTCCCTCAACATCGACTTCCTGCTGGGCTATCTGGCCCAGCTGCTGCCCAGACGCCCGGACCTGAAGGTCGTCATCACCTCGGCGACCATCGACCCCGAGCGCTTCTCCCGGCATTTCGGGGACGCACCGATCGTCGAGGTCAGCGGCCGTACGTACCCGGTGGAGGTCCGCTACCGCCCGCTCCTCGAGGAGGAGAGCGACGACTCCGACCGCGACCAGATCACCGCGATCACGGACGCGTGCGAGGAGCTGATGCGCGAGGGCGACGGCGACATCCTCGTGTTCCTCTCCGGCGAGCGCGAGATCCGCGACACCGCGGACGCGCTGGAGAAGAAGAAGTACCGATTCACCGAAGTGCTGCCGCTGTACGCGCGCCTGTCGCACGCCGAACAGCACCGCGTCTTCCAGCAGCACACGGGTCGCCGGATCGTCCTCGCGACGAACGTCGCCGAGACGTCGCTGACCGTCCCGGGCATCAAGTACGTCATCGACCCGGGCACGGCCCGTATCTCCCGCTACAGCCACCGTACGAAGGTGCAGCGACTGCCCATCGAGCCCGTCAGCCAGGCCAGCGCCAACCAGCGCAAGGGCCGCTGCGGCCGTACGTCCGACGGCATCTGCGTCCGGCTCTACTCCGAGGACGACTTCCTCGCCCGCCCGGAGTTCACGGACGCGGAGATCCTCCGTACGAACCTGGCCTCGGTCATCCTCCAGATGACGGCGGCCGGCCTCGGCGACATCGAGAAGTTCCCCTTCATCGACCCGCCGGACCACCGCAACATCCGCGACGGTGTCCAGCTCCTCCAGGAGCTGGGCGCGCTGGACGCGAACGAGAAGGACGTACGCAAGCGGCTCACCCCGCAGGGCCGCAAGCTCGCCCAGCTGCCGGTCGACCCGCGGCTGGCCCGCATGGTCCTCGAAGCCGACAAGAACGGCTGCGTGCGCGAGGTCATGGTGATCGCGGCCGCGCTCTCCATCCAGGACCCGCGTGAGCGCCCCTCGGACAAGCAGCAGCAGGCCGACCAGCAGCACGCCCGCTTCAAGGACGAGACCAGCGACTTCCTGGCGTTCCTGAACATGTGGCGGTACGTCCGCGAGCAGCAGAAGGAGCTCGGCTCCTCCGCCTTCCGCCGGATGTGCAAGCGCGAGTTCCTGAACTTCCTGCGCATTCGCGAATGGCAGGACATCTACACGCAGCTGCGTACGGTCGCCAAGCAGATGGGCATCCACCTCAACGAGGAGGACGCCCCCGGCGACTCGATCCACGTCTCCCTCCTGGCCGGCCTCCTCTCCCACATCGGGATGAAGGATGTGAAGGAGTCCAAGGAGTCGGCCCAGAAGGACCCGAAGCAGGCGGGCCGTGATCGCGGTCGCAACGAGTACATCGGGGCCCGTAACGCCAAGTTCGCGATCTTCCCCGGCTCGGCCCTCTTCAAGAAGCCGCCGCGCTTCGTGATGTCGGCGGAGCTGGTGGAGACCTCGCGCCTGTGGGCGCGGGTGAACGCGCGGATCGAGCCCGAGTGGGTCGAGCCGCTCGCCGAGCACCTCCTCAAGCGCACGTACAGCGAGCCGCACTGGGAGAAGGACCAGGCCGCCGTGATGGCGTACGAGAAGGTGACGCTGTACGGCGTTCCGCTCGTCGCCCAGCGGAAGATCAACTACGGCCGGATCGACCCCGAGGTCAGCCGCGAGCTGTTCATCCGCAACGCGCTGGTGGAGGGCGACTGGCGTACGCACCACAAGTTCTTCGCCGACAACCGCCGGCTCCTCACCGAGGTCGAGGAGCTGGAGCACCGGGCGCGCCGCCGCGACATCGTGGTCGACGACGACACCCTCTACGACTTCTACGACCAGCGGGTGCCGGAGCACGTCGTCTCGGGCGCGCACTTCGACTCCTGGTGGAAGCGCAAGCACAAGGAGGAGCCGGAGCTGCTCGACTTCGAGCGCTCCATGCTCATCCGCGAGTCGGCGGAAGCGGTCACCAAGGACGACTACCCGGACGCGTGGCGCCAGCGGAACCTGAAGTTCCGGGTGACGTACCAGTTCGAGCCGGGCGCGGACGCGGACGGCGTGACCGTCCACATCCCGCTCCAGGTGCTCAACCAGGTCACGGACGAGGGCTTCGACTGGCAGATCCCGGGCCTGCGCGAGGACGTGGTCGTCGAGCTGATCCGCTCGCTGCCGAAGCCGATCCGGCGCAACTACGTGCCCGCGCCGAACTTCGCGAAGGCGTTCCTGGAGCGGGCGGTGCCCCTTCAGGAGCCGCTGCCGACGACGCTCGCGCGCGAGTTGCAGCGCATGGTCGGCGTCCCGGTCACGCCCGACGACTTCGACCTGAGCCGCGTACCGGACCACCTGAAGATCACCTTCCGGATCGTCGACGAGCGGCGGCGCAACGTCGCCGAGGACAAGGACCTGGAGGCGCTGAAGCTCAAGCTGCGGCCGAAGGCCCGCCAGGCGATCTCCCAGGCGGCCGCGGCGACCGCCGAGCGCGCGGGCGGCCCCTCGGTCGAGCGCTCCGGGCTCACGGACTGGACGATCGGCACGCTGTCCCGGGTCTTCGAGACGCGGCGCGCGGGCCAGCCGGTGAAGGCGTACCCGGCCCTCGTCGACGACGGCGACACGGTCTCCGTACGCCTCTTCGACACCGAGGCCGAGCAGGCGCAGGCCATGTGGAAGGGCACGCGCCGGCTCATCCTGCGCAACATCCCGGTCAACCCGGGCAAGTTCGCGTCGGACAAGCTCACCAACGCCCAGAAGCTGGCCCTGTCCGCCAACCCGCACGGCTCCGTCCAGGCGCTCTTCGACGACTGCGCGATGGCGGCGGCGGACAAGCTCATCGCGGACTTCGGCGGCCCGGCGTGGGACGAGGAGTCGTACCGGAAGCTCTACGACAAGGTGCGCGCCGAGATCGTCGACACCACGGTGCGGACGGTCGGCCAGGTGCAGCAGGTCCTCGCGGCGTGGCAGGCCTGCGAGCGCCGTCTGAAGTCCACGAAGAGCCCGACGCTGCTGCCCAATCTCCAGGACGTGCGCGCCCAGTTGACGGCCCTGGTGCACCCGGGCTTCGTCACGGAGACGGGGCTGCGCCGGCTCGGCGACCTGATGCGCTACCTCGTCGCGGCGGACCGGCGCCTCCAGCAGATGCCGACAAGCGTCCAGCGCGACATCAGCCGCATGGAGAAGGTCCACGAGATGCAGGACGAGTACGCCTGGCTGCTCGAACAGCTGCCGCAGGGGCGCCCCGTGCCGCAGGAGGTCCTGGACATCCGCTGGATGATCGAGGAGCTGCGTGTCAGCTACTTCGCGCACGCGCTGGGCACGGCGTACCCCGTCTCGGACAAGCGGATCGTGAAGGCGATCGACGCGGCGGCGCCGTGATCACCCGGGCACACAGGGTGAGTTCGACCGCCGGGCCTGCACTGCTGTAGAGTCCTGCTCGCAGCGCAACGCGGTAACAGCGCAGCGAAACAAGGTCCTGTGGAGCAGTTTGGAGTGCTCGCCACCCTGTCAAGGTGGAGGCCGCGGGTTCAAATCCCGTCAGGACCGCAGTACAGAAGGACCCGCACCTCACGGTGCGGGTCCTTCTTCGTGTGCGTGGAACCCGGTACCCGTCTGCGGGGCCCGGGGCGCGTACGGGGAGCCCGCACCCGCACGGTGCGGGCTTCTTCCGTCCACCGGGCCGGCCCCGCCGGGTGTCGTGGGCCCGCCATGGCGCCCAGGGGGCCCTTGACGGCGCCCCGCCCTCCCGGTACTCCGGAAGCCAGGCACGGCGCGGGAGGTGGCACATGGCGGCAGCGGCACGACATGAGACACGGGCCCTGCTGCGCGCCCACCTCGCCGCCGCGTCCGGCTACCGCCATCTCACCCGGCACTGCCCGATCTGCCACCGGCTGCTGCGGCTCGCCATGGATCCGGCCTCCGACCCGCCCACAGAGCCCCTGGAGGGCCCTGAGGACGCCTGGGAGTACGACGAGGACGAAAGTCCCCCGAAGGCATGACCAAAGCCGACCCACGCGGCCCCCAACTGATGGGAGCCTGGGGAGAGTCGGAGCCTCTTCGGACGACGCCCGCCCGCGCCGACCTCCTCTAGCGCAAGGGCGTCACCTGCAACAAGCTCCCGTGCGTGTGACGGGTGTCACCGAACGAGTTTTGGAAACACCGTTTCTTACACCCCTCCTACAACTCCTCAATTTAATATGTGCAATTGCACCACCCTCACAGCGCCCTGCCCGTGACCGATCAAGGTCCGACAAGGGCGCCCACCGAACCCGGGGAACCCGGTCCCGCGCGCACAAAAAAGATCGCGCTGGACCCGGCGGAGTCCAGCGCGATCGATGACGCAGGGAGCCCTGTTGGGGCAGGACGGCGTCATGTGGAGCTAGGGGTGGGCGCGGTACGGGTTGGGGGACCCGAAACGCCCGGTCTTGCTGTGTTTTACGAAGCCTCAGGCCTCGCTGCGCTGCTGCGGGATACCCGCGAGCAGTGCGCGGACCTCGGCCTCGCGGTAACGGCGGTGTCCGCCGAGCGTGCGGATCGACGTGAGCTTGCCAGCCTTCGCCCAGCGCGTGACCGTCTTGGGGTCGACGCGGAACATCGTGGCGACCTCAGCCGGGGTCAGCAGCGGCTCGGCATCAGGGGTGCGAGCGGTCATGAGCGGCCTCCTCGGGAGAACCGAACCTTCTCGGTTCTTTCCTTTAAATTCTGCACCTTGACCCGCGTTGCCCGATATGGCGGACACGGGTCGAGTCGGTTATAGGACGAACGGCTTGTCCTCGGCACTACAACTACACCATCCGTCCAGCCGCGTCGGCCAAACCGATGGAATTGCCCTCCCAGGTGTTCATCAGCGACGGAAGCCGATGGACCATGCCATAGCGGACAGTCACGCCACAGTGACGATCAGTCACAGAGCGATCAGGAGTCATCAGACCCCCCAGAGGCAGTGCAATGCTGAGTTATCCGTCCATGGTTGGACTCAGTTGGACGGATGGAGCCCTCCCCGGACTCCTTGTCCTATTTTGGCACGAGGAGGGGCCTTGGGCGCAAGGGCGCAGTAAGTGCGGTCCATCACGCTTGAGGCAAAAGCCCGGATCGGGACGTAGGTCCTAAGGGCCGGACAGGGCCCGTCAGTTGGGGCACTCGTCCGTGGGTGGACCCGTCAGTTGGCGAACTGTCGTGCCCGTGCCGTCCGCCAGCGTTCCACGAGCCGCGCGTACGCCTCGCCGGCGACGTCCCCGTCCCCGGAGCGCAGCGCCTCGATGCCCTCGGCGACATCCGCCGCCGAGTGGTCCTCGTCGAGGAAGTCGGACGACAGGGTGTGCACGAGGCCGCCGTAGTCGAGTTCGACGTACGAGCGGGGGTGGAACTCCTCGAGCCAGCGCCCCACATCTACCAGGCCGTCGATCAGCGGCCCCTCGTCGACCGCGTCCTTCAGGGCGCGCAGGCCGCGCGCGACCCGCCGCCGGGCCTGCACCATCGGCGTGCGGTACCGCAGGAACGGAACGCCGCCCTCCCCTTTCTTCTCGTACACGCGCTCCTCGTCGGCGACGAGCACGAACCAGTTCAGCGGCACCTGCCATATCGCCGTGCGGATCCACGGGCGGGCGTCGGGGTTCCGCTCCAGCCAGCGCTCGTAGTCCTCGGCCGCCTGCCGGCGCACGACCGGGGGCAGCACCGCGTCGAGGACCGGGGCCGGCCACTGGTCCGCCATCCCGTCCAGGGCCTGCCAGCCACGCAGCCGCGTGCGCCACGGGCAGACGCACAGCACCCCGTCGACCTCCAGCACGAACGCGTCGTCGCTCTCGTGCACCGGCACCGGGATCGGCGGCGTGGGCAGCAGATCGGCGAGCGAGCGGCGCAGTTCGTCCTGGTAGGAGGGGTGGCGCTCGCGCTTGGCGTAGCGCTCCCAATGGCCGCGCTCGGGCTGCGGAAAAGCCCCCAGGGGCTCGTACACACGCAGATAGGCCGCGTACGGGACGGTCACCGACGACACCTTGGGCACTGGTGCTCCCTCCCCCGCCCACCGGCTGGAGAACCCACCGTACTTCCGCCGTCACCCGACGCGAGAGAGTGATCCTCGGCACTGCGGCCGTGGCGGGCACGTACACGCTCTAATCTCTTGCCCACGAACACGACGGCGACCCGCCACCCGCACGGGATCCGCCCCACCGCCGCTATGTACTTGGGAGTCACCACAGTGACCGATGTGACCGGCGATTCTGTCCGCACCACCGACGTGCTGCACACCCTCTTCCACTCGGATCAGGGCGGCCACGAGCAGGTCGTGCTCTGCCAGGACCGCGCGAGCGGCCTCAAGGCCGTCATCGCCCTCCACAGCACCGCCCTGGGCCCCGCCCTCGGCGGCACGCGCTTCTACCCGTACGCCTCCGAGGAGGAGGCCGTCGCCGACGCCCTGAACCTCGCGCGCGGCATGTCGTACAAGAACGCCATGGCCGGGCTCGACCACGGCGGCGGCAAGGCCGTGATCATCGGCGACCCCGACACGGTCAAGAGCGAGCAACTGCTGCTCGCGTACGGCCGGTTCGTGGCCTCGCTGGGCGGGCGCTACGTGACGGCGTGCGACGTGGGCACGTACGTCGCGGACATGGACGTGGTCGCGCGCGAGTGCCGGTGGACCACCGGGCGCTCGCCGGAGAACGGCGGCGCGGGCGACTCCTCCGTGCTCACCGCCTACGGCGTCTTCCAGGGCATGCGGGCCTCCGCCCAGCACCTGTGGGGCGACCCGACACTGCGCGGCCGCACGGTCGGCGTCGCGGGCGTCGGCAAGGTCGGCCACCACCTCGTGGAGCACCTCCTGGAGGACGGCGCCGAGGTCGTGGTGACCGACGTCCGCGAGGAGTCCGTACGGCGGATCACCGACCGGCACCCGCGGGTCGCCGTCGTCGCCGACACCGAGGCGCTCATCCGGGTCGAGGGCCTGGACATCTACGCGCCGTGCGCCCTGGGCGGCGCCCTGAACGACGACTCCGTGCCCGTGCTGACCGCGAAGGTGGTGTGCGGCGCGGCGAACAACCAGCTCGCGCACCCGGGCGTCGAGAAGGACCTCGCCGACCGCGGGATCCTCTACGCCCCCGACTACGTGGTGAACGCGGGCGGTGTCATCCAGGTCGCCGACGAGCTGCACGGCTTCGACTTCGACCGGTGCAAGGCGAAGGCCGCGAAGATCTTCGACACCACGCTCGGAATCTTCGCTCGCGCAAAGGCTGACGGCATCCCGCCGGCCGCGGCGGCCGACAGGATCGCCGAGCAGCGAATGGCGGAGGCGCGCGGACGGGCCTGATCGCCGGGGCGACGTAACGAGAGTCACCCCTCCCGGCGGGTCGCCCTCCCAGAAGAGGTTAAAATCGCAGCTGACCAGCGAGGACGGGGCTCCTGGCTGGTCCTGCGTCCAGGCGCGTGCTGCGGGCGACGTACCGTATGGGCGTGGGCTCAGGTACCGTGGAAGCCCTACGGACCGGTCTCCCTGCGGGGAGCCCGTTCTAGATCATGAACGCGTGTCAAGACTCTGGGGCCGTGAAGCCCCATCACCGAGGGGGTCGAGCCATGGGGCGCGGCCGGGCAAAGGCCAAGCAGACGAAGGTCGCCCGCCAGCTGAAGTACAGCAGCGGCGGGACTGACCTGTCGCGTCTGGCCAACGAGCTGGGCGCATCTACTCCGAGTCCGGTCTCGAATCAGCCGCCGAACGGCGAGCCTTTCGAGGACGACGACGAGGAAGACGACCCGTACGCCCGCTATGCGGATCTGTACGACGACGAGGAAGACGAGGACTCCGACGAGTCCGGTCCGTCGTCCCAGCGCCGCGGCGCTTGACTTCGTACTGCTTCTTCCAGCACTGCGAGCACGTCGGCAGTGCGTAACAGCTGCACACTTCACCCGGTCCGGGGTGGTCTCCACGCCGGACCGGGTTTTGTGCTGCCCCGCTGCTTCTTACTTCGCGTAGGAGCCCGTGAGCTCGGCGCCCGTCGTGTGGTCGCCGCGGTCGGTGATCTCACCGGCCACCCAGGACTCCACGCCGCGGTCGGCGAGGGTCGCGAGGGCCACGTCCACGGATTCCTGCGGGACGATCGCCATCATGCCGACGCCCATGTTCAGCGTCTTCTCCAGCTCCAGGCGCTCGACCGAGCCGGCCTTGCCGACCAGGTCGAAGATCGCGCCAGGGGCCCAGGTGGAGCGGTCCACGGTGGCGTGCAGGCCGTCCGGGATGACCCGGGCCAGGTTCGCCGCCAGGCCGCCGCCCGTGATGTGGCTGTAGGCGTGCACGCGGGTGGTGCTGGTGAGGGACAGGCAGTCCAGGGAGTAGATCTTCGTCGGCTCCAGGAGCTCCTCGCCGAGCGTGCGGCCCAGCTCGTCGACCTGCTGGTCGAGAGCCATGCCGGCGCGGTCGAGCAGGACGTGGCGGACCAGCGAGTACCCGTTCGAGTGAAGACCGGAGGACGCCATGGCGATCACCGCGTCACCCGAACGAATGCGATCCGGGCCGAGCAGGTTCTCGTACTCCACGACACCCGTGCCGGCACCGGCGACGTCGAAGTCGTCCGGGCCGAGGAGGCCCGGGTGCTCGGCCGTCTCGCCGCCGACGAGGGCGCAGCCCGCGAGGACACAGCCCTCGGCGATGCCCTTCACGATGGCGGCGACCCGCTCCGGGTGGACCTTGCCCACGCAGATGTAGTCGGTCATGAAGAGCGGCTCGGCGCCGCACACCACGATGTCGTCCATGACCATCGCGACCAGGTCGTGGCCGATCGTGTCGTAGACGCCCAGCCGGCGCGCGATGTCGACCTTCGTGCCGACACCGTCGGTCGCGGAGGCCAGGAGCGGACGCTCGTACTTCTTCAGGGCGGAGGCGTCGAAGAGGCCGGCGAAGCCGCCGAGGCCGCCGAGAACCTCGGGGCGCTGCGTCTTCTTCACCCACTCCTTCATCAGCTCTACGGCGCGGTCGCCTGCTTCGATGTCGACGCCTGCGGACGCGTAGGAAGCACCATGGGTGGTCTCAGACATTGCCTGGGATCTTTCGGGTTGGTGAATTGCGGGTACTACGGGCGACGGATCGCGTCGGACGCAGCCGTGGACGCAGGACCTGCGGCCAGTTCCGTCTCCAGGAGCTGCTTGCCGAGGAGCTCCGGGTCGGGGAGGTCCATCGGGTACTCGCCGTCGAAGCAGGCGCGGCAGAGGTTCGGCTTGGCGATGGTGGTCGCCTCGATCATGCCGTCGATGGAGATGTACGAGAGGGAGTCGGCGCCCAGCGACGTGCCGATCTCCTCGACCGTCATGCCGTTCGCGATGAGCTCCGCGCGGGTCGCGAAGTCGATACCGAAGAAGCAGGGCCACTTCACGGGCGGGGACGAGATCCGGATGTGGACCTCGGCGGCGCCGGCTTCGCGGAGCATGCGGACCAGGGCGCGCTGCGTGTTGCCGCGGACGATCGAGTCGTCGACGACCACGAGCTTCTTGCCCTTGATGACTTCCTTGAGCGGGTTCAGCTTCAGACGGATGCCGAGCTGGCGGATCGTCTGGGAGGGCTGGATGAACGTACGACCGACGTACGCGTTCTTCACCAGACCGGCACCGAACGGGATGCCGGACGCCTCCGCGTAACCGATCGCGGCGGGGGTGCCGGATTCCGGTGTCGCTATGACGAGGTCGGCGTCGGCCGGTGCCTCCTTCGCGAGGCGGCGGCCCATCTCCACACGGGAGAGGTACACGTTCCGGCCGGCGATGTCGGTGTCGGGACGCGCCAGGTAGACGTACTCGAAGACACAGCCCTTGGGCTTTGCTTCGGCGAAGCGGGACGTTCGCAGGCCGTTCTCGTCGATGGCGATGAACTCGCCCGGCTCGATCTCGCGGACGTAGGACGCACCGCAGATGTCGAGGGCGGCGGACTCCGAGGCGACGACCCAGCCACGCTCCAGGCGGCCGAGGACCAGCGGGCGGATGCCCTGGGGGTCGCGGGCGGCGTACAGCGTGTGCTCGTCCATGAAGACGAGGGAGAAGGCGCCCTGGACCTGAGGCAGCACCTTGGCGGCCGCCTCTTCTATGGTCAGCGGCTTGCCGTCGTCATCGACCTGACCGGCGAGGAGCGCCGTGACCAGGTCGGTGTCGTTCGTCGCCGCCACCTGAGTGGCGCGGCCGTTCTCCTTGGGGAGGTCGGCGACCATCTCGGCGAGCTGCGCCGTGTTGACCAGGTTGCCGTTGTGACCGAGCGCGATGGAGCCGTGCGCGGTGGCACGGAACGTCGGCTGGGCGTTCTCCCACACGGAGGCCCCGGTGGTCGAGTAGCGGGCGTGACCGACCGCGATATGACCTTGGAGAGAACTGAGGGAAGTCTCGTCGAAGACCTGGGACACGAGGCCCATGTCCTTGAAGACGAGGATCTGGGAGCCGTTGCTGACCGCGATTCCCGCGGATTCCTGACCCCGATGCTGGAGGGCGTAGAGCCCGAAGTACGTGAGCTTTGCGACCTCTTCGCCCGGAGCCCAGACACCGAAGACGCCACAAGCGTCCTGGGGGCCTTTCTCGCCGGGGAGCAGATCGTGATTGAGTCGACCGTCACCACGTGGCACGGCTCCGAGTGTAGACGTGATCGACCACTGGTCCGAATTGGGGATGCCCGCCTCGTCGGTTGACACGACGTGGACGCGCGTAGCGTCCGGGGCGGTTTCCGGTCGGACGGGCCGCTCGGGGCGGTGTCCTGGGCGGGGCTCGCGCGGGTCTTCGTGGTGCTGTCCTGGCCGGGTGCCGGGTCCCGGCGCACGTCGCTGACCAGCGGCGACCGGTGGTGGAGGGCGAGCGGCCAGGTGTGCGCTTGGCGCTCCTCGGGCGGTGATTCCCGTGGTCGTCGCGGCGTCCGGAGCGGCGTGCGCGGCGAGTGTGACGCAACTCGCTGCCGCGGCGGGGCCGACGAGGGCGTGCGGTCGGTCGCCGCGGTGCCGGACGCGTCCGCAGTGCGGGACGGGCGTTGACAACGGGGTGGCCGCGTCGGCAAGGTCCTGGATCATGCAGCCTCGCCGTGACCGGACGGTCACCCTCGTGGAGCGCCGCCACGTCGACCTGGTCCGTGTCGCGAGCGCGATCTGTCGCTGCGTCTGAGTTTCCCCCGCCCGTGGTGGGCCCCCTCGGCCGTCATGTCCTGCTGAGGGCGTTCCCGGGCTGATCGCCGCCCGGCCGGTTCCGTCTCTTCGCGCTCTTCGCGCTCTTCGCGTCCGCGTGCTCTGCGCGGGCCGCGGGCGGGCTCCGGTCGCTCGCGGCCGTTCCCCGCGCCCCTGACGGGGCGCTTCTTCCTCCTGCCTCGGAGTTCCCATGCCTTCGCATGCCTCGAAGCTGTCCCGTCGCGCCTTCGGCACGGCCGCCGTCGCGGTCGGCGCCACCGTGGCGACGCCCGCCGTCGCCGCCCAGGCCGCGCCCCGCGAGACGCCCTTCCGCGCCGCCGCCGGCCGTGGCTCCCGGCGGCCCAACATCCTGTTCATCCTGGGTGACGACCTGGGCTGGGCCGATCTGTCCTCGTACGGGGCGCCGCACATCAAGACCCCGAACCTGGACCGGCTCGCCCGGCAGGGGGTGCGGTTCACGGACGCGTACAGCGGCTCCGCGACCTGCTCGCCGACCCGCTTCAGCCTCTACACGGGCCGCTATCCGGGCCGTACGAAGGGCGGACTCGCCGAGCCGATCGCCGACCGGTCCGTCGGGCTCGACCCGAACCACCCCACGCTCGCCTCGCTGCTGCGCGGCGCCGGCTACGCGACCGCGCTGATCGGCAAGTGGCACTGCGGCTACCTGCCGGACTACTCGCCCACCAAGTCCGGCTGGGACGAGTTCTTCGGGAACTTCGGCGGGGCCCTGGAGTACTACTCGAAGCTGGGGCTCGGCGGTGAGTACGACCTGTTCGCGGGCGATGTGAAGGAGGGCGACGCCGAGTACAAGGACCTGCGGTACTACACGCGGATCCTGACCGAGCGCGCGAGCGAGTACGTGCGGCGGGACCACGGGGACCAGCCGTGGCTGCTCAACCTCAACTTCACGACCCCGCACTGGCCGTGGATCGCCGACGGGGACGAGGAGGAGAGCGCCGAGGTCGTACGGAGGATCAAGGCGGGCGACGGCCGGGCGCTGTTCCACAACGACGGCGGGTCCGTGGAGAAGTACGCGCAGATGGTCGAGGACCTGGACCGGTCGATCGGGAAGGTGCTCGCCGCGCTGAAGGAGTCCGGCCAGGAGAAGGACACGCTCGTCTTCTTCGCCTCGGACAACGGCGGCGAGCGGTTCTCGTACAACTGGCCGCTGTCCGGCAACAAGTCCTCGCTCCAGGAGGGCGGCATCCGGGTCCCGACGATCGTGCGCTGGCCCGCGCGGATCGACGGCGGTCAGGTCAGCGCCGAGCCGGTCTTCACCCCGGACTGGACGGCGACCCTGCTGGAGATCGGCGGGGCCCGGCCGGCCAAGGCGTATCCGCTCGACGGGACCAGTCTCGCCGGGTATCTGCTGCGCGGTGAGCGGCTCGCGGAGCGGGACCTGTTCTGGCGGGTGCGCGGTGAGCGGGCCGTGCGGCGCGGCGACTGGAAGTACTACCGGGGCAAGGGCGGCGCGGACCAGTTGTTCAACCTCGCGGCGGACCGGCGGGAGCAGGCCGACCGGGCGGGCGACGAGCCGCAGCTGCTGGCCGAGCTGAAGGCTGTGTGGAAGAAGACCGACAAGTCGCTGCTGCCGTACCCGTCCTGACGGTTTGTCGGCTGATGGTCCGTCACTTCTCGGCGGACAGGGAGATGCCCGTTCCGTCCGCGCCCGTCAGCGTGAGGGCGTCGCCCTGGATGTCGTAACGTGCCGTGCCCTCAAGGACCTTGCGCATCGTCTTCTCGATGTCGGCGGCGGCGCCGAAGCAGCCCATCTTGGTGGTGACGAGCGGGCCGAAGGTGAGGTGCCCGTCCTCGACGGTGGCCTTGGCGCCGCCGCTGTTGCAGCCGAGGCGGGCGCTGACCCGGCCGTCCTTCTCGAAGACGAGCCGGGCCCTGCCCCGGGCGGCCTTCGGCAGGGACTGGGCGACGCCGTCGGAGTTCAGGCCGGTGACGGTCCAGGTCGTGCCGACGAGCCGGGCGTCGCGCCGCTCGGCGAGGGTGACGGTGTCGCCGTTCGAGCGGGTGAGCAGCAGGCGGTCGCCCTTGGTGCCCTCGGTCTGCACGGTGTTCTTGTCGGCGAGGGCGCGGGCGAGGGTCTTCTCGAAGGCCCGTCGGCCCTTGTCCTCGCAGAGCATCAGGGTCCGGTCGGAGCGGCCCAGGTCGACGCTGTCGGCGGTGACCCGGGCCTCGGCGTCGAAGTGGTTGCAGCCGTAGTTGCCCCGCACGCGCTCGTCGGAGACGAACTCCACGTACGCGCCGCCCGGGGCCTTGGTCGTCGTCCCGTTCACCGTCACGCTCTCCACCGTCCAGTGGACCCCGGTGACCGGCGCTCCGCCGACCTTCACCGAACCGGGGGCCTTCTCGTTCCCGCAGGCCGTGACCGTGACGAGGGCGGCCAGGGGCAGGGCGGTGGCGAACAGGGCGCGGGTGCTGCGTTGCGTGAACATGCGGATGGGACGGGGCGCCCCCCTCGATCGGTTCCCTCCGGGCCGCGCCCCGCCGCCCGCTTCACGCCATGATCGGCAACAGGGCTTCCAGGTCGGCCCGTTCACCGCTGGCGCTGACCAGCGCGTCGTCGAGCGCCGACGTCCAGCCCGTACGTCCTGTCGCCAGGCGGATCCAGGTCATCGGGTCGGTCTCCACGACGTTCGGCGGGGTGCCGCGGGTGTGCCGGGGGCCCTCGACGCACTGGACGACGGCGAAGGGCGGGATCCTCACCTCGGTGGACGCGCCCGGCGCCTTGGCGGCGAGCGCGTCGGCGAGGAACCGGGTCGCCGCGGCGAGGAGCTGCCGCTCGACGGGCAGGTCGAGTCCGGGCACGGCGTCGTTCAAGTCGTCGGTGTGGGCGACGAGTTCGACGGCTCGTGTGACCAGGACGCCGGTGAGGGTCATCACCCCGACCCGGTGGGCGACGGGCCGCTCGCCGTCGACCCCGGCGGGCAGATACGTGTCGAGTCCGGCCGCGACCTCCGCGTACAGCTCGCTCAGCGGCGCGCTGTCCGCCAGCTCGTGCACGGCGACGGCCACGGCGGGGGCGGCGGGCGCGACCAGGGCCGGATAGTCCAGGAGCGGCAGGTCGGCCCGGGGCGGGGCGGGCTGGGCGAGGCCCCGGGGCAGCATGCCGACGGCCATGGTGACGTGCGCGGCGAGGTCCCGTACGGTCCAGTCGCCGAGGCGGGTCGGGGCGGCCAGCTGCTCGGGCGTGAGGCCCTCGACGGCGGCGCGGACGGCGGCGAACTGGGCGAGGACGGCGGTCCGCAGCTTCTCCGCGTCGTAGGAACGCGGGCGCTTCTTGGGTCTGTTGGGCGAGGCCATGACCGCGACCCTACGCCCGCACCGCGAAGTCGCTCAGACCCTTTTCGACCAGGGCGAACGCCCGCACGGCGCGCTCCTCGGCGTGCGCCGCGACGGCGTCGGGGGTCTCCCCCGCGAGGATCCGCCGGTGGTTCTCGCTCATCAGGGCGCTCACCACGCCGGCCAGCTGGGCCGCGGCGACGGCGGCGAGCAGCGGGTCGCCGGTCTCCGCGGCGAGCGCCTCGGCGGCGCGCCGCTCGCCGCGCACCGACCAGAGCAGGGCGCGGCGGGCCAACGCCGGGGTGCGGTGGATGAGTTGGATCAGCGCCAGTTCGTTGCCGCTCTCGCTGAGGCCGATCGACGGGTCCCGCTCGGCGATCTTGCGCAGGACCATCGCGCGGACCGCGTCGACCGCGGACGCGCCGGGGGTGCGCTGCTCGACGGCCCGCGCGAGGTCCTCGACGTGCTCCTCCATGGGCCCCATGAGGAGGTCTTCCTTGGTCTTGAAGTAGTTGAAGACCGTCATCTTCGAGACCTCGGCGGCCTCCGCGATCTGCGCGACGGACACCTGCTCGTAGCCGTGCTCCAGGAACAGGTCGACGGCCGTGCGCCAGACCTTGATCGCCGTCTGCTTCTTCTTGCGCTCGCGCAGCCCGAGTGCGGTCCCGTCGTCAGCCATGACGGCACTGTACCAAGGCGAAGTTTGAGCCGGGATGAAAGTTAATCCGAGACGAAAGATTGACTGAGTACATTTTCTTGTGCAGGCTGTGCCGCATGCCGGAACCCATGAGCGGGAGCGTGAGCATGACCAAGACACAGCGCACGATCGGGATGTTCGTCTGCCTCTGCACGGTCGTCCTGGCCGTGCTCGACCTGCAGATCGTCTCGGCGGCGACCGTGCCGATCGTCCGCGACCTCGACCCCGTCCACGGCATCGACCGATTCCCCTGGCTGGTCAGCGCGTTCGCCCTCAGCTCGGCCGCGATGCTGCCGCTGTACGGCAAGCTCTGCGACACCCTCGGAGCCAAGCGCGTCTTCCTCGGCGCGGTGGCCACGTTCCTGCTGGGCTCGGCACTGTGCGGGCTGGCCCGGTCGATGGACCAGCTGATCGCGGCCCGCGCCGTCCAGGGCCTGGGCGGTGGCGGCCTGATGAGCGTCACGATGGTGGTGATCGCCCACCTCAAGGACCCGGAGGACACCAAGAAGGGCGGCGGTGGCGGCGGCCTGGGCGGGATCGTCGCCGGCGGCGGCATGGCACTCGGCCCCTGGCTCGGCGGCGTCCTCACCGACCACGCGAGCTGGCGCTGGATCTTCTACGTGAACCTGCCGCTCGGCCTCGCGGTCCTCGGCGCCGGCGCGCTCGTCCTCAAGCTCCCCGACCGCCCGGTGCGCCGGCCGCTCGACTGGGCGGGCGCGGGCCTCGCCGCAGCCTTCTCCACGGCCCTGCTCCTGGCCACGGACTGGGGCGGCAAGACGTACGCCTGGACGTCACCGCAGATCATCGGCCTGCTGTGCGCGGCGGCGCTCGGCGTCGCCCTGTTCGTACGGCGCCAGAAGCGCGCCGCCGAACCGGTCCTGCCGCTCTCCCTGTTCCGCGTCCCCGAACTGCGCTGGGGCTTCGTGGTGCAGGGCATCACCGGCGCCGCGATGATGTGCGCGATCTACTACGTCCTGGTCTATCTCCAGGTCGCCCGGGGCCTGTCCAGTTCGGCGGCGGGCCTGTACCTGCTCCCCATGGCGGTCGGCATGACGGTCGTCGGCGTCGTCGCGGGACGGCTGCGCGCGTCGGCCCGCACCTTCACGATCACCGGCACGCTCACGATGACGGCCACGTTCGTCCTCCTCGCGGCGACGGTCACCCCGGACACGAACCTCTGGCTGATCCGCGCCGAACTCCTCCTCGCCGGGGCCGGCTTCGGCCAACTCATCGGGCAGCTCATCCAGTTGGTGCAGGAAGCGGCCCCGCGACCGCTCCTCGGCGTGGCCACGACGAGCATCCGCTTCTTCCAGACGCTCGGCACGGCCCTGGGCGCGGCCCTCTTCGGCACCATCCTGTTCCGCCTCTTCGACGGTGACGTCAACGCCGTCCCCACCCTGCACGGCACGCGACACGCCGTCGCCGTACGGGACTTCGTGCACGCCACGGACGTCGTGTTCTGGTGCGGGGCCGCGGTCATGCTGCTCGGGGCGGCACTCGCGACACGACTGCCGAAGCCCCCGCCCGCGGGTCGGCGGGCGGAGGCTTCGTCTGTGCGAACGGCACGGGCCTAGGGCGTGAACCCTCAGGCGAGCAGCGCCGGGATCGTGTTCTCGTGCGCCTCGCGCAGCTCGGCCAGGGAGAGCGCGAACTCGCCCTGGACGTCCACCGAGGCACCGTCACCGGAGCCGTCCACGACACCGATGCGGGTGACGGGCAGCCCGCGCGCCCCGCACATGTCGTTGAAGCGGAGCTCCTCGCTGCGCGGTACGGCGACGACCGCGCGGCCGGCCGACTCCGAGAAGAGGAACGTGAACGCGTCCAGACCGTCCGGGACGACCAGGCGGGCGCCCTTGTCGCCGAGCAGCGCCGACTCGACCACGGCCTGGATCAGACCGCCGTCGGACAGGTCGTGCGCGGCGTCGATCATGCCGTCGCGGGAGGCCGAGATGAGGATCTCGCCGAGCAGCCGCTCGCGCTCCAGGTCGACCTTCGGGGGCAGACCGCCGAGGTGGTCGTGGACCACCTGCGACCAGGCCGAACCGCCGAACTCCTCGTGGGTGTCGCCGAGCAGGTAGAGGAGCTGGCCCTCTTCCCGGAAGGCGACCGGGGTGCGCCGGGCCACGTCGTCGATGACGCCGAGGACCGCGACGACCGGCGTCGGGTGGATCGCCGCCTCGCCCGTCTGGTTGTAGAGCGAGACGTTGCCGCCGGTCACCGGGGTGCCCAGCTGGAGGCAGCCGTCGGCGAGACCGCGGATGGCCTCGGCGAACTGCCACATGACGGCCGGGTCCTCGGGCGAGCCGAAGTTCAGGCAGTCGGAGACCGCGAGCGGCTTCGCACCGGTGGTGGCGACGTTGCGGTACGCCTCCGCCAGGGCGAGCTGCGCGCCGGTGTACGGGTCGAGCTTCGCGAAGCGGCCGTTGCCGTCGGTCGCGATGGCGACGCCGAGCCCGGTCTCCTCGTCGATACGGATCATGCCCGAGTCCTCGGGCTGCGCGAGGACGGTGTTGCCCTGCACGAAGTGGTCGTACTGCGAGGTGATCCACTTCTTCGACGCCTGGTTCGGCGAGGAGACGAGCGCGAGGACCTGGGCCTTCAGCTCGTCACCCGTCGTCGGCCGGGGCAGCTTGCCCGCGTCGTCGGCCTGGAGCGCGTCCTGCCACTCGGGGCGGGCGTAGGGGCGCTCGTAGACCGGACCGTCGTGCGCGACCGTGCGCGGGTCGACGTCGACGATCTTCTCGCCGTGCCAGAAGATCTCCAGGCGGTCGCCGTCGGTCACCTCACCGATGACGGTGGCGATGACGTCCCACTTCGCGCAGATCTCCAGGAAGCGGTCGACCTTCTCTGGCTCCACGACGGCGCACATGCGCTCCTGCGACTCGCTCATGAGGATCTCCTCAGGAGAGAGCGTCGAGTCGCGCAGCGGTACGTCGTCCAGCTCGACGCGCATACCGCCCGAGCCGTTCGACGCCAGCTCGGAGGTGGCGCAGGAGATACCGGCGGCGCCCAGGTCCTGGATGCCGACGACGAGCTTCTCGGCGAACGCCTCCAGGGTGCACTCGATGAGCAGCTTCTCCTGGAAGGGGTCGCCGACCTGGACGGCCGGACGCTTCGACGGCTTCGCGTCGTCGAAGGTCTCGGAGGCCAGGATCGAGGCGCCACCGATGCCGTCGCCGCCCGTGCGGGCGCCGTACATGATGACCTTGTTGCCCGCGCCGGACGCCTTCGCGAGGTGGATGTCCTCGTGCCGCATGACGCCGATGGCACCGGCGTTGACCAGCGGGTTGCCCTGGTAGCAGGCGTCGAAGACGACCTCGCCGCCGATGTTCGGCAGGCCCAGGCAGTTGCCGTAGCCGCCGATTCCGGCGACGACGCCGGGCAGCACGCGCTTGGTGTCGGGGTGGTCGGCGGCGCCGAAGCGCAGCGGGTCCACGACCGCGACCGGGCGGGCGCCCATCGCGATGATGTCGCGCACGATGCCGCCGACGCCGGTGGCCGCGCCCTGGTAGGGCTCGACGTACGACGGGTGGTTGTGCGACTCGACCTTGAAGGTCACCGCGTAGCCCTGGCCGACGTCCACGACACCGGCGTTCTCACCGATGCCGACGAGCATGGCGTCGGACTGCGGGGCCTTCTCGCCGAACTGGCGCAGGTGCACCTTGGACGACTTGTACGAGCAGTGCTCGGACCACATGACGGAGTACATGGCGAGCTCGGCGCCGGTCGGGCGGCGGCCGAGGATCTCCACGACCCGCTCGTACTCGTCCTTCTTCAGGCCGAGTTCGGCCCAGGGGAGCTCGACGTCGGGGGTCTTGCTTGCGTTCTCTACGGTGTCGAGGCTCATGAGGCGGCGACCAGCTTCTTGAGGATCGAGGTGAAGAAGGGGAGGCCGTCGGTGCGGCCGGTCCCGACGAGGGGCTCCACGGCGTGCTCCGGGTGCGGCATCAGACCCACGACGTTGCCCGCCGCGTTGGTGATGCCGGCGATGTCACGGAGCGAGCCGTTCGGGTTGAAGTCGAGGTACCGGAAGACGACCCGGCCCTCCGCCTCCAGCTCGTCGAGCGTGCGCTCGTCGGCGACGTAGCGTCCGTCCATGTTCTTCAGCGGGATGTGGATCTCCTGGCCCGCCTCGTACTCGGACGACCAGGCGGTCGTGGCGTTCTCGACCCGCAGCTTCTGGTCCCGGCAGATGAAGTGCCGGTGGTCGTTGCCGAGCATCGCGCCGGGGAGCAGGTGGGCCTCGGTGAGGACCTGGAACCCGTTGCAGATGCCGAGGACGGGCAGGCCCGCCTTCGCCTGGTCGATGAGCGTCTCCATCACCGGCGAGAAGCGCGAAATGGCGCCCGCGCGAAGGTAATCGCCGTAGGAGAATCCACCCGGCAGGACGACCGCGTCGACCTGCTTCAGATCCTTGTCCTTGTGCCAGAGAGCGACAGGCTCCGCACCCGCGAGACGGATCGCGCGCTGCGTGTCCCGGTCGTCGAGGGAACCGGGAAAGGTGACGACGCCAATACGAGCGGTCACTTTTCGGCTCCCACCGCAGGCTCTTCGATCTTCACGGTGAAGTTCTCGATCACGGTGTTGGCGAGGAAGCTTTCCGCGAGCTCGTGGATACGAGCGAGGGCGGCGTCATCCACGGGGCCGTCCACTTCGAGCTCGAAACGCTTTCCCTGACGTACGTCGGAGATGCCGTCGAAACCGAGACGCGGCAGCGCACGCTGCACCGCCTGGCCCTGGGGGTCGAGGATCTCCGGCTTGAGCATGACGTCGACTACGACGCGTGCCACTGGCACTCCCGGTGTGTGGTGCTGAGCAGGTCCGTTCAGCGTACCTGCCCAAATCTTCTACTCGCGTAGACAGTAGGAAGCTACGAGAGCCGGATCACGTTACGGCAACGACATCAGATCCGTACGGAAAATTAAGGGAAAACCGGAGCGGGATGCCGGGATAACCAGGACGGCAGACACGCGGACGTTATTGACTGGTCTTCCCAGCGCAATGCCGGGCAGGGTAAAAAGGAATTACGAACTGCGGGTCAATCTGCAGGACAAACCGCTGGGCAACTGCTGGACTGTCGACATCACCGCACGTCAAAGCGGGGGATGCCGGACGAAGGGACCGATATTCGTGGCGCAGCGTGTCGTGGTCACTCTCTTTGACGACATCGACGGCGGAGAAGCGGCGGAAACGGTCGTCTTCGGTCTCGACGGCAGGTCGTACGAGATCGACCTCAATCAGGCCAATGCCAAGAAACTCCGCACCGCCCTGGCCCCGTACCTGGAGGCGGGCCGGAAGCGGTCCAGCAGGACCGGCAGGGCGTTCACGCACACCGACGTGAGCCCCGACCCGGCGGCCGTGCGCGCCTGGGCCCGCTCGCACCGGCTAGACGTGCCGCCGCGCGGCCGGATCCCGAAGCGGGTCTACGAGGCGTTCGCCGAGGCCAACTGAGGGGCCGGCGCCGGACGTCAGGAGCCCCTCGGGACAACCGACTTGCATTGCACCCCCGCCGGTCGGCTAAAGTCTGGAGCACGCCGAGGGGCGAGGCCGCAGGGCCGAACCTCACGGGGTACATGCGGGTGTAGTTCAGTAGTAGAACATCCCCCTTCCAGGGGGAAGGCGCAGTGTGCAATTCCTGTCACCCGCTCCGCATCGCGTACCGGTCACCCTGATGGGTGCGGTAGGCTGGTGCTCGCGCCGGTCGGTGAGAGCTGATCGGATGCAGTGCGAACGTAGCTCAGTTGGTAGAGCGCAACCTTGCCAAGGTTGAGGTCGCGAGTTCGAACCTCGTCGTTCGCTCCAGTTCGGGAAGCCCCGGATCCACCAGGATCCGGGGCTTTTCGCGTACCCCGGTGCCTTCTGACATTTGTCATGCGGGCCGGTGACAGCGCGCACTGCCGACCGCCGCGGGCGGGCGGGACGCTGGGGACATGACCAGCAACGAGCGCGTGATCGACGTCACCGATCTGCGCCGGGTGTACGGGGACGGCACACGGGCTTCGTTCGAGGCGGTGCGCGGAGTGACCTTCTCCGTGGGCCGCGGCGAACTCTTCGCCCTCCTCGGTACGAACGGCGCGGGAAAGACCTCCACCCTCGAACTCATCGAAGGACTCGCGGCCCCGGCCGGCGGACGGGTGCGGGTGCTCGGGCACGACCCGCGCGCCGAGCGGGACCGGGTGCGGCCGCGGATCGGCGTGATGCTCCAGGACGGCGGATTCCCCGGCGAGCTGACCGTCGCCGAGACCGTACGGATGTGGGCCGGGTGCACCAGCGGGGCACGGCAGGTCGACGAGGCCCTGGAGACGGTGGGGCTCAGCCGGCGCCGGAAGGTGCGGGTCAAGCAGCTGTCCGGCGGCGAGAAGCGGCGGCTCGACCTCGCGCTCGCCCTGCTGGGGCGGCCCGAGGTGCTCTTCCTCGACGAGCCGACCACCGGGCTCGACGCCGAAGGGCGGCGCGACACCTGGGAGTTGGTGCGCCGGCTGCGTGCCGAGGGCACCACCGTGCTGCTCACCACGCACTACCTCGAAGAGGCCGAGGAGCTCGCCGACCGGCTCGCGATCCTGCACGAGGGGCGGATCGCCGCCGAGGGGCGCGTCGACGAGGTCGTCGCCGCCCAGCCCTCGCACGTCTCCTTCGAACTGCCCGACGGGTACTTCGTGGGCGATCTGCCGCCGCTCGACTCGCTCGGCGTCACCGCGCACGACGTCGAGGGACGGCTCGTGCGGCTGCGCACCGACGCGCTGCAACGGGCCGCGACGGGACTGCTCGTGTGGGCGCGGGACGAGGGCGTCGAACTGCGGCGGCTCGACGTGCGCGGAGCGTCGCTGGAGGAGGCGTTCCTGCGGATCGCGCAGGACGCGAAGGGCGCGGGCGCCGAGTCCGGCGCGCGGACGAAGGAGATGGCGGCGTGAGCGTGAGTGCGGCGACGATGACCACGACCCCCGCGGGGCGGCTGCGGGCGCTCGCGCGGGCCGAGCTGACCCTGCTGGGGCGGAGCAAGGGCGTGCTGTTCAGCGCCCTGTTCGTGCCGCTGGTGATGCCGTTCAGCCTGAGCGCCTCGCTGGACGAGGAGCGGCTGAAGGGGGCCGGGCTCGACGTGGGCACCGTCGTCCTGTCCTCGGCGATGGGCTTCTCGCTCCTGTTCGCCGTGTACGGGGCGCTGGTGAGCGTGTACGCGGCACGCCGCGAGGAGCTCGTGCTGAAGCGGCTGCGGACCGGGGAGCTGCGGGACGCGGAGATCCTCACCGGGGCCGCGCTGCCGTCCGTCGCCATCGGGCTGCTCCAGTGCGTCGCCCTGGCGGCGGCCTGCGCGGCCGTGCTCGACGCGGGAGCACCCGAGGCGCCTCATCTCACCCTGCTGGGGCTCGTGTTGGGCATCCCCCTGTGCGTGGCGCTCGCGGCGCTGACGACCGTGTTCAGCCGCAGTGTGGAGAGCGCGCAGGTCGCGGCGATGCCGATGCTCCTGGTCACGATGTTCGGCTCCGGCGCGTTCGTGCCGCTGGAGGTCATGCCCGACAAGCTCGCGTCGGTGTGCGAGCTGCTTCCGCTGACGTCGGCGCTCACGCTGATCCGGGGCGGCTGGAGCGGCGGCCTGAGCGGCGGCGAGACGCTCGGCGCCGCCGTCACGGCGGTGGCCTGGCTCGTCGTCGCGGTGTTTGCTGTACGACGGTGGTTCCGCTGGGAGCCACGGCGCTGAGGGGGCTGACGTGCGGATTCGCTGGCGGGACCGGAGCAAGGTCGAGCGCGTGGAGTGGCAGAGCCGGTTCATGCTGCGCGTGGTCAACTGGCTGTTCTTCCTCGCCTGGTCGGGCAGCGGCCTGGCCGGGACGCTGCGGCACGACTCGACCGCGTACGCGCTCGGCATCGCCCTCGGTGTCGTGAACGTGGCGCAGTGCCTGGTCGGCGACCGGCACGCGCGGAACGCGCTCGACCAGTACCTGGGGCGGGGCCGGGTGCCCGTCGCCGTGACGGTCACGGCCGGGGCGCTCGGGGTCGCCGCGCTCGGTCTGATCGCCGCGCTCGCCGTCACCGACAGCGTGCGGGACGGGCTGATCACCATGCCGCTGCTGTTCGCCCCGATGCCGTTCGCCTGCGCGTACGCGCTGACCGTGCCGGTCCGCGCCTTCGTGCGGCAGGCGGGCGTCGGGGTCGTGGTCGGCGTCGCCGCCACCGCGGTGGTGCGGCCCTCGGTCGCCGGGCTCGTGGTCGTGGGCATGCTGCTCGCGCTCTGCGCCGGGCTCGCACTGGTCTGCTTCCGGTGCAGCGCCTGGAACCTCTCCGTCATGTGGGAGTCCGAGCGCGCCCGCGAGGTCGAGGCGCGGCTCGCCGTCGCCGAGGAGCGGCTGCGGTTCGGCCGGGACCTGCACGACGTCATGGGCCGCAATCTGGCCGTCGTCGCGCTCAAGAGCGAACTCGCGGTGCAGCTCGCCCGGCGCGGGCGGACCGAGGACGCGGTGGCGCAGATGACCGAGGTGCAGCGCATCGCGCAGGAGTCGCAGAAAGAGGTACGGGCCGTCGTACGGGGCTATCGCGAGGCCGATCTCGGGGCGGAACTCGCGGGAGCGCAGGGCGTGTTGGGCGCGGCCGGGATCGAGTGCGCGGTGACGGGTTCGGCGGCCGGGCTGCCCGGCGAGGTGCAGTCGGCGCTCGGCTGGGTGGTCCGTGAGGCGACGACGAACGTGCTGCGGCACGGAGACGCCACGTCCTGCCGGGTGGAGCTCACCAACGGCGCGGACGGGGTCACCCTGACCGTCGAGAACGACGGCGCGGGCGGGGCGGGCGCGGGCGACGCCCGGGGTCGGGCCTCGCGG
Organism: Streptomyces sp. Q6; assembly: GCF_036967205.1. Lineage (NCBI taxonomy): Bacteria > Bacillati > Actinomycetota > Actinomycetes > Kitasatosporales > Streptomycetaceae > Streptomyces > Streptomyces citrinus. The sequence goes on from NZ_CP146022.1 coordinate 4,119,112, forward strand.
GCCTGCGGGAACGACTGGCCGCGGTGGGCGGCACATTGGAGGCGGGCGTGACAGCGGACGACATGTTCCGGGTGGCGGCCGCCGTGCCGGTGACGGCCGCGACGACCGGGGCGCCCTTGGTGGCCGCGGGGCGGGGGAGCGTGTGATGGGCCTGCGGATTCTGCTCGCCGACGACGAGCACCTGATCCGGGGCGCGCTCGCCGCGCTGCTCGGTCTGGAGGACGACCTGGTCGTGGTGGCCGAGGCCGCGAGCGGGCCCGAGGCGCTGGCCATGGCGCGGGCGCACCGGCCGGACGTCGCCGTGCTCGATCTGCAGATGCCGGGCGCCGACGGTGTGAGGGTGGCCACAACGCTGCGCGAGGAACTGCCCGACTGCCGCACCATGATCGTGACCAGCCACGGGCGGCCGGGACATCTGAAGCGGGCCCTCGCCGCCGGGGTGCGCGGCTTCGTGCCGAAGACGGTGAGCGCGCAGCGGCTCGCCGAGATCATCCGGACCGTGCACGCCGGAAACCGTTATGTGGACCCGGAGTTGGCGGCCGACGCGATCTCCGCGGGGGACTCGCCGCTGACCGCGCGCGAGGCGGAGGTGCTCGAATTCGCCGCCGACGGGGCGCCCGTCGCGGAGATCGCCGAGCGTGCCGCGCTGTCGCAGGGGACCGTACGGAACTATCTCTCGTCGGCCGCCTCGAAGCTGGGGGCCGAGAACCGGCACACGGCGGTGCGTCTCGCACGGGAGCGAGGTTGGGTATAGTTGGCGTCGCGCTTCGGGCCGAAAGGCCGGGAGAGCAAGCCTGCGAACGTAGCTCAGTTGGTAGAGCGCAACCTTGCCAAGGTTGAGGTCGCGAGTTCGAACCTCGTCGTTCGCTCCACGTACGAAAGCCCCGGTCCTCTCGGACCGGGGCTTTCGGCGTTCTACGACCAGGGGGTGCCGGTCAGCAGCTCGTACGCCTCGATGTACTTGGCGCGGGTCGCCTCGACGACGTCGTCCGGCAGGCCCGGCGGCGGCTCCTCGCTCGTGCGGTCCCAGCCGGAGGAACCCGTCAGCCAGTCCCGTACGAACTGCTTGTCGTAGCTGGGCTGGGCGCGGCCCGGCTGCCACTGGTCGGCCGGCCAGAAGCGGGATGAGTCCGGGGTGAGCACCTCGTCGGCGAGGACCAGCACGGGCTCGCCCTCCACGGACGTGTCGAAACCGAACTCGAACTTGGTGTCCGCGAGGATGATGCCGCGCTCGCGCGCGATGTCCCGGGCGCGGCTGTACACGGCGAGCGTCGACTGGCGCAGCTGTGCGGCGGTGTCCGCGCCGACCTGACGGGCCACCTCCTCGTAGCTCACGTTCTCGTCGTGCTCGCCGACCTCGGCCTTCGTGGCGGGCGTGAAGATCGGCGCGGGGAGCTCGGAGCCGTCCGACAGGCCCTCGGGGAGGGCGAGGCCGCAGACCGTGCGCGACACGTCGTACTCGGCGAGGCCGGAGCCGGTCAGGTAGCCGCGGGCCACCGCCTCGACGGGGACCATGTCGAGCCGCTTGCAGATCGTGGTGCGGCCCGCCCAGTCGGCGGGGGCGCCGGCCGGCAGCTCCGTGGAGATGACGTGGTTCGGGATCAGGTCCTTGAGCTGGTCGAACCACCACAGGGAGAGCTGGGTGAGGACCTTGCCCTTGTCGGGGATGGGCGTGGGCAGGACCCAGTCGTACGCCGACAAGCGGTCGCTGGCGACCATGACGAGGTCGCCCGCCTCGTTCCGGTACAGCTCCCGCACCTTGCCGGTGTGGAGATGGACCAGGCCCGGAACCTGGACTGGCTCGGGCTTTTCGACGAATCCGGACACGGTGCCTCCCCGTGGGTCTGTACAAGTCGCTTCTGATTCTCCCGTACGGGGCGACAGGTTGTGGCCAGGGGTCCCGCGGGACGCCGTGCGTCAGTCCCGTTTGCAGATGCGGTCGAGGAGATTGGCCGTCGCCCGCTGGATACGGGGGTCGACGTGCCCGGGGCGATCGAGGGCCGGGGACCATGCGAACGTCCCGGACGCGAAGACCAGCGCGCCGGACGGCGCCCGGTACAGCGACGTCTCCTGGTGGCGGCGGGCCTGGTCGCTGTCCCGGTACGGGGAGTGGGCGAGCAGGATGCGGTCCTGGTGGTCGGGCAGAGCCGTCCGCGGGAAGTAGCGGTCGGCCTCGCCGGCGACCAGTCCCTCGATCTCGTCCCCGTCGTGCGCGCCGGTCGCCTCCCACAGCCAGTGGTCCGCGTTGCGCACGATGAGGGGGTGGGGCTCGGGGACGCGGCCCGCGTACTGGATGCCCAGGAGCTGCTGCTCCGGCTTGTCGATCTCCCGCCACAGCGCCGGTTTTCCGGGGCCTCTGCGTTTGCGGCAGGTCAGCAGGCGGTCCGGGACGCCGGACGGGGACGGGCCAAGATCCACCTGCCAGTACATGGTGTTGGCGGAGAGGAAGACGAGGGAGGTGCCGGACTCGCGGGCCAGCTCCGTCGTCCGCCGCATGTTCGCCGACCAGTACTCGTCGTGGCCGGGGAAGACCAGGCCCCGGTAGCGGGTCGGGTCGACACGGCCCGCGTGCAGATCGCGGGTGTCGGCGTACGCCAGGTCGTATCCGTAGCGCTCGGCCCAGCGGATGAAGTCGTAGGCGTGGCCGACGTGCAGGGGCAGGCCGGCGCCCGCGTACGGGCGGTCGAAGGAGACCGTCGTCGCGGCCTCGCTCTCGCCGAGCAGCCGGCCCTCCTCGTCCCACGCGTGGTAGAGGCTGGCGCCGGTGCGGCCGTCCTCCGGGTAGAGGTTGTACGCCTGCCAGGTGACGTCCGGGAGCAGGAGGAGGAGGTCGGCGGGCTGGGAGTCGCGGACCGTGAACGGGACGTGCGAGCGGTAGCCGTCGACGGTGGTGAGGACGGCGACGTACGCCCCCACGTTCCAGAACGACGGGATCTGGAGCCGCCAGGACAGCCACCAGTGGTGGCAGGAGACCGTGCGGTCGGCGGTGAGCGGGGGCGGCTGGACGATGCCGGACAGGCGCGGGCTCGTGGTGATCTTGCTGGCGCCGTCGCCCGCGTAGTGGCCGATGCGGTAGACGTCCACGGTGAACTGCTGGGGCGGGTCGACCGTGATGTGGAAGTCGATGGACTCGCCGGGCGCGGCCGCGCCGGTCGACGTGAAGCCCTTGATCTGGCGGTGGACGTCGTCCGCGGTGCGCGGGCCGCTGGTGCGGGGCGCCGGGATCGAGCCGGTGGCGCCGGGCTGCGGGACGTGGTCCACGTACCAGGGGACGACCTGGCCCGTGTCGTCGAAGTAGTGCTCGCTGCCGCGCAGCCAGGGCAGCGGGCCCTGGCCGAACGGGTCGTCGACCGCGTGCGCCATCGCGCCGGACTCCCAGCGGCGGGTGCGGGAACGGGGCGGTCCGGCGTCCCGCCGTGCCGCGTCCTCCGGGTGCCCCGCCCTGTCCGGCCCCATGACTGCTCCCCTCCCTCGCTCCCCCGAGCCCTGGCCGCGAATGATGTGTCCGCGACCGGTCCCAGCACATCACATTACGCACGCACTCCGTCACCGTTCGTCGCGAATTGACGTGAACGGAACGTATCCCTCCAGGTGTTCGGGCTTTCCGGCACGCGCCCGGGTCTCCGGGTCACACGAGGCGTACGGGCTTCTCGGGACGGATTCCGAGGCGGGCGAGCCAGCCCTTGAGGGGCTCGGGGTCGCCGTCCTCGACGAGGCTCAGCACGCGCGGAGCGAGGTCCGCGGCGCGCTCGCCGCCGATCAGCAGCGCGGGTCCGTCCAGCCAGTCGAGGCCCGGGGCCGCGCCGGCCGTGTCCACCGCGGCGCAGCACACCATCGCCGTGACGTGGTCGGCCAGCAACTCCCGGCCGCTGCGCGGTGGTTGCAGCGGGAACAGGGGCAGGGCGCCCTCGTCCCACAGCGCGCTGTCCGGGCCCTGCCCGATGGCCACGGGGGCCGGGGCGGGCCGCGCGCTCTCCTCCCGGGCCAGCTCGGCGCTGAGCCCGGCGGAGAGGGTGTCGACCTCGGGGCGGGGGGTGGGGGCCGCGTCGAGGTCGTCGTCGTCGAGATCGAGGGCGAGGTCGAGGTCGAGGTCGCTCTGGAGGTCTTCGGCGTCGGGGGCGGCCGGGATCCGGGCGGGGGCCGGGTCCGTGGCGGCGGACTCCTGCGGCCAGGGCGTCGTGAGGTGGTCGAGGACGCGGGCCAGGGTCGGGCCCTCGGGGGCCTTCTCCGTCGCCCGGGAACTGTGCACGCCCAGGGTGTCCAGGACCCGGTGCAGGCGGGCCGCGTCCGAGCGCCAGGTGCGGTCCACGACCTCGTCCGGGTACTCCTGCCAGTCGACCGGGGCCCAGTCGGGGCCGGTCTCGGCGGGGCCGCCGTGGAAGAGGCGGGCGGCGAGCAGGGACGTCGCCTCGTCGATGGTGCCGGGCTCTTCCAGGAGGTCGCAGGCGGGGCGCTCGCCGAGCCGGGACGCGAACGCCCCGTTCTGCGCGGCGAGGCGGTCGCGGCGGGACAGCTCGGTCAGCGCCGCGGCCACGCCCGCGTCCAGGCGGGACGGCCAGCGGCCCATCCGCCAGGCAGGCAGCGCGACCCGGGTGAGCAGCCGGTCCCAGCCCGCGTACGCGAGCCCGACCTGCTCCTGCGCGACGATCCTGAGGCCGTAGTCCACAGCCTGTGCGCGCTCGGCGGCCGCCGCGGCGACACCGCGCTCCATCTCGGCGGCGTGCACCCGGCAGCCGTTCAGCATGAGGCGGGCGACCCAGCCGATCCCGCCGAGCACCGTGCGGACCAGGGGCCCGCGCCCTGGCGCGGCGGCGACCGCCACCGCGGCGTCCAGGCCGCGCACGAAGCGCCGGGCCGCGGCTATGTCGGGGTGCGCCGACGGTCCCGTACCGGCGACGACCGGGGCGAGGACGGCACGCAGCTCGCCCACCCGCATCCACCACAGGAACGGGGATCCGATGACCAGGACGGGAGCGACGGGGGCGGCGGGCGTCCTCGGCTCGCGCGGCGGGCCGTGGGCCGGATGGGTCCGGTCCTCCAGCCAGCTGTCGCAGTCCGGGGTGAGCGCTATCGCCGACGGCGCCGGGACGTCGAGCCGGTCGGCCAGGTCGCGCACCAGGCGGTACAGATCGGGCGCCGTGCCCTCCGCGATCGGGACGGTCGGGCTGACGGCGGGCCTGGCCCGCGCCACGACCAGCGCGACGGCGGTCCCGGCGAGCAGCACGACCACCGCGAGCACGGTGACGACGGCGCGCGCGATGTCCCAGCCGCCGCCCGTCAGATGCCCGGTGGCACCGCCCACGAGGAGGATCACGGACGCGGCCGCGGGCAGCAGGGCGAGAGCCGTCGCCCTGCCGCGGATGCGCAGCACGGCGAGGGCCCGGGAGCGCGCTGCCTGCGCACCCACTTCCGCACCCATACCGGACACGACCGATGTCACCCCCTGCTGCCTGTGCCTGCTGCCCGACCGGGGGCCGAAGCCCGCGGCGGAGCACTGGTGGCGTTGCTCACTCCCCCACTGTGGCACCCGCCACTGACATCGCAATGCCGGTGGTCCGTCCGGTGCCCAACCCCGTGCGCCGCACCATAGTTGGGCTGCGTGGCGTCGTCAGCCGGATGGGCCAGCGGTCACTCGATGGAATGGCTTTGGGCAAAGGTGGCTGACATGCGGGTGCCGGGCGGGAGAAGGTGGCTCCCACCCGGCACATGATCACGGTTACTCGCGGTTACCGTGGGCCGCTCGCTCGCGCTTCCTCGCGGTTCAGCTTTCGGCGGCCGCCTTCGCGGCGATGTCCGTACGGTGCTGGGAGCCGTCGAGACCGATGCGGGAGACCGCGGTGTACGCGCGCTCGCGGGCCTGGGTGAGGTCGGCGCCGGTCGCCGTGACGGACAGGACCCGGCCGCCCGCGCTGACGACGGGCCCGTCCGCCCCGTCCCGCTTCGTCCCCGCGTGCAGCACGTACGCGTTCGGGGCGTCCTGCGCGGCCACCTCGTCGAGCCCGGTGATCGGGTCGCCGGTGCGCGGGGTGTCCGGGTAGTTGTGCGAGGCGATGACGACGGTGACGGCCGCGTCGCCGCTCCAGCGCAGGGGCTCCAGGTCGGCGAGCGTGCCGTTCGCCGCCGCGAGCAGGACTCCGGCGAGCGGGGTCCGCAGGCGGGCGAGGACGACCTGGGTCTCGGGGTCGCCGAAGCGGGCGTTGAACTCGATGACGCGGACGCCGCGGCTGGTGATGGCCAGACCGGCGTAGAGGAGCCCGGAGAACGTCGTGCCGCGCTTGCGCATCTCGTCGACCGTCGGTTGCAGGACGGTGTCGAGGACCTCCTGCACCAGCTTCGGGTCCGCCCACGGCAGGGGCGAATAGGCGCCCATGCCACCGGTGTTGGGGCCCTCGTCGCCGTCGAGCGCGCGCTTGAAGTCCTGGGCGGGCTGGAGCGGCACCACCGTCTCGCCGTCGGTGATCGCGAAGAGCGAGACCTCCGGGCCGTCGAGGAACTCCTCGATGACGACGCGGTCGCAGGCGTATCCGTGGGCGCGGGCCTTCTCGATGTCGTCCGTGACGACGACACCCTTGCCCGCGGCGAGACCGTCGTCCTTCACGACGTACGGGGCCCCGAAGGCGTCCAGCGCCTCGTCGACCTCGGCGGGCGTCGTGCAGACGTAGGACCGGGCGGTGGGTACGCCGGCGCCGGCCATGACGTCCTTGGCGAACGCCTTGGAGCCTTCCAGCTGCGCGGCCTCGCCGGAGGGGCCGAAGACGGGGATCCCGACGGCGCGCACGGCGTCGGCGACCCCGGCGACCAGGGGTGCTTCGGGACCGACCACGACGAGGTCGGCGGCCAGCTCCTGGGCGAGAGCGGTGACCGCCGCGCCGTCGAGGGCGTCGACCGGGTGCAGCTCGGCGACCTCGGCGATGCCTGCGTTGCCCGGGGCGCAGTACAGGGCGGTGACGTCGGGGTCGAGGGACATTGAGCGGCACAGGGCGTGTTCGCGGGCGCCGCTGCCGATGACGAGGACCTTCACGCGGTCAGCCTATCCGTCGGGGTGGGGTGCTCTTGTACGGGCTTCCCAACGGAGGGCCGGTCGGCGTTTGTGGGTTTCTCCAGGACAGGGGGCGTGGAGAAGGGCGGCGGGCCCTACTCGTTGGTGAACTCCTCGACCACGGTCGCGCCCAGTTCACGGACGATGAGTTCGTGGCCCGACAGGGCGTTCTCGTCGAGGTCCGGGTCGTCGTCCTCGGGGACGTCGTCCTCCACCGAGACCGTCCGGCGGGGCGGGGGCGCCGGGGCCTGAGCCGGGGCGGGCGCCGACGGGGCCGGGGCGGTCGGGGCCTGCGGAGCCGGTGCGGGAGCGGGGGCCGGGGGCGGGGTGTAGCCGCCTCCGTAGCCGGGGGCGGGCGGGGCCGGGGCCCCGGCGCCCGACGCGTCGACCACCGAGTCGATCTTCCAGTGCACGCCGAACTGCTCGGTCAGCGCCGCCTTGAGCACGTCCTCGCTGCCGCTGCTCGCGAAGTTGTCCCGCGCGCCCGCGTTCACGAAGCCGAGCTGGAGCGTGGTGCCGTCGAAGCCCGTCACCTGCGCGTTCTGGCTGAGCAGGATCCAGGTGAAGCGGCGCTTGTTCTTGACCGCCTCCAGGATGTTCGGCCAGAGGGTGCGGGGGTCCGGGCCGCCGACCGGAGCGGGTGCGGGGGCCGGAGCGGCGGGCGCGGGCTGCTGCTGAGGCGCGGCGGGCGCGGCTGCGGGGGCCGCCGCCGGAGCGGCCGGAGGCTGCGGCCGGCCCGCACCGGCGGCGGTGGCCGTGGGCCAGCCGCCGGGCTTGCGGGCGCCGCCTGCCGGGGCGGCGGTGGGCCAGGCTCCGGGGGCGGCAGCGGCGGGCGGGGCCTGCGGAGTCTGGGGGCCTGCGGCGCCGGAGGCTGGGCTTCCGGAGCAGGTGCGGGGGCCGGAGCCGGGGCGGGTGCGGCCTGCACCGGAGCCGGGGCCGGAGCGTGGGCCGGAGCCGGGGCACCGCCTCGTACCGCCGCACGGGCCGCCGCCGGGCCGCTGCCGGGTGCGACCGGAGCGACGGGTGCGACCGGGGCCGCCTGGGCCGGGGCGTGCGCGTCGGGTCCGGGAACGTACGCCATGGCAGGGCCGGGGCCCTGGCCGCCCGGGGTGAAGTGTCCGCCGCGCTCCAGCCGGTCGAGGCGGGCCATGAGGGAGCGCTCGTCGCCGTACGCGGCGGGGAGCAGCACGCGCGCGCAGATCAGTTCGAGCTGGAGCCGCGGCGAGTTCGCGCCGCGCATCTCGGCCAGGCCCTCGCTGACGAGGTCGGCGGCGCGGCTGAGCTCGGCGGCGCCGAAGGTGCTCGCCTGCGCCTGCATCCGCTCCACGACATCGGCCGGGGCGTCGATGAGCCCCTTCTCCGCCGCGTCCGGCACCGCCGCCAGGATCACCAGGTCGCGCAGCCGCTCCAGGAGGTCGGTGACGAAGCGACGCGGGTCGTTGCCCCCCTCGATGACGTGGTCCACGACGTCGAAGGCCGCGGCGCCGTCACCGGTCGCGAAGGCCTCGACGACGGAGTCGAGCAGCGAACCGTCCGTGTAGCCGAGCAGGCCCGTCGCCATGGCGTACGTCACACCGTCCTCGGCGGCGCCGGCGAGGAGCTGGTCCATCACGGACATCGAGTCACGGACGGATCCGCCGCCCGCGCGCACGACGAGCGGAAGGACTCCGTCCGCGACGGGGATGTCCTCCTTGCCGCATACCTCGCCCAGGTAGTCGCGCAGGGTCCCGGGCGGCACGAGCCGGAACGGGTAGTGGTGCGTACGCGACCGGATCGTCCCGATGACCTTCTCGGGCTCGGTGGTCGCGAAGATGAATTTGAGGTGCTCCGGCGGCTCCTCGACGACCTTCAGCAGGGCGTTGAACCCCGCCGAGGTGACCATGTGGGCCTCGTCGATGATGTAGATCTTGTAACGGCTGGAGGCCGGCCCGAAGAATGCCTTCTCGCGCAGGTCACGGGCGTCGTCCACACCGCCGTGGGACGCGGCGTCGATCTCGATGACGTCGATCGAGCCCGGTCCGTTCCTCGCGAGGTCCTGGCAGGACTGGCACGCGCCGCACGGTGTCGGCGTCGGACCCTGCTCGCAGTTGAGGCAGCGGGCCAGGATGCGGGCGCTGGTCGTCTTGCCGCAGCCGCGCGGACCACTGAACAGGTACGCGTGATTGACCCGGTTGTTCCGCAGCGCCTGCTGCAACGGGTCGGTTACATGCTCCTGCCCGATGACCTCGGCGAACGACTCCGGGCGATAACGGCGGTACAGCGCGAGAGACGACACGTGTACGAGGTTATAGGCGCCCACTGACAAACCGGTCCCGCCCACGGACGCCCGGGAACGCGAACGCCCCCCACGCACCCGCCAGAGCCAACCTACCCTTGCTGCCTTCCGGCCCTGGGGGAGTTCAGTCAGATAGCGCCACGTGAGGGGCTGCGCCAAGAGTACATGCTCCGGGCGGGTGGGAACGAGTTCGCGAGCACTCCTCAACGTCTTGTATTGTTTGCCGCGGAGGATTCGCCTAGTGGCCTAGGGCGCACGCTTGGAAAGCGTGTTGGGGGCAACCCCTCACGAGTTCGAATCTCGTATCCTCCGCCAGTGCCTCACCGGGCACTAACGTCGAAGGGCCCCACCGCGAGGTGGGGCCCTTCGACGTGTGCGCCACCCCTGTGGACGCCGTCCCGGCCGTCAACCGTGCCGCAACTGTGGCCTCCGACGTTGGTGCTGGGCCCCTCCCGTAGGCCCATACTGAGTCATGACAAAACCTGCGGCACCCAAGCGTCACTTGCCCACCAGTCCCTTCAAAGCCCCGGTCGCACCGGCTCCCAAGCACTTCGCCCCGGGGGACCAGGTCACGCATGACGTGCACGGACTCGGCCAGGTGATCGGGGTCGAGGACGGGATCGCGGCGCTCGTGGACTTCGGCTCCGCTCAGCTGCGGATCCTCAGCCCCTACGCCAAGATGACCAAGCTCTAGGACTGCCGCAGGAGTCAGGGCGCGAGGAGCGTCAGGGGGCGGTTCGGGCGGGGGACCAGGGCCACGCCCGCTCCCGCCTGGACGACGGCTACGGGACCCGGCCCTCGGTGCTCGCGCGGTGCGCGGATCCCGGCTCGGTCGTCACCGTCACGCGGCCGGGGTGTCGGGGGACTCCGGGTCGTGCGGGCTCTTCCCGTACTTCGGGTAGTCCGTGTAGCCCTACGCGCCGCCCACGTACATGAGGAACGCGTCCCGTACGGGGTTCAGTGGCGCGCCCGTGCGCAGGCGGTCCACCAGGTCGGGGTTGGCGAGGAACGGGCGGCCCAGGGCGATCAGGTCCGCGCCCGCGGCGAGGAGTTCGCGCGCGGCGGCGCCGACCGTCTCGGTGGTGAGTTCGCCGGAGAGGATCGGGTTGGCGACGAGTGTGCCCGGCCAGGCGGCGCGGATGCCGCGGAACACCGGGTCGGCCGGGTCCGCGTACACGACGTGCAGGTAGGCGAGCGGTCCGACGGCCTTGAGTTCCTCCACCAGGGGCGGGTAGATCGCCTCGGTGTCCGCCTCCTCGATGCCGTTGACCGTCAGGCCCGGCGAGAGGCGTACGCCCACACGCTGCGGGCCGATCGCGGCGGCGACCGCGCGGACGACCTCCACCGTGAACCGGATGCGATGCGCGACGGGTCCTCCGTACGCGTCGGTGCGCTGGTTGGTGTTGCCTGCGAGGAACTGATGCAGGAGATAGCCGTTGGCCGAGTGGACCTCCACGCCCGCGAAGCCCGCGTCGATCGCGCGGCGGGCGGCCGCGGCGAAGTCGGCGACGGTCGCGTCGATCCCATCGGTCGTCACCTCACGTGGTACCGGTGCCGGTTGATGCCCTTCGGCGGTGTGGATGCCGTCCGGGAGCGGGATCGGGGACGGGGCCAGCGGGGTCGTTCCGCTGGTCGCCGGGTGACCCACGCGGCCGCCGTGCTGGAGCTGGAGGAACATCGTGCCGCCCGCCGCGCGCACCGCGTCGGTGACCGTGCGCCAGCCGGCCTCGTGGGCGTCGTCGTAGAGGGCGGTGATGTTCGGGTAGGTGCGGCCGGCCGCGTTCGGTGTCGACGCCTCGGCGACGATCAGGCCCGCGGTGGCGCGCTGGGCGTAGTACGTGGCCATGAGGGGCGTGGGGGTGCCGTCCGCGAGGGCGCGGTTGCGGGTCATGGGGGCCATCACCAGGCGGTTCGCGAGGGGGAGACCGGCGAGGCGGGTCCGGGCGAAGAGCGTGGTGGCGGTCGCGGGGGCGGTGGCGGTCGTCATGGCCGTACTCCCTTGAGGGCGGGGCGAGTTGGGTGGCGGGATCAGGGGTGAGGCTCGGCGTCAGGACGGGGCGAAGCCTCTGCGGGACGTCAGGAGCAGGGCGAGGACCGGGGCCAGGAGCAGCGGGACCGCCCACGGGAGCGCGCCCGGTCCCGCCCGGTCGAGGAGGAGTCCGCCGGCCACGCCGCCGCCGGCCATGGCCACGTTCCACAAGGTCACGAGCATCGCCTGGGCGGCGTCGGCGTGGTCGCCGCCCGCCCGGCCCGCGGCGGTCTGCAACAGCGTCGGGACGCCGCCCCAGCCGAGGCCCCACAGCGCGGCGGCGACGTACACGAGCGGGGTGCTCTGCGCGGTCAGGGCCAGGAGTGCGGCGGCCGCGGCGACCAGGACCGTGCCCGCCAGGGTCAGGGCGCGCAGCCTGCGGTGGACGAGCGCGCCGACCAGCCAGATGGAGAGCAGTGAGGCCGCGCCGAAGACCAGGAGGATCACGTCGGTGGAGCCGCTCAGGCCCAGGTCGTCGAGGAACGTGGCGATGTACGCGTAGAGGATCGTGTGCGCCAGGACGAAGACGAGGGTGACCGTGAGGACGGCGGTGACGCCCGGGACGCGCAGGGCGTGGCGCATCGGGGTGCGGGCCGCGCGTTCCTGGCCGGGGTGGTCGGGGACGGCCAGGCGGATCCAGCCGAGGAGCACCACGGTCAGCGCCGTCATCGCCAGGAACGCGGTGCGCCAGCCGAGCGCCGACCCGAGGAACGTGCCCGCGGGGACGCCGAGCGAGAGCGCCACGGGGATGCCCGCCATGGCGACGGCGAGGGCCTTGCCCTCCAGGTTCGGCGGGGCGAGACGGCGCGCGTAGCCCGCGAGGAGGGCCCAGGCCACACCGGCCGCGACCCCGGCGACGAAACGGGCCGTCATCGTCAGGGCGTACGAGGAGGAGAGCGCCGTGACCGTGTTGGCGACGGCGAATCCGGCCATGGCGGTGAGCAGCAGGCGCCTGCGGTTCCAGGCGGCGGTCGCCGCGGTGAGCGGGATCGCGGTGAGGAAGGTCCCTGCGGCGTAGACGGTGACGGTCTGGCCCGTCGCCGCCTCGGTCGCGCCGAGGGAGCCGCTCATCGCCGGGAGCAGGCCCGCGGGGAGGGTCTCGGTGAGGCTCGTCACGAAGACGGCGGTGGCCAGGGCGAGGAGAGCGGGGAGGGCGGAGAGCGGGAGCCGGGGGGTGCGCTCGGGGGTGTCGAGGGACGGGGTCCCGGTCGTCGTCGTGTCAGTCATGGTCGGGGGCTCCTCCGTCGGTGCGGGGTGTCGGGGCGGGGACGTCCACGGGGAGTTCGGTACCGGTCGTGAACGGGGCGTCCAGCGCGAGGAACAGCGCGGCGCGGGCCGCCTCGTCGGCGGAGCCGCGGCGCAGCATCCGCGCGTCGTCGTGACCGGCCGCGACGGTGTTCACGCGGACGCCGGCGCCGCAGCGGTCCGCCGCCTCGGCGGCACAGGCGCGCAGGGCGGGCTGGGTGGCAGGGCAGCCGCTGAGGACCACGGAGCCGTCGGCGGCGAGGAGCGGGAGCAGGGCGTCGAGCGTGGCGCGGGTGTGCGCGGTGACGCTGTCGGCGGTGCCCGCGTGGAGGAAGAGGTGGTCGACGCGGCCGAGACGGGCCGCGACCTCGGCCGGGTCGGGGGCCGGCCCGTCGACACGTGGGCGCCGCGGCCAGTTCGCGGCGGATGCGGGCGGCGTCGGCCGGGGCCACGGCCGCCAGGACGGTGGCGCCGCCCTCGACCAGGCGCTTGGCGACGGCGAGACCCACGCCGTGGGCGGCGTCGGCGACCACCGCGGTGCGGCCTGCGTACTTGGTCATGAGGGACTCCTCCGCTCGAGCGTGCCGGGTGGTTCCGGGGGACGTGCTGACCATGGCCGGGCGGGCTTCGGGTCCGCTGAGGAGTCGCTGACGGTCGGCTGACGGTCTGCGCGATGGGCGGGGGCGGCGGGTCGGTTACCGTTCCCGCATGTGGTTCGGGGTCTTGGGGGGACTGGTCGTCCGGGAGGCGCCGGGTGGGCCGGTGGTCGCCGTCGCCGAGGTCAAGGTGCGGGCCGTGCTCGCCGTGCTGCTCGCGCACGAGGGGCGGGTGGTCTCCGTGGACCGGCTCGTCGAGGACGTGTGGGGGACGCGGCCGCCGGGCCACCCCGCGAACTCGCTCCAGGCCAAGGTGTCCCAGCTGCGCCGGGCCGTCGGACGGGAGCGGGTGGTGCGGCAGGGGTCGGGCTACCGCCTCGTACTGGACGACGCCGAGGTGGACGCCGTCACGTTCCACGGGCTCGTGGCACGGGCCCGGACGCTGACGGGAGTACGCGAGCGGGTCCATCTCCTCGACCGGGCGCTGGAGTTGTGGCGCGGGCCCGCCTTCATGGACTGCGTCGACGCCGATTCCGTACGGGCGTCAGCGCGGCGGTGGGAGGAACTGCGGCTCGTCGCGCTGGAGGAACGGGCCGCTGCCCGCATCGCCGCCGGTGAGCACGGCGTCGTCGCCGGTGAGTTGGGCGCTCTGGTGGCCGAGCACCCGTTGCGGGAGCGGCTGCGCGCCCTCCAGATGCGGGCGCTGTACCTGGCGGGACGGCAGAGCGAGGCGCTGACCTCGTACGAGGAGGTGCGCGGCCTCCTCGCGGACGAGTTGGGCGTCGATCCGTCCCCCGAACTCGCCGAGCTGCACACGTCGATCCTGCGCCACGAACGTTCCGAGCGCCCGGCGATCGCGCGGCGGCCGTACGGTGCCGCGCCCGAGTCCGGACCCGCGCCCGCGGCCGCGCCGGAATCCGGTCTGCCCGGCCCCACCACCCTCTCGTCGGTCGCGCCGGCGATCTCCGCGCCCTGGCCGCCCTGCTCGACGCGCACCGCCTGGTGACGCTCACCGGGCCCGGCGGTGTCGGCAAGACGCGGCTCGCCGTCGAAGCGGCACGGGCGCGGGCGTCGGACCCGTCCCCGGACCCGTGGGACGCGCGGCCCGGTGAGGTGCGGATCGTCGAACTCGCCGCCCTGCGCGGCGACGCGGACGATCTCGCGCAGGCCGTCGCCACCGCCTTCGGCCTGCGCGACGACGCGCCCCGCAGCGCGCCCCACCCCGGCGGGCCCCTGCGGCAGCTGGCCGAGGCGTTGCGCGCGCGGCGGGTGCTGCTGGTCCTGGACAACTGCGAGCACGTCGTCGACGCCGCCGCGGAACTGACGTACACCCTGCTGCGGGCCGTGCCCGGCCTGCGCGTCCTCGCCACCGGCCAGGAGCCGCTGGGCCTGGCCTCGTCCGGCGAGGTCGTGCACCCGGTCGAGCCGCTCCGCGAGGCCGACGCGATGGCCCTGTTCGCGGAGCGGGCCGCCGCGTCCGCGCCCGGCCACGACCCGGCCGAGGCGCCGGACGCGGTCGCCGAGATCTGCCGCAGGCTCGACGGGATCCCGCTCGCCATCGAGCTGGCCGCGACGCGCGTACGGGCGCTGGGCGTACGGGAGTTGGCGGCGCGGATCGACGACCGGTTCCGGCTGCTCGGGGTCGGTCAGCGGGGTGCGCCCGCGCGGCAGCGGACCCTGCGGGCGATGATCGACTGGAGCTGGGAGCTGCTCGGCGCGCCCGAACGGATCGTGCTGCGCCGCCTCGCCGTGCACCGCGACGGCTGCACCCTGGACGCGGCGGAGACCGTGTGCGCGGGGGAGGGCGTGGCCCGCGAGGACGTCCTCGACCTGGTGACGCGGCTCGTCGACCGTTCCCTGGTCGTCGCGGTGCCCGGGGCGCGGCCGCGCTACCGGCTCCTGGAGTCCGTCGGCGCGTACGCCCTGGAGCGGCTCGCGGAGATGGGCGACGAGGAGGCCGTACGCCGCCGCCATCTCGACCACTACCTCGCGCTCGCCGAGCGGGCCGCGCCCCTGCTGCGCACCGGTGACCAGCGGGAATGGCTCGTACGGCTCGACGCCGACTCCGGCAATCTGCGGGCCGCGTTCGACGAGGCGCTGCGCGGCGATCCCGCGGCGGCGGCGCGGCTCGGTGCGGCGCTGACGTGGTGGTGGCTGCTGCGCGGCCGCTGGTCGGAGGCGTACCGCGCGCTCCGCTCGATATCGGGGGTGGCCGGGGCACCGACCACGGCCACGCGGGCGGGCCGTGAACTGGCCGTGCTGCGCGGCTCGTTCGGGTTGCTGACGGGTGTCGTCCCCGGACCGCGCCCGCCCGGCGGCGACCTGCCCGCCCCCGTCCACTGGCTGTACGCCTACGCCCTGTTCAACGGCGGCGACCCCGACGCCTGCGGGCGCCATCTCGACGCGTTCCCACCGCCCCCGGACGACACCTGGGCGACCGCCGCGACCCGCGCCCTGCGCGCCCTGCACGCCCTGATCCGCGGCGACCTGCCCGCTCTCGAACGGGACGGGCTGCGCGCGGCCGCGCTGCTGCGTGAACTCGGCGACGGCTGGGGCGAGTTGCAGACCATCCAGCCATTGGCCGCGCTCGCCGAGATCAGGGGCGCGTACGAGGAGGCCGAGCGGCTCGGCCTCGCGGGGCTGCGGCTCGCCGAGGATCTGGGGCTCGCCGCCGAGGTCGCCGCCCGCCTCTCCGGCCTCGGCCGCGTCGCGCTGCTGCGCCGTGACGGGGAACGGGCGCGCGCCCTGCACGAGCAGGCCCGCGACCGGGCCGTCGCCCAGGGGTACAAGTACGGGGAGATCCACGCCGAGATGGGGCTCGCGCTCGGCGCCCGCCGGTCCGGCGAACTCGACGTGGCGGAAAGGCACTTGATCCGGCTGCGCGACCAGCACGGCGACCTGTCGTCCCCGGCCGGGGACCATCTGCTCGCCGCCGAGTTCGGGTTCCTCGCGGAGCTGCGCGGCGATCCGGACGCGGCCCGCGCCCACCATCTGCGGGGCCTCGCCGCCGCCCGCGTCCTGGACGAACCCCGGGCGTACGCCCTCACCCTGGAGGGACTCGCGGGCGCGCTGTCCCTCGGCGGCGACGCGGCGGGGGCCGCGCTGCTGCTGGGCGCGGCGGACGCGGCACGACGGTCGGTGGGGGCTCCGCTGCCCGCGGCCGAGCGGGACGACGTGGACCGGGTGACGCGCCGGATCGAAGGCGCGCTCGGCGCTGACCGGTTCGCGGAGCAGGTGGCGAAGGGCGCGACGCTGCGACCGCGGGAGGCGCTGGAGACGCTGGATCCTGCGGAGACGACCCTCTGAGGACCAGCGGACCCCGCGGGACGCGCCGGGACCCGTCATCGGAGCGCGCCCCGGATCACTCCCTGCGCAGCACAGGCCGCAGCGCCTCCACCACCGACGCGTCCTCCACGGTCGACGGCACCGGCTCGTCGAGGCCGTCGGCGATCCCGCGCATGGTCCGGCGCAGGATCTTCCCCGACCGCGTCTTGGGCAGGGCGGCCACCACGGCGACGTCCTTGAGCGAGGCGACGGCGCCGATCCGGTCCCGTACGAGCTGCACGAGCTCGGCCTCGACCACGGCCGGGTCCGCCGCGGTTCCCGCCTTCAGCACGACGAAGCCGCGCGGCACCTGACCCTTGAGGGAGTCGGCGACGCCGATCACGGCGCACTCGGCGACATCGGGATGGGAGGCGAGGACCTCCTCCATGCCGCCGGTGGAGAGACGGTGCCCGGCCACGTTGATGACGTCGTCCGTGCGCCCCATCACGAACACATAGCCGTCCTCGTCGAGGTGCCCGCCGTCGCCGGTGAGGTAGAACCCCTCGTACGTCGACAGGTACGAGGAGAGGAACCGCTCGTCGTCGTTCCACAGCGTCGGCAGCGCGCCGGGCGGCATCGGCAGCTTCACCACGATCGCCCCGTCCACACCCGCGGGGACCGGTGCACCGGCGGCGTCCAGGACGCGCACGTCCCACCCGGGCAGCGGCAGCGTGGGCGACCCGGCCTTCATGGGCGCGGCCTCGATCCCCACCGGGTTGGCGACGATCGGCCATCCCGTCTCGGTCTGCCACCAGTGGTCGACGACGGGGATGCCGAGCAGCTCACCGGCCCAGTGGTACGTCTCCGGGTCGAGCCGCTCCCCCGCGAGGAACAGGTACCGCAGCCCGCTCAGGTCGTACCGGCGCGCCAGCTCCCCCTTCGGGTCGACCTTCTTGATCGCCCGGAAGGCGGTGGGCGCGGTGAACAGGGTCTTCACGCCGTGCTCCTGGACCACCCGCCAGAACTGCCCCGCGTCCGGCGTCCCCACCGGCTTGCCCTCGTACAGCACGGTCGTCGCGCCGGCGAGCAGGGGCCCGTAGACGATGTACGAGTGTCCGACGACCCATCCGACGTCGGAGGCGGTGAACATGACCTCGCCGGGTCCGACGTCGTACACGGCTTCCATGGACCAGCGCAGCGCGACCGCGTACCCGCCGCTGTCGCGCACGACTCCCTTGGGCCTGCCGGTGGTTCCCGACGTGTAGAGGATGTACAGCGGGTCGGTGGCGGCGACGGACACGCACGCGGCGGGCCGGGCCGTCCGCACGGCCTGCGCCCAGTCCACGTCACGCGGCCCCAGCGTGGCCTCCCACTGCGGGCGTTGCAGCACGACACACGCCTCGGGCCGGTGCGTGGCGAGCTCCACGGCCCGGTCGAGCAGCGGCTTGTACGGGACGACGCGGGATCCCTCGATCCCGCAGGACGCGGCCACGACGACCTTCGGCTCGGCGTCGTCGATCCGCACGGCCAGCTCGTTCGCGGCGAACCCGCCGAACACCACCGAGTGCACGGCCCCGATCCGCGCGCAGGCCAGCATCGCGACGACGGCCTCCGGCACCATCGGCATGTAGACGACGACGCGATCACCGCGCCCCACCCCGAGCCCGGCCAGCACCCCCGCGAACACGGCGACCTGGTCGCGCAGTTCCTCGTAGGTGAAGGTCTGCCGGGTCCCCGTCACCGGTGAGTCGTACACGAGCGCGGCCTGCTCCCCGCGCCCCGCGTCGACATGCCGGTCGAGGGCGTTGCGGCAGACGTTCAACTCCCCGTCGGGGAACCACCGGTAGAACGGCGCCCGTCGCCTGTCGAGCCCCCGGGCGGGCTCCACGTCCCAGTCGATGCCCCGGGCGGCCGCGAGCCAGAACCCCTCGGGGTCCTCGACGCTCGCCCGGAAGGCTTCCTCGTACGACATCCCGAACGGCTCCATCTGCGCCCTCTCCTGTCGTCGGCACCCGTCGGCCCACGGACGAGACTCTCAGCGATCACCCTCCGGTCAATACCTCGCCAGGACCTTCACAACACCTCCTCACGAAGCGTTCGCGGGCGCTACGGTGCGCAGACGCGTCGGGTCAGTGACGCGGCGGTGCGTGAGGGGGAGTACGTGTACGAGATGTCCAAAGGGGCCAATGTCGGTCTGACGTCCTTAGGGGAGGACACCGGCTCGGTCACCGTGAGTCTGAGCTGGAGCAGCACGGCGGGCGACGGGGACGCGGATGTCTCGGTGCTGCTGCTCGGGCCGGACGGCAAGGTCCGCGGCGACGAGGACTTCTACTTCTACAACCATCCGTCGGCGGCCGACGGGACGGTGCACCTGCTGGGCAAGTCCCCCACGGACGACGGCAGCGAGGACCGGATCGGCGTCGACCTGGCCGCGATGCCCGCGGAGGTCTCCCGGGTCGTCGTCGCCGCCAGTCAGTACGGCACCGCGACCTTCGGTGATCTCGACGGGCTGCGCCTGACGGTCTCGGACCGGTCGGGCGAACCACTGCTCGGGTTCTCCATCGGCGACGCGAGCATCGAGACGGCCTTCGTGTTCGGGGAGCTGTACCGGCGCGAGGACGCCTGGAAGTTCCGGGCCGTCGGCCAGGGCTACGAGAGCGGACTCGCCGGTCTCGCCACGGACTTCGGCATCGACATCGTCGACGACACGGACGCGGAGACAGAGACAGAGACAGGGGCGGGGGCGGGTGACGGGGCGGACGTCGCCGCGGCCGCGTCGTCGACGGCCCCGGCCGGTCCCGTCGCCGCGGCGGCCGCCACCGGGGAGGCGCCCGCGCGTCCGGTCGAGGCGGCCCCCGTGCCCGTACCGCCCATCGAGGCCGCGCCGGCGGCACCCGCCCGCAAGCGCACGGCCCGCACCGCCAAGAAGAAGGTCACCCTGCCGAAGGCGGAGAAGAAGTCCCTGGCCGAGAACGACACCTGGCGGCCCGCCCGGCTCTTCCCCGTTCCCTCCTTCCGCAGCGACAAGGAGCGGGAGATGCGGGCGACTTCGGTGCTGCTCGCCGCGATGACCGAGGTACCCGAGTTCGGGCGTCGGCTCACGGCGGGCTTCGGTGCCCCGGCCGGCCGGATGCAGGCCTTCACCGAGGTCTCGCTGCCGCACGGCGACACCCCCAAGCGGCCGGACGGCGTGATCCGCGTCGAGCGCGCGGGCAAGCTGTGGACCGCGCTCCTCGAAACCAAGACCAACGGCAACCCGCTCAAGGCCGAACAGGTCCAGAACTACGTCGACATCGCCGCACGCCGCGCTTACGAGGCGGTCATCACGTTGTCCAACGACGTCGCCCTGGAGGGCAGGCCGCTGGTCGACGTCAAGCGGGACGCCCGGCGCAAGCACAAGGTGTCCCTCTGGCATCTGTCGTGGGCGGAGGTCGCCCACCAGGCCCAGATGCTGATCCGGCACGAGGGGGTGAGCAACGAGGCGCACGCCTGGCTGCTCCAGGAGCTGCTGCACTACCTCCAGCACGAGAACTCCGGCTGCCACGGTTTCCAGAACATGGGCCCGGCCTGGGTGCCGGTGCGCGGCGCGGTCGACTCGGAGACCCTGTGCCAGGGCGACCCCCGGGCCGTCGAGGTCGTGGAGAGCTGGGAGCGGCTGATCCGGCAGGTGTGCCTGCGGCTCGGCGGGGAGCTGGGGCAGAAGGCCCTGCCCGTGCAGCGCGCCCGACGCGGCAGCGATCCCGGCGCCCGGCGGGCGGCCCTCGCGGACGCGCTGTGCGAGGACGGGCGGCTCACGGCGGAACTGCGCGTCGACGGATCGCCCGGCGTCCTCGCGATCACCGCGGACCTGCGCACGGGCAAGCTGCGCACGTCCATCGAGGTGGCCTCCCCCGCGGGCGGCTCCCCGCTGATCTGTGCGAAGCGGCTGCTGCGGGTGCTGACGCACGCACCGGCCGACCTGCACGTGGAGACGCTGGTCGATGGCGGGGGCGGCCCGCGCAGCACCCTGGAGCGGCTCCGCCCGGAACCCGCCGACCTGCTGCCGAAGGACGGCGCCGCCATCACCGGCTTCCGGCTGTCCCTGTTCAAGGGGATGGGCGGCGCGCGGGGCAATGCCGAGTCCGGGTTCATCCGGAGTGTCGACGACGCCGTCGACCGCTTCCACACGACGGTGGTGACGCACCTCGTGGGGCTCGAACGGCCGTCCGTGCCGCGCTCCCGGCGGGCCGAGTCCCCCGTCCCCGCCTGACCCAAGAGCGGGCCGAGCCCCCCTGTCCCCGCCTGACCCAAGAGCGGGCCGAGTCCCCCGTCCCCGCCTGACCTAAGAACGGTCCGCGCCGCCGCCGTGCGCGGTGACGTCCCCGGAGCGGGCCACCGTGTCCGCGAAGGCTCGGGCCACCGGGGACAGGGCCGACCAGCGGCGGACCGCCCAGCCGACCTGGAGCGGGGGGAGGCAGGGGACCGGGACGAGGGTGAGGTCGCGGTGGCCGGGGCCGCGCAGACCCGGCAGGTCGGGGACGACGGCGTGGCCGAGGCCCAGTTCGGCCAGGTGCACGGCCGTGTCCCAGTCGGCGATGCCGGTGCCGGCGGCCAGGGCGTCCGCGATGCCCAGCTCGGTGAAGCGCTCGTCGAGGTGGGCGCGGGACGTGGAGTGTTCCGGCGGCAGGATCAACTGGGCCGAGGCCGCCAGGTCGGCGGGTTCGACGTGGGGTTTGGCGGCGAGCTCCGGGTCGGACGCGGGGACGGCCAGGACCCACGGCAGTTCGAGGACGGGGTGCAGCTCTATGCCGCGCTCGGGCGGGCCCATCGTGATCCAGGCCAGGTCGAGGTCGTGCGCGGCCAGCGCCTCGAAGCAGGCCCGGCTGGAGCTGACCGTCTGGAACTCCAGGCTGACCTGCGGGTGCGTGCGCCGGAACGTGACGATGGCCTCCGCCATGAAGTGCCGTACGGACGTCGCGCCGGTCGTCACCCGCACCGAGCCGCCCTCGCCGCGCGCCAGATCGCCGAGGCGGCGCAGCGCCTGGTCGATGGCGCCGATGCCGTCGGCCGCGGCGGCGCGCAGGACCCGTCCCGCGGGGGTGGGGACGACGCCCCGCGCATGCCGTTCCAGGAGGCCGATGCCGACCTCCTTCTCCAGCCGCTTGACGTGCTGGCTCACCGCGGACTGCGTGCGGGAGAGGTCCCGGGCGACGGCGCTGAGACTGCCCGCACGGCAGACGGCGACGAAGACGCGGAGGTCGTCGAGAGTCACCGGCCCAAGCTACAGCTTGGGTATCTGCAAGAAAACCCTAGGATTGACTTGGGTGGAACACCCGGCGCACGATCTCTGACGGGACGGCCCAGGGCGGCAACCCGCCGCGGAGGTCGCGAACTCCGCGCGGGTGCCGACCCGTTGACGTGAGCGGAGCGCACTTGTGGACGCAGTCGAAGCGGTGGCGATCGGTGCCGCCGGAGTCGCCGCGGGCGGGATCAACGCGGTCGTCGGATCCGGCACCCTGATCACGTTCCCGACGCTGCTCGCCTTCGGGTACCCGCCGGTCCTCGCCAACGCCTCCAACAACATCGGCCTGGTGCCGGGCGTGCTCAGCGCCACGTACGGCTACCGCCGCGAACTCAAGGGCCAGCGGCGGCGGTTGATCCGGTTCGGCGCGGCCTCGCTGCTCGGCGGCCTGGCCGGGGCGCTGCTCCTGCTCAACCTGCCGGACTCCGCGTTCCGGGCGGTCGTGCCGGTCCTGATCCTCACCGCGTGCGTGCTCGTGCTGCTCCAGCCGCGCCTGAACCGCTGGATGAAGTCGCGGTCCGGCGCGGGCTCCCGTACCGACGGCGGCGTGCCGATGTGGCTCGGCGTCCTCGGCACCGGCGTCTACGGCGGCTACTTCGGGGCGGCCCAGGGCGTGCTGCTCATGGGCATGTTCGGTGCGGTGCTCCGCGACGACCTCCAGCGCCTGAACGCCGCCAAGAACGTCCTCGCGTCCCTGGTCAACGGCGTCGCCGCGGTCGTCTTCATCGCCGTCGCCGACGTCGACTGGGCGGTCGCCGCGCTCATCGCGGCCGGCTCCACGGCGGGCGGCCTGATCGGCGCGCGCCTCGGCCGCAAGCTGTCGCCGGTCGCGATGCGAGGCGTCATCGTGACGGTCGGCGTGACGGCTTCCGCGCTTCTGATCGCCCGTACGTGAGGCTACCTAGCGTGTGTAGAAGGCCAGTTGCGCTCGCTTCGCCGGGAGGTGGACCTCCGGCAGGTTCACCTCCGGCAGCACGATCTCCCCGGCCGACTCGAACCCGGTCCGGGCGAACAGCGCGATCGCCTTCGCGTTGCGCGCGTCCGGCTCCGCCACCAGCCGCTGACGGCCGAGCTCGTCGAGCGCGTATCCGGTCAGTACGTCGACCAGCGCGCCGGTGAACCCGCGCACCCCGCCGCTCTCCTCGGCCGGACCCACGAGCAGGTGGACGCCGACGTCGCCGTCCCGCACCTCGTAGCACTCGCTGACCCGGTCGGCCTCGGGCTCGTACGTCTGGAAGAGCGCGACCGGGCGGCCGTCGAGGCGGACGAGGTAGGCGTGGTGCGTGTCGAGCGTGGCCATGTGCGCGTAGATGTCGCGTACGTCGTCGCACCCGATCTCCGTCATGCCCCAGAACGCGGCCCGCTCCTCGCGCACCCACGCGTACAGGACGTCGATGTCGGCGCCGGCCGGGTCGACGGGCGTGAGACGGAAGGTGCCGAAGCCGTCGACCCGCTTCTCGTACACGTCGGTCAGATCGGGTGCGGGCGTGGCGTCGGTCATGGGGGTCTCCTCGGTCAGGTGGGCGAAGTCGGTGACGAGCGGGACGAGTTCGCCGCGCAGCCACAGCGGCAGCTGGTCGCGGTGGTGCGCGGACCCCGGCACCCCGGACGCGCCGAACGGCACGATCCAGCGGCTGTTCTCCCGGCGCGCCAGGTCCCAGACGTAGCGGGCGGCGGGGCCGCGCGCGGCCCGGTCGCTGAGGCCGGGCACGCTCGACGTGGACAGCACGCAGTCGTGGTCGCCGTCGAGCGCGGGCCAGTCGGCGTCCGGATCGTGCAGCGCCTGCCAGGGCGCGAGCCGGTGCAGCTCGCCCCAGGTCGTCCCGGGCTCGCCGGCCGTGGCCTCCGCGGTCTCCTCGACCGCTTCCCGCACGGCCGACAGGCGGTCCGCGTACGGGATGTGATGGGCCATCAGGAGATTCTCCAGGCCGTACGCGACCCTCGGCACCAGCGCGAGCCAGGGCCGGAAGATCTCCGGGTACGCGGGCATGAGCCCGGTCAGCGGCGCCAGCGCGGGGTGGGCGGCGAGGCGCCGCACGACGGCGGACCTGACCCGCGCGTACGTGGCGGCGCGCACGCTGCCCGCGGCCATCCGCCGGTCCCAGTGGAGGAGCGACGCGCGCAGCTCGGCCGCCTCGGCGGACAGCCCGTCGAGCCGCTCGACCAGCTCCAACAAGGGCGTTGCGGAGGCGAGTTCGGTGTCCGTGTGGATGTCCGCCATGGTGTCGGCGTCCCAGGTCGCGCGCTCGCCGAGCAGCGCGGCGATGCGCCGGGCCCGGTGCGGGGGCGCGAACTCGGCGCCCAGCGGCGCCGCCAGTGAGCGTTCGTTGGCCATGACGGCGACCCCGCCCGCGACGTCGGCGCGCGGCAGCGGCTCGTACCGCCCCCGCCACGCGTACCGCTCCTCCCACGCGGGGACCACCCGCACTCTGTTCTCGGGGTCGCGCACGGGGACGGTGCCGGCGACCCGGTGCAGCAGGCCGCCCTCGGTGTCGGCGGCGAGGACCACGTTGACCGGCTCGGCCCAGCCGTCGAAGGCGCGGTCGACGTCGGCGACGGTCCTGGCGTGCAGGAGCGCGCGCATCGCCGCGAACCCCAGGTTCTCGTAGACACGGGCGGGCTGCCGCAGGCTGACGGCCTCCTCGTCGTCGGGGCCGCCGATGACGACGACGCCCCGCTCGGTCTCGACGACCTCGACGCCGTCGTCGTCATGCACCTGCGCGGCGTACCACCCGCCGGGTCCGAACGCCTCGACGCCGCCGTCGCCGGTACGCCGCAGCCGCTCCCGGTACAGGTCCTGGTAGTCGGCCATGGCGTTGGTGATGGCCCAGGCGACCCCGCCCGCGTGCCCGAAGTGACCGATGCCGGGCACTCCCGGCACGGCGAGTCCGGCGACGTCGAACTCCGGGCAGGACAGGCGCAGTTGCTGGTACACGCCCGGGTCCTCGATGAACCGGTGCGGGTCCCCGGCGATCAGCGCGGCGCCGCCGGCGCCGCGCGCCCCGTCGACCAGCCAGCCGTTGCTGCCCGAGGTGCCGGGCCCGTCGGTGGCGAACAGCTCCACGGCGTCGGGCCCGAGCCGCCGCACGACCTCGTCGCGCCACAGCTTCCCCGGGAACCCGGCGAACAGCACGTGCGTCGACAGCCACACCCCGAGCGGCGTCCACGCCTCCCACCGGCCGGGCGCGAGGCCGGTCCGCCCGAACTCCGGTGCGCGGGCGGCGCCGTGGGCGAGCCCGCCGTTGACTCCGTCGACGTAGGCGGCCACCCAGGCCCGCGTGGGCTCGTCCAGCGCCGCGTAGCACCGGCGCGCGGTGTCGGCGAGCCGTGCCTGCCGGGCGAACCGGTCCCAGCCGGCCGCCTCGTCGCCGAGGAACGCGGCACTGGTGCCGAGCATCCGGTGCCGCTCCACCTCCAGCTGCCAGGCCCGGTCGAGGGCGGTCACGTGCCCCTGGGCGTACGCGAGCGCCGCCGCGTCCCCCGCGCGCAGGTGCGGGATCCCCCACGCGTCACGGAACAGCTCGAAGTCCGGTGCACCACCGACGGTCACGGTTCCCCCACCTCACATCCACAATTTCTTAGGGGAGCCTAACCTAAGCCGCATCGCGTCCTCCGGGCGGTAGCGCCCTCCGGGCGGCGGCGCGATCATCGACGTATGAGCAGCGCGAAGACTCCCCACCGCACCCTCCACCTCGCCCAGGACCCCGCCGCCGACGAGCTCCTCGGCCGCAGTCCGCTCGCCGCACTCGTCGGGATGCTGCTCGACCAGCAGGTGCCCATGGAGTGGGCGTTCGCGGGGCCGCGCACGATCGCCACGCGCCTGGACGCCGACGACCTCGACGCCCACGAGATCGCCGCCCAGGACCCCGAGACCTTCGCCGCGCTGCTCTCCGCGAAGCCGGCCGTGCACCGCTACCCCGGCTCGATGGCCAAGCGCGTCCAGCAGCTGTGCCAGTACCTGGTCGAGCACTACGACGGCGACGCGGCCGCCGTGTGGGACGGCGTCGGCACCGGCGACGAACTCCTGCGGCGCCTCAACGACCTGCCCGGCTTCGGCAAGCAGAAGGCCCAGATCTTCCTCGCCCTGCTCGGCAAGCAGCTCGGGGTGCGCCCCCAGGGCTGGCGCGAGGCGGCGGGCGCGTACGGCGAGGCGAAGGCGTTCCGCTCGGTCGCGGACATCACCGGCCCGGAGTCCCTCGCGAAGGTCCGCGCGCACAAGCAGGAGATGAAGGCCGCGGCGAAGGCGGCGAAGGCCGCCGGCACGACCTCCTAGCGTCACGAGAGGGCGTCACGAGAGGGCGTCCTGGGCCCTCCGGTGGCCGCGGCCCCGGGCCCCCGCGTCAGCGCAGCGCCGTCCGCGTAGCCCAAGAGGGCGGATCTGGCGGCGCGGAGCACGTCAGGGGCCCGGCCGGGGGACACATGACGTGCATGAGCGCCGTCACGTCCACCGCCGCCCCGGGCCGCCGCGCCCTGGCGTGGGCGCGTGCGCTCCTGACGGTCGCCGTGCTGCTCCTGGCCCCGCTCGCCGCGGCCCCGGCCGACGCGAGCGCCCCGCCGCCGGCCACGGCCTCCTGCGAACCCGGCGAGCTCCACCAGGACACCGCCGAGGCCGCCCTGCGACTGCCCACCGGCCACCCCACCCGGCTGCCCACGACCCCGCGCGTCGCGCCGGGTCCGACCCCGGCCCCGCTCGTCCCGGCCACCACCGACCACCTCGTCCGCCCCTCCCACCGCGTCCTGCGCACCGTCGTCCTGCGCTGCTGAGGCCCCCGGCACCGACCGGACCACCCCTCAAGCACCGAAAGGACGCTCCCCATGCCCAAGGACCCGTACGCCCTGCTCCGCGCCCTCCTGCGCGCGGAGGCGGCCCGCGACGCCCGCACCCAGCAGCGCCCGCGGCCGCTCCGCGACGACCGCACGCCGACGGCTCCGCCGGAGAAGGACGCGCGCTGATGTGCGGCCGGCCGGCAGCCCGTGCGGGGTGCCGGCCGGCTCGGGCCCGATCGCGCTCGGGCCGCGGGGCTCGGACCCGGGCCCCGCTGCTCCGTCGCCGCAGGGGCCTGCGCCGCTCAGCGGCGCCGCGTACCGAAGATCGACCGGGAGATCTCCCGCCCCAGCTGCGTCCCCACGGACCGCGCCAGGGACTTGAAGATCCCGCTCCCCACCACCTGGTCCACGACCGACGCGTCCTGCGCCGGACGCCCCCGCCCCGCCGCCTTCCGCGCCTTCTCCGCGGCGATGGCCTCCGCCTCGGCCTGCTTGCGAGCCTCGGTCTGCGCCTCCTGGGCCGTGAGCTTCTCGTACGCCGACTCCCGGTCCACGGCGTCCGCGTACCGCGAGTACAGGAGCGATCCCTTCACCGCCGCGTCCAGTGCCCCCGCCTCCACCGGCCCCATCAGCGACTCCGGCGCCCGCAGCCGCGTCGCCGCCACGGGCGTCGGCGCGCCCTTCTCGCTCAGCACGGTGATCACGGCCTCGCCGGTGCCGAGCGAGGTGAGCAGCTCCTCCAGGTCGTACGCCGAGTTCGGGAAGGTCTTCACGGTCGCCTTCAGCGCCTTCTGGTCGTCGGGCGTGAAGGCGCGCAGCGCGTGCTGGACGCGGTTGCCGAGCTGCGCGAGCACGTCGCCGGGCACGTCCTTCGGCGTCTGCGTCACGAAGAAGACCCCGACGCCCTTCGACCGGATCAGCCGCACGGTCTGCGTGATGGCCTCCAGGAACGCCTTCGACGCACCGTTGAACAGCAGATGCGCCTCGTCGAAGAAGAAGACCAGCTTCGGCTTCTCCACGTCCCCGACCTCGGGCAGCCGCTGGAACAGATCGGCGAGCAGCCACATCAGGAACGTCGAGAACAGCTGCGGCTTGTCCTGGACCCCCGGCAGCTCCAGTACGGACACCAGCCCGCGGCCGTCGGGCGCCGCCCGCAGCAGCTCGCTCGTGTCGAACTCCGGCTCCCCGAAGAAGTCGCCCATGCCCTGCGCCTCGAAGGACGTCAGCGCCCGCAGGATCACCCCGGCCGTCACCGTCGACAGACCGCCGATCCCCTTCAGCTCCGGCTTGCCCTCGTCGGACGTCAGGAACGTGACGACCGCCCGCAGGTCCTTCAGGTCGACGAGCTCCAGGCCCTTCTGGTCCGCGTAATGGAAGATCAGCCCCAGCGACTGCTCCTGGGTCTGGTTCAGCTGAAGCACCTTCGACAGCAGAACGGGGCCGAAACTCGTGATGGTCGCCCGCAGCGGGATGCCGCCGCCGGCCGCCCCCAGCGCGTAGAACTCGCAGGGGAATCCGGTGGCCGACCACTCCTGGCCGACCTGCCCGGCCCGCTCCCGCACCTTCGCGCCGTCCTCGCCGGGCGCCGAGATCCCGGACACGTCGCCCTTGATGTCGGCCAGGAACACGGGCACGCCCTGCGCGGACAACTGCTCGGCGATGAGTTGCAGCGTCTTCGTCTTGCCGGTGCCGGTGGCGCCGGCGACCAGCCCGTGCCGGTTGAGCATGGGCAGCGGGATGCGGATCTGCGCGTCCGCGTGGCACCGCCCGTCCCACAGCAGGGCACCGAGGTCGAGCGCCGGGCCGGTGAACGCGTACCCGGCGGCGATCTCCAGCGCCTCGGCGGACAGCGCGGGGGCCCCGGTCACGGCCTCGGGGTGCGGCGCGGCGGCCTGGTCCGGATCGGCGGCGGCGGGCGGCGGGTCCTCGGGGGCGGCGACCGCGGTCGCCGGAGCGCTCGGCGGCACGAACCGGCCGCGGGGCCGCTCCGCCCCCGGCGTCAACGCGGCGCCTCGCCGTACCCCGGACGAGACCTCCCCGCTCTCCGGCCCGCCCGCGATCGGCTCGCTGTCACTCATTTCAGGCCCCTGTCCCCGGCTTGAGTGTTCCCATTACGCCCCATTTCAGGGCGGTATTTCCCAGGGTTGCACTCCGTCTTCATGGCTGCGCCCGGAGAGCCTTGCCCGGTAGGCTTTCCGTGTGATCTTCAAGCGCATCGGAAACGGCCGGCCGTACCCCGACCACGGCCGGGAAAGCACCCGGCAGTGGGCGGACGTCGCGCCGCGCCCGGTCCGCCTCGATCAGTTGGTGACGACCAAGGGGCAGCTCGACCTGGAGACCCTGCTCGCCGAGGACTCGACGTTCTACGGCGACCTCTTCGCGCACGTCGTGAAGTGGCAGGGCGACCTGTACCTGGAGGACGGACTGCACCGCGCGGTCCGCGCCGCGCTCCAGCAGCGCCAGGTGCTGCACGCCCGCGTCCTCGAGCTGGGCTGACGCCACCCGCCGCTGTCCGCATTGGCCCTTTCGGGTTGGACTGGGCGACTGCCCGTGATCATTTAATAGGCATCGTCGCCGAGCCGCACTACGCTGCGCCCATGAGCATGCTCACTCCCCCCGGCATGGGCGGCAAATACCGCATCACGGGAGACAAATACCCCCGTATGCGGCGAGGTCGTCCGCGCAGCAGGATCGTGCTCGCCGTCGTGGCGTCCGTCGCCGCGATCGGCCTGATCAGCTGGGGCACGCTCCAGCTCGTCCACGTCTTCACCGGCGGCGACAAGGCCAGCGCGGCGGGCCCGGGCCCCGCGCACTGCACCACGTCGCCGAGCGCGTCGCCGTCCGCCGCCAGGGCCGCCGATCCCAAGAAGCTCCCCGCCCCGGCCCAGATCACGGTGAACGTCTTCAACGCCACGCCCCGCAGCGGCCTGGCCAAGGAGACCGCCGACGAGCTGAAGAAGCGCGGCTTCAAGATCGGCGATGTGGGGAACGCCACGAAGGCGTACGACAAGAAGGTCAAGGGCACCGGGATACTGCTGGGCGCGACGAAGGCGACGGACGCGGCGCTGCCCGTCCTCGGCACGCAGCTGACCGGCGCCGAGCTCAAGGCGGACACCCGGGACAAGCTCACCGAGGTCGACCTGATCCTCGGCACGCAGTTCAAGAACCTGACGCCCAAGGCGGACGCTGACAAGGCCCTGACGGCCCTGACCCATCCGAAGCCGGCGCCGTCCTCCTCGCCGAGCTGCGCCTAGGACCCGACAGCGCCGAGGAACCGGCACACGACGGACGTGAAAAGGCCGCGGCCGCGACTGCTCAGGAACACCCCGAGCAGTCGCGGCCGCGGCCTTCGCGTGGCTATTCGGCGGCGCCGTACATCCGGTCGCCCGCGTCACCGAGGCCGGGGACGATGTAGCCGTTCTCGTTGAGCCGCTCGTCGACCGACGCGGTCACGACGGTCACCGGGGTGCCCGCCAGCTCGCGCTCCATGATCTCGACGCCCTCGGGGGCGGCGAGCAGGACCACGGCCGTGACGTCGTCCGCGCCGCGCTTGATCAGCTCCTGGATGGCCGCGACGAGCGTGCCGCCCGTGGCGAGCATCGGGTCGAGGACGTAGACCTGGCGGCCGGAGAGGTCGTCCGGCATGCGGGTCGCGTACGTGGAGGCCTGGAGCGTCTCCTCGTTGCGGACCATGCCGAGGAAGCCGACCTCGGCGGTCGGGAGCAGCCGCACCATGCCGTCGAGCATGCCGAGACCGGCGCGCAGGATCGGCACCACCAGCGGACGCGGGTACGACAGCTTCACGCCGGTCGTCGCCGTCACCGGGGTCTCGATGTCGACCTGCTCGGTGCGCACGTCCCGGGTCGCCTCGTAGGCGAGCAGGGTGACCAGCTCGTCGGCGAGGCGCCGGAAGGTCGGGGAGTCGGTGCGCTTGTCGCGCAGCGTGGTGAGTTTGTGCGCCACCAGCGGGTGGTCGACGACGTGAATCCGCATGTCCTCAACAGTAACCGGGCCCCACCACCCCGGCTCCCGCTCGCATCAAAGGCCCGCGCGGAGGGAAAGTGGAAGGAACCTGTCGGCCGAGGGGACCTGGGGTGGTGGTGTGGCTCATGCCGGACCAACAGCGCCGAGAACAGCCCGACCGGGATCCGGGATCCGCGGATCATGAGGCGGAGACGGACGCCGAACGCAGGCGCCGCCGCGCCCTGTTCCTGCGCGAACTCACCGAAGCCCGCGAGCTGCGCGCCCGCGTCCAGCCGCGGCGCGCGCGGGCCGCACGGATGCGTCAGCAGATGCGGATGCGCACCTTTCGCTGGTGACACACCGGTGACGTGCGGGTGACGCGCCTCACACCAGACACGGGCTGTGAGGACGCGACGCCAACACAGCGCACGGAAGACCTCTCCTGAAGGCGTAGTTTCTGCCACGATTCCGAGTGGGCGGGGCTTGAACTGCGCCGCCCGCATCCAAGACTCCGCCGGGGGGACCTCCAACCGGCACACCTGAGACCAGTGGGAGAGTCACGGTGTACTTCGCCGCACTGCTCGCGCGCACCGAAGACGGGTGGGAAGCGAGCGACACAGAGCTCGACGACGTGGAGACCCTGTCGGACCTGTCCGACCTGGCCCGCGAGGCGGCGGCCGAGGCCGGCGCCGAGGACGACACGATCCTCATCTTCATCGAACAGGAGGACGCGTGGTTCGGCGTCGTCCGCGTGGACGGCGAGGACGACCCTCGCATCTACGTCTCGGACGCCGCGGCAGCAGCCCGCAGCAGTTACGGCGAGATCCTGCTCACCGACGAGCTGCTCGGCAAGGATCCGGTGGGCGCCGACGAACTCGACGCCCTGGACCTGGACGGCACCGAGGACGGTGAACCGGAGGACTCGACCGAGGCGGAAGCCGACGACGAGGCCGTCGTCACCGGCGCCGACGCGGTCCCCTCGGGCCCGCTCGGCGACACCGTGATCCTCGTCGACCTGGGCGTCTCCGAGAAGGAGTTGCTCGCCCTCGACGGGGCGGACGCGCTGAGCGAGATCGCCGACGCGCTGGGTGCCGCGGAGGTGCTCGAAACGGTGCGCTGACCGCCCGGAGATAGATTCCAGGCCGTGACACCCCCCGAACCCGATCCCACTCCCGCCCCCGATCCCGTTCCCGATCACGAGTCCGTACGTGATCTCGTACGGGATCCCTGGAAGCCGTCCGTGCGGCGGGCCCTGGCCGAGGCCGGGCTCGCCGCGCAGGCCGGCGACGTGCCCGTCGGCGCCGTGGTCCTGGCGCCGGACGGGACCACCGTGCTCGCCACCGCGCACAACGAACGCGAGCTGACCGGCGACCCCACCGCCCACGCCGAGATCCTGGCGATCCGCCGGGCCGCCGAGGCCCTGCACGCCGCCTCCGGCGACGACGACGGCACCGACGGGCGCCGGGCGGGCTCCTGGCGGCTGACCGGCTGCACGCTCGTCGTGACCCTGGAGCCGTGCACCATGTGCGCGGGCGCGATCGTCCAGTCCCGCCTCGACCGTGTCGTCTACGGCGCCCGCGACGAGAAGGCCGGCGCCGCCGGATCCCTGTGGGACGTGATCCGCGACCGGCGGCTCAACCACCGCCCCGAAGTGATCTCCGGAGTGCTCGCCGAGGAGTGCGCGCGACCCTTGACCCGCTTCTTCAGAGAAACGGATTTCAGACCACGGCCATCTTTGGGCTAGAGTTCCTCTCGGTAGCGTGTCCGAGCGGCCGAAGGAGCTCGCCTCGAAAGCGAGTGTGGGGAAACTCACCGAGGGTTCAAATCCCTCCGCTACCGCTGACAACGCCCCTCTTCCACGGGTCTCCCGAGGAAGAGGGGCGTTCTGCATGTCCAGTTGCGTTCCGCGTGCCCAGTCGCGTTCCGCATGCCCGGTCCAGCGGCGGCCCGTCCACGCGTACGCAAGGAGCCCCGGCGCCTGACCAGAGGCGCCGGGGCTCGTCTCCCACTTGGACGGGGGAAGCGGCATCGGGGGGACAAGCCGCTTCCCCCGATGAGGACGGACTCCCGTAAGCCCGCGCCGCTCCTTGGGGGGAAGCCGCGGCGCGAACCCCGCAGTCGGGGTCTCGTCCCTGCCCTTCGGATTCCTGCCAGACCCTCCGGGCTCACCACTAATGCTGCGCCCCTCCCGCCCCGCCCCGGAGCCGCAAAAGACCTGTCCTCGGGGGCCGTTGGTCCTTAAAGGTCAGGTGAGAGATCGCCCGGGATAGACTCGCGCCCGGCAACAGGGGCCACACGGGGAACAGATGTGGGCAGAAGCGGGCACGGGGAGGCCGAACGTGGTGCAGACGAAGAAGATCGCGCTCTACGTCGGGATCGTGTTCGTGCTCTATGTGGTCATCACCGACCCCGCCAAGGCCGCCGACTACGTCCAGATAGGGTTCGAGGGCGTCTCGACCGCCGCTCAGTCCATCGGCGACTTCATGACCTGGGTCGTCAACGGCGGCGAGTAGGCACCCAGCCCCAGCAGCCCCCCGGGAGAGCACAGCCGTGATCCGCCATCTGGTCCTCTTCAAGCTCAACGACGGTGTGAGCCGCGACGAACCGCGCGTCGTCGAGGGCGTGGCCGCCTTCCGCGCGCTGGGCGGGCAGATCCCGGAGCTGACGTTCTGGGAGTGCGACTGGAACATCACCGACCGCCCCATCGCGTACGACTTCGCGATCAACTCGGCGGTCGAGGACACCGATGCGCTGAAGCGGTACATCGAGCACCCCGCACACCAGGCGGGCGTAGCGCTGTGGCGCGAGTTCGCCACGTGGGTCATCGCCGACTACGCGTTCTGAGTCGGCCGCGCGCGCCCCTCAGCCGCGCGTTCCGCGCCTCCGTCCCGTCCGGGCCGGCCGCTCGATCGAGGTACCACCGAACAGCCCTTCGCCGGGAACGGCGAGGGGCTGTTCCACGTCTTCTGCCCCAACTTGCCCTTCAACACGTAGTTATGCGGTGCTTGCACACAGTGCACATGTCTTGTGATGCTATGACCGCTTTTGACCGATGAGTTGACGGAAACAGAGGTGGCGTTGACCGTGCCGGCCAGTACTGCGCCTCAAGCCCCGCAGGCCCCGCAAGCCCCCCAGGTTCCCGAGGCCGCACAGGCTCCCCAGGACGCACAGCCCCAGCAGGCCGCACAGGCCGCACAGGCCGCACCCGCGAAGTCGACCCGGGGCGCGGACACCCGGGCCCTCACCCAGGTGCTCTTCGGGCAGCTCAAGAACCTGCTGCCGGGCACCCCGGAGCACTCCCGGGTGCGCGGCGCCCTGATCGAGGCGAACCTGCCGCTCGTGCGCTACGCGGCGGCCCGCTTCCGCAGCCGCAACGAGCCGATGGAGGACGTCGTCCAGGTCGGCACGATCGGCCTGATCAACGCCATCGACCGGTTCGACCCGGACCGCGGCGTGCAGTTCCCGACCTTCGCGATGCCGACCGTCGTCGGCGAGATCAAGCGCTACTTCCGGGACAACGTCCGCACGGTGCACGTCCCGCGCCGCCTGCACGAGCTGTGGGTGCAGGTGAACGCCGCCGGCGAGGACCTCACCACGGCCTTCGGCCGCTCGCCCACGACGGCGGAGATCGCCGAGCGGCTGCGCATCGGCGAGGACGAGGTGCTCGCCTGCATCGAGGCGGGCCGCTCGTACCACGCGACGTCGCTGGAGGCCGCGCAGGAGGGCGACGGGATGCCGGGCCTGCTCGACCGGCTCGGCTACGAGGACCCGGAGCTCGACGGGGTCGAACACCGCGACCTCGTACGGCATCTGCTCGTCCAGCTGCCCGAGCGGGAGCAGCGGATCCTGCTGCTCAGGTACTACAGCAACCTGACGCAGTCGCAGATCAGCGCCGAACTCGGTGTCTCACAGATGCATGTGTCAAGGCTCCTCGCCCGCAGCTTCGCGCGACTTCGATCCGCAAATAGGATCGACGCGTAGCTGAATCGGGTAGACCGACCACGGGGCAATTTCCCGACAGAAACGCGGCCAACTCCGGCCACACCCCCTGTTAACTGCGCGTTTTCACCCCTTCCATGTCGACATGTCACTACAGCGTGTTGCCGACATGTGACATTCTGCTGGAAGCGCGTTTGGCGCAGCCCCACGTCCGGTATTCAGGTGGAGGCTGCGCTCCTACCTGACGGGAGCGTCCGCCGCGACCGTCCGCGACCTCAAGGGGGTGGCATGTCCGCAGACCAGGGCAGCTCGAAGGTGCTCACGCTCACGCCCGACACGCCTGTTCCTGTTCCGGCCCAGGCCCTGGCTCCGGCCCCGGAGGCCCCGAGGACGTCCGGCGCGTCCGGGACATCCGGGCCCATCGACACCCGCACCCTGTCCCGCTCCCTGTTCCTGCGCCTTGCCGCGCTCGACGAGCACAGCCCCGAGCGGGCCTATGTGCGCGACACCCTCATCGAGTTGAACCTGCCGCTGGTGCGGTACGCGGCGGCCCGCTTCCGCAGCCGCAACGAACCGATGGAGGACATCGTCCAGGTCGGCACGATCGGCCTGATCAAGGCGATCGACCGGTTCGACTGCGAGCGCGGGGTCGAGTTCCCGACGTTCGCGATGCCGACCGTGGTCGGCGAGATCAAGCGGTTCTTCCGTGACACGTCCTGGTCGGTGCGGGTGCCGCGCCGCCTCCAGGAGCTGCGGCTGGCCCTGACGAAGGCGAGCGACGAGCTCGCGCAGAAGCTGGACCGCTCGCCGACCGTCCCCGAACTCGCCGCGGTCCTCGGCGTATCGGAGGAGGACGTCGTCGACGGCCTCGCGGTGGGGAACGCCTACACGGCGTCGTCCCTGGACTCCCCCGCCCCCGAGGACGACGGCGGCGAGGGCTCCCTCGCGGACCGTCTCGGGTACGAGGACACCGCGCTGGAGGGCGTCGAGTACCGCGAGTCGCTCAAGCCGCTGCTCGCCAAGCTGCCGCCGCGCGAGCGCCGGATCATCATGCTGCGGTTCTTCGCGAACATGACGCAGTCGCAGATCGGCGAGGAGGTCGGCATCTCCCAGATGCACGTCTCCCGGCTGCTCACCCGGACGCTGGCCCAGCTGCGCGAGGGTCTGATCGCGGACTGACGCTGCCGCACACTCCTGGGGCCCGCGGGGCGGATTCGCCGCGCGGGCTTCCTAATTGACGGACCGTCAGACACACTGGCGCGATGCTACGGACGTGGGTGCGCGGGCGCCGCGGGGTCGCTGTGGGCGGTGCCTCGGTAGTGGTGGTGTGTCTCGGTGCGGCCGGTGTGGTCGCGCTCGACGGAGGCGACGCACGGGAGAGCTACGTGGCCGTCGGCGCCGCCGGCGGCACGCCCACGGAACCGGGGAGCGGGGTCGCGCCGACCGGCGAGGTCACGCTCGTACCGCTGGATCAGCCCGGTGCGGGGCGCTCCGGGGAGCGGCGGGGCTCCGGGGATGGAGATCCTTCGTCACCGTCGTCCGCCTCGTCCGCTTCGTCGCCGGACACGTCGGGCTCGTCGGACGCGGCAGACTCTTCAGGGGCATCCGGCACGTCCGGCGGCTCGTCCTCGTCATCGGACTCGTCCCGGCCGTCCGGATCGTCGGGGTCGTCCGGCTCCCGCGGACCGTCGTCGTCGGCGACGCGGCCGGGGAGCGGGACGGGAAGCAAGTCGCCCAGTACGCCGGGGAGTTCGGCCCCGGCCGGGCCCGCCGCCCTCGCAGTGAGCGAGCCCGTCCTCAAGGACGCCGATCAGCGCTGGTGCCAGAACGTGACGCTGAGACTGGTCAACTCCGGTGGCACCGCCGTGCGTTCGGGCACCGTCACGTTCCGGACGCACGTCATCGGCGCACTGGGCGTCGACTGGGCGACGGTCGTGACCACCCAGAAGCTTCCCGTGCCCATCGGCGCCGGGGAGAAGAAGGAGAAGACGTGGACCGTGTGCGTCGACTCCTGGCGCGTACCGCTCGGCATGCACGTCGAGACACGGGACGTCGACGTCCAGTGGGGCTGAGTCCTGCGGGCTGACGCCTACTTGAGCGCCAGCCACGCCACTGCGGCCACCACGACGATCGCGACGACGATGCCGATGATCAGGCCCGCGCCGGGTCCGGACTTCACCGGAGCCGCCTGCGCGCGCGGGGTGGGGGTGCCGCCCTCGTCGACGAAGGCGCGGAACATCTGGGTGCTGCCCGCGGGGTCGTAGTTGCCTTCGGGGCCCGGGCCCTGGGGGTTGTGTGCCATGGCCCAGGACCCTAGCGAATCCCCGGCACAGGCGCCACAGCCAGCACATAACCCCCTTGAGCTGCGGCTTTACCCCTTCACACCTTGCCTTTGCCGTGTTTTTAGGCTTGAACGCCCCTTTTAGTTTGCCTGCGGCAACCAACTGATTCTATGGTTGCCCTAAGCAACAAATAAGGTCCACGTCAGGAGGTGCTGTGGCCGGACAGCGTCATTACGACGACTTGGCACGACAGCTCAGCGCCTTCGGCGCCGTCAAAAGAGACATGGCGCGGATCCTGCCGCACGACTGCCCGGCCGGATCGGCCGCGGTGCTCACCCTTCTCAAGCGGTACGGCGACATGCGCATGGGCAAGCTCGCCGAGCTGCTCGCCGTCGACATGTCGGTGGCCAGCCGACACGTCGCCCATGTCGCGGACCGTGGCTGGATCGAGCGGAACGCCGATCCCTCCGACAAGCGCTCACGCATCCTGACCCTCACCGACGAGGGACACCGGCAACTGGAGCTGCTCAACCAGCTCACCACCCAGT
Organism: Streptomyces sp. Q6; assembly: GCF_036967205.1. Lineage (NCBI taxonomy): Bacteria > Bacillati > Actinomycetota > Actinomycetes > Kitasatosporales > Streptomycetaceae > Streptomyces > Streptomyces citrinus. The sequence goes on from NZ_CP146022.1 coordinate 4,156,340, forward strand.
TGCTGGCCGACCGGCTGAGCGACTGGTCGGACGACGAGGTGAACCAGCTGATCGCCCTCATGACCAGGCTGCGCGACAGCTTCGGCGACTGCCGGGCCACCGCCACGCGTACCCCCGCTTGAGCCACAGACCGTTCATGCACGCACACCTGCTCAAGCCGCAACAGACGTAAGAGAAAAGGATTCCCATGGCAACATCCACACCGGCCGGTGTGCGGGGCAGCCATGCCAAGCATTCAGGCGGCGCTCCCGACTCCGGCGCGCCGATGACGCACCGGCAGATCATGGAGGCGCTGTCCGGGCTGCTGCTCGGCATGTTCGCCGCCATCATCTCGTCGACGATCGTCTCCAACGCCCTGCCGAAGATCATCGGTGACCTCGGCGGCGGACAGTCGGCCTACACCTGGGTCGTCACCGCGTCGCTGCTCGCCATGACGGCCACCACGCCCCTGTGGGGCAAGATGGCCGACCTGTTCAGCAAGAAGGCCCTGGTCCAGATAGCCCTCGTCGTGTACGTGGTCGGATCGGTGATCGCCGGGTTCTCGCAGAACCCCGCGATGCTGATCTCCGCGCGTGCCATCCAGGGCATCGGCGCCGGCGGTCTGTCCGCCCTGGCGCAGATCATCATGGCCGCGATGATCTCCCCGCGTGAGCGCGGCCGTTACTCCGGCTACCTCGGTGCGACGTTCGCCGTCGCCACCGTCGGCGGCCCGCTGCTCGGCGGCGTGATCACCGACACCGACTGGCTCGGCTGGCGCTACTGCCTCTTCGTCGGTGTGCCCTTCGCGCTCATCGCGCTGATCGTGCTCCAGAAGACGCTGCACCTGCCGGTGACCAAGCGGAAGGTGAAGGTCGACTGGGCCGGCGCCTTCTTCATCACCGCCGCGGTCTGCCTGCTCCTGATCTGGGTCACCTTCGCCGACGACAAGTACGACTGGATGTCGTGGCAGACCGGTGTCATGGTCGGCGGCGCGGTCGTGCTCACGCTGATCTTCCTGCTCGTCGAGTCCAAGGCCAGCGAGCCGATCATCCCGCTGCGTCTGTTCCGGAACCGCACGATCACGCTCGCCTCGATCGCCTCCCTGTTCGTCGGTGTCGCGATGTTCGCGGGCACCGTGTACTTCTCGCAGTACTTCCAGCTGGCGCGCGACAAGACGCCGACGATGTCGGGTGTCATGACGATCCCGATGATCGCCGGTCTGTTCGTCTCGTCGACCGTCTCCGGCCAGGTCATCACCAAGACCGGCAAGTGGAAGGCCTGGCTGGTCGCGGGCGGTGTCTTCCTGACCGCGGGTCTGGGGCTGCTCGGCACCATGCGGTACGACACCCCGTACTGGCGCCTCGCGATCTTCATGGCGCTGATGGGTCTCGGCGTCGGCATGATGATGCAGAACCTCGTGCTGAGCACGCAGAACCAGGTCGCGCCGAAGGACCTCGGTTCCGCCTCGTCCGTCGTGACCTTCTTCCGGTCCCTCGGTGGCGCGGTCGGCGTCTCGGCGCTCGGCTCGGTCATGACCACGCGTATCTCGCACTACGCGAAGGACACCATCGGCACGCTCGACCCGCAGTCGCAGGCCGCCGCGGCGAAGGCCGCGGGCGGTGGCTCGCTGCCGGTCATGGACGCCCTTCCGGCCCCCGTCCGCACGTGGCTGGAGAGCGCGTACGGGCACGGCATCGGCGACATCTTCCTGTACGTGGCCCCGGTCGCGTTCCTCGCGCTGATCGTCACGCTCTTCATCAAGGAGGTTCCGCTGCGTACGTCCGGTGCTCTGGAGCAGGCCGCGAACGGTGAGAGCGCGGCCCCGGCCGCCCCCGTGGCCGCCGCCGCTCCCGTCGTCGACACGGAGAAGGTGCCGAGCCTGGTCGGTGCGGGCGAGCCCGCCGCCGACCAGCAGACGCAGCGGCTCGCGGCGGTCGCGTCCGTCGCGGGGTCCGACATCCCGGCGCAGGTCGCCGGGGGCGGCACCCCGGTGCACGGCTTCGTCCGCGGCGCCGAGTCCGCTCCCGTACCGCGCGCCGCGGTCACGCTGATCTCCCTCGGGGGACGGCAGCTGGGCCGCGCGGTCGCCCAGGGCGACGGCGCGTACGCGATCGACGCCCCCGGCACCGGCTCGTACGTCCTGATCGCCTCGGCGGACGGCTACCAGCCGCAGGCCTCCACGGTGGTCGTCGGCGAGGACCCGGTCACGTACGACATCCTGCTCAGCGGGACGAGCGGGCTCAGCGGTGTCGTGAGGGCCGCGGAGACCAAGGCTCCGGTCGTCGGCGCCATGGTGATCGTGACGGACGTGCGCGGTGACGTGCTCGCCACCGGGCTCTCCGGCGAGGAGGGCGAGTTCACCTTCGCCGAGCTGGTGCCCGGTCAGGTCACGGTGGCCGTGAACGCCGCCGGACACCGTCCGCTGGCGCTGCCCGTCGAGGTCGGCGGCACGGGTGTCACCCGCGTCGAGATCGACCTCAACTCCGGCTCCCAGGTGCAGGGCACCGTGCGCGCCGCGGGCAAGAGCCTGAACGACGCGCGGGTCACGCTGATCGACGCCGCGGGCAACGTGGTCGCGACCTCCACCACCGGTGAGGACGGCGCGTACGCCTTCACCGACCTGGACGGCGGCGACTACACGGTCATCGCGACCGGATACCCGCCGGTGGCCACGCACCTCAGCGTGCAGGGCAGCGGCGTGGACGGCCACGACATCGAACTCGCCCACCCGGGCGAGTAGTCGAGACCCCGGACCGGGTGAGGTACGCGGCTCCCGCTTCGAGCGGAGACGGGAGCCGCACCGGTCCGGTTGTGGGAAAGGGGCCCCGGACCCGGTGGCGTCGTTAACGGCAGGGGACGGCCGGAGACGTCACGGGCCGGGGCCCGTTCACGTAGCGGGAGCACTCGATTCCCTTACGTGTGTGAGAACTTGAGCTAGGAGATGTGAGCGATGGGACTGAGTGCGCGGATCCGTACGCGGGACGGGTGGGCTCTGCCGCACGCCGTCGTCACGGTGACCGACATGACGGGCGCGCAGGTGCTGCGCGCCGAGGCCGACGACGAGGGGGCCGTGCACGACGCGTCCGCCCTGACGCCCGGCCCCTACACCGTGATCGTGACCGCCGTGGGGTACGCGCCCGCCGCGTCCACCGCGCTGGTGACGGCGACGGGCCGCGCCGAGGTCGGCACCGTGGTGCTCGCCCGGCAGGGCGGCGCCGAGCTGCCGCCGCCGGGACCGTGGACGGTCGACCCCGCGCACTCCGCGGTCGCGGCGACCGCGCAGCACCTGGGGATCACCTCGGTGCACGGGCGGTTCACGGACTTCCGGGCGCGGGTGGACATCGCCCAGGACGTGGAGAAGTCGCGGGTCGAGGCGGTCATCCGGGCGGCGTCGATCGACACCGGCAACGGCATGCGGGACGGCCACCTGAAGTCGCCCGACTTCCTGGACGTGGAGACCTACCCGGAGCTCACCTACCGCTCGACCGGCCTCAGCCCGGCGGGCCCCGACCGCTGGACGGTGCACGGCGAGCTGACCATGCGCGGCGTCGCCCGCCCGGTCGACCTGGACCTGAGCTACCTGGGCACCGGCGCCGACCCGTGGGGCGGCACGCGCGCGGCGTTCAAGGCGACGGCCGAGCTGAAGCGCGAGGACTTCGCCATGAACTACAACCAGGTCGTCCAGGCCGGCATCGCGGCGATCGGCGCGACGCTCAAGGTGGAGCTCGACATCCAGGCGGTGCAGGGCGATTCGCTGCCCGCCGCATGATTAGGCTGGGCGCATGGCTCCGAACATCGCGACCAACACCCGCGTCTTGCTGGACGAGTTGCTCGACTTCGTACGCCCACGCCACCGCGCCCTGTTGATCACCGCCCGTGCCGACGGCACCCCGCAGGCCTCACCGCTGACCTGCGGGGTCGACGACGCCGGGCGGATCGTCATCTCCACGTACCCGGAGCGCGCCAAGACCCGCAACGCCAAGCGGAACCCCCGCGTCAGCGTGCTCGTCCTCAGCGACGAGTGGAACGGGCCGTGGGTGCAGGTCGACGGGACGGCGGAGGTCATCGACTCCCCCGACTCGGTCGAGCCGCTGGTCGAGTACTTCCGCACCATCTCCGGCGAGCACCCGGACTGGGACGAGTACCGGGAGGCGATGATCAAGCAGGGGAAGTCGATCATCCGCGTCACGCCCGAGAAGTGGGGCCCGGTCGCCACCGGCGGCTTCCCGGCGCGCCTCGCGTAGCCGGCCCTCAGCGACCGGCCTGCTTCGCCTCCTGCGCCACCAGGGCCTCGATGCCCGCGATCTGGAGATCGAGCGCGGCCTGGAAGTCCAGGTCGCGCATCTGCTCGACCGATTCGCCGCCCTCGATCGCCGACATCATCTCCTCGGTGTGCTGGAAGGTGTCGGCCAGCTCCGGCGGAGCCCGGAAGGCGGACATCGCCTCACGGAAGTACTCGTCCTGCGTCATCCCCGCCTCCGCGCACCGCTGCACGAAGTGGCCCTCGATGGTGCTGTACCCGTAGACGAACTGGAAGACGGACGCGATCGCGCCGCGCTGGCGCGGCAGCGAGAGCCCGGTACCGGCGATGACCTTCTGCACGGCGTGGGAGAAGAGCAGCGAGTTCGGGCCCACGTTGAGGAAGTTGCCGGTCAGCGTCGAGGTCCACGGGTGGCGGACGATGAGCGCCCGGTACTCGGCGGCCAGCTCCCTGAGCTGCTCGCGCCAGTCCGGGGCGTCCCCTTCCTCCGTCGCGTCCGTCGCGGGCAGCCGGGGCTCGCCGAAGACCCGGTCGAGGGCGAGTTCGAGCAGGTCGTCCTTGGTGGCGACGTACCAGTACACGGACATCGCGGTGACGCCGAGTTCGCTCGCGAGGCGGCGCATGGAGAACTTCGCGAGGCCCTCGGCGTCGAGGAGTTTCACGGTGGCGTCGGTGATCCGCTCCCGGTCCAGGCCGCTCGGCTGCTCGCTGCGACGACTGCGGGACGGCTTCGACCCGGAGTCCTCGAGCCAGATGCTCATCCGCGCTGCCTTCACCATGGCGCACCTTCCCAGGAGTTCCTCGTTCACGGGCGGGGACAGCGGCGGCGGCGCACCCCTCGCGGAATCCGCCCGTCCGCCCGCTGGCCCGCACCGATGCTATGCGGAAGCCACCACCGCTGAGTCTGCCCTCTCGGCCCGCCGGAGCAACGCCGCGGCGAGCAGTCCGCCGACGAGGACGGCGACGGCGCCGACGAGTTGGCTGGTCTCCAGACCCGAGGAGAAGGCATCCGCGATACGGGCCTTCTCCGCACCGGAATCCGCTGCCGCGAGCGCCGCCGGCAGCGAGGCCGCGGAGACGGATACGAGCGCCGCGAAGCGGGCGTTCAGGACGGCTCCGAGGACGGCGACGCCGAGCCCGTTGCCGAACTCCGCGAGGGTGCCGTTGACCCCGGCGCCCACGCCCGCCTTCTCCGGCGGGATCGCGCTCATGATGGCGTTGGCCATGGCGGGCATGGCCAGGGCGATGCCCGCGCCCATCACGATCAGACCGGCGAGCATGCCGCCGTAGCTGTCCCCGCCGAGCAGCGCGATCGCCGCGAGGCCCGCCGCCAGACAGGTCATGCCGGCCGCGATGGTCAGCGGGGTGCCGAGCCGGGGCAGCAGCCGGGCGCCGACCCCGGTGAGGTTGAGCGCGACGACGGTCAGCGCGAGCGGCGCGGTGCGCAGACCGGCCTCCAACGGCCCGTATCCCAGGACGAATTGCAGGTGCTGGGTGAGCAGGAACAGCGATCCGCCCATGCCGAACGCGACGAGGATCGCCCCGGCGACCGCGCCCGTGAACTTCTGGTCGCGGAAGAAGTGCATGTCCAGCATCGGGTACGGGATGCGCAGCTCCCACGCCACGAACGCGGCGAGGAAGACGGCGCCGATCGCGGCCGGGGCGAGCGTGGACCCGGCCGTCCAGCCGTCGCCGGGCCCGGTGATGATCGCGTAGACGACACCGGTCATGCCGACCGTGGAGAGCAGTGCGCCGAGCAGGTCGGGCCGGTCGCCCCGCGGGTTCTTGGACTCGGGGACCAGCGCGAGCACGGCGACGAGACCGATGACCGCGACCGGGATGTTGATCAGGAAGATCGCGCCCCACCAGAAGTGGTCGAGCATCACGCCGCCGAGCAGCGGGCCGACGGCGAACCCGAGCGAGTTCACGGTGGCCCACAGGCCGATGGCCTTGACCCGCTCCGCGTCGTCGAAGATCTGCACGACGACGGCGAGGGTGGTGGTCATCAGGAGCGCGCCGCCGACGCCCATGCCGGCCCGCGCGGCGATCAACTGGCCGGTGGAGTCGGCGAGTCCGGCCACCAGCGAGCCGACGCCGAAGAGCACGAGCCCGGCCGCGAGCATCTTCTTGCGGCCGTAGCGGTCGGCGGTGGAGCCCGCGGTGAGCAGCAGCCCGGACTGCACGAGCGAGTAGGCGCTGATCACCCATTGGATGTCGGACGTCGACGCGTGCAGCTCCGTGGTGAGGGAGGGGATCGCGACGTTCAGGACGGTGTTGTCGAGCAGCACGGTCAGCTGGGCGAGGCAGATGACGCCGAGGATGAGCCAGCGCTGCGGGTGGCCTCCGGCCGGGGCGGGCCCGTCCGGGTGGGGGTTGTTCGCGTGCTCGGCGGTCGTCGCCGTCATCTGGTCTCGCCTTCTTCACGTGGATGCCTGGACAGGGAGGTCGCCGACGCCGCCAGCGACTCCCATACACCGTAAGGGAAGACTCGTACGCTGTACAAGAAGGTTTTCCGCATACGGTTCCCGACATGCCGATACGAGTCCGCGCACTTCCCCAACTGGCCCTGTCCGCCGCACTGTTGAGCCTGGTAGCGGCCGCGCCGCCCGCCGCGGCCGGGACGCCCGGAGCCGTCCCCCTCCGGATCGCCACGTACAACATCCACGCCGGGTCCGGCATGGACAACGTCTTCGATCTCGACCGTCAGGCCGCCGCGCTGCGGGCCCTCGACGCGGACGTGATCGGCCTCCAGGAGGTCGACGTCCACTGGGGCGAGCGCAGCCGGAACCTCGACGTGGCCCAGGAACTGGCGGACCGGCTCGGCATGCGGGTGTCGTTCGCGCCGATCTACAGCCTCGACCCGGTGACGACCGGGGGACCGCGGCGCGAGTACGGGGTGGCGGTCCTGTCCCGGTATCCGATCCGGTCGGCCGCCAACCACGACATCACCCGGCTGTCCACGCAGGACCCGAACCCGGTGCCGGCCCCGGCCCCCGGGTTCGGGGAGGTGACGCTGAAGGTGCGGGGAGTCCCCGTGCAGGTGTTCGTGACGCACCTCGACTACCGGGCCGACCCGTCGGTGCGGGTGGCGCAGGTCGCGGACACGCGCCGCGTCATGGCGGCCGAGCGGGCGGCCGAGCCGGGGGCGCGGCAGGTGCTCCTCGGCGACTTCAACGCCGAGCGCACGGCACCGGAACTGGCGCCGTTGTGGCGGGAGTTGACGGACGCGGGTCCGGTGAACGGGGAGGGCACGTACCCGGCGAACGTACCCGTGAAGCGGATCGACTTCGTCGCGGCGGGGGAGGGGATCCGGGTGCGGTCCGCCCAGGTGCCGGGCGAGGCGGCGGCGTCGGACCACCGGCCGGTGGTCGCGGAGCTGTCCGTGCGCCGCTAGGGAGCCAGGGAGCGGCCTTCGCCCCTCCCCGAGCGCGGAGCGCGCGTTCCGGGGAGGGGCGAAGGGCCGCGTGGCGGAAGGGTCAGGTCGTCGGCCGGGTCAGGTCGTAGAAGGTCGCGCTGCCCACCGTCACCTTCGTGAAGTGGTCCGCGACCCACGACGCGATCTCGGAGGACGAGCCGGAGCTCGATCCGCCCGTGCCGCCGGACCCGGACCCGCTGCCGATGAAGTAGTGGATCCTTCCGTCCTCGACGTACTGCTTGAACTGGGCCGATGTCGGGGACGGGTCCGTGCCGTTGAAGCCGCCGACCGCCATCACCGGGTCACCGGTGGCGAGTTGGTAGCTCGCCTGGTTCTGCGAGCCGACCGTGGCCGCGACCCAGGTGTAGTCGTCGGCGTCGGCCTGGAGCAGCTTCTTCGCCTCGGCGCTGACGGTCGCGCCGTTGAGGAGGCCGCCCATACCGCCGCCACCGCCGCCACCGGCACCGCCTTCGCCCCTGCCGCCGGGCATGGTGCCCTGCTTCTGGGTGCCGCCGGTGCCCTGGTTCCGGCCGGGCATCCCACCGCCCGGGAAGCCGCCGCCCTGCTGGCTGCCGTTACCGGTACCGGTCGGGGGCTGCCCCATCTGCCCGCCTTGACCACCCTGGCCGCCTCCGCCCCGACCGCCGCCCGGCCCGCCGCCCATCCCCAGGGCGCTCGCCCCGGAGGGCCCCGCCGTGACGATCGACCCGGTGTGCCCGGTGTTCAGCGTGCTGATCGTGTACGCGGTGGGCGCCGCGAGGGCCGTCACCAGGCCCAGACCGGCGGCGCCGAGCGCGAACTGACGGTTCAGGCGCCCCGCGAAGGCGAGCCCGAGGCCCGCCACGAGCCCGCCGATGAGCACGGCCCACCGCAGCCACGGCAGGTAGTCCGCCGTCCGGCCGAGCAGCGCGTACGCCCACACGGCCGTGACCGCGACGGTCGCGCCGAGCGTCGCCGACGCCGTGATCCGCGACCGCTCCTCCCACAGGACCGAGGCGCCCATGCCGACCAGCGCCGCGATGGAGGGGGCCAGGGCCACCGTGTAGTACTGGTGGAAGATGCCGGCCATGAAGCTGAAGACGAGCCCCGTCATCAGCAGCGAGCCGCCCCAGGCGAGGAACGCGGCGCGCGCCGTGTCCGTACGGTTCGCCTTCCGGGTCAGGACGACACCGGCGACGAAGAGGATCAGCGCGGCCGGGATCAGCCACGCGATCTGGCCGCCGATCTCGGAGTTGAACATCCGGCCGATGCCGGTCTCGCCCCACTGCCCGGTGCCGCCCGTGCCGCCACCGCCGCCGACGCTGCCGGTCTCGTCGCCGTTGATCCGGCCGAGCCCGTTGTAGCCGAAGGTGAGTTCGAGGAACGAGTTGTTCTGGGAGCCGCCGATGTACGGCCGCGACGACGCGGGCCACAGCTCGACGATCGCGACCCACCAGCCGCCCGCGACGATCATCGCGAGCCCGGAGAGGGCCAGCTGCCCGAACCGCCTGCGGACCCCCACCGGCGCGAGGACGGCGTACAGGACGGCCAGCGGCGGCAGGATCAGGAAGGCCTGGAGCGTCTTGGCGAGGAAGGCGAGGCCGACCGCGACACCCGCCCAGAGCAGCCACTTCGTCCGGCCGTGCTCGATGGCGCGCAGCACGCAGGAGACCGTGACGGTCATCAGCAGCGCGAGCAGCGCGTCCGGGTTGTTGAAGCGGAACATCAGCGCGGCGACCGGGACCGTCGCGAACACGAGCATCGTGATCAGGCCCGCGGCGGCACCGAACCGGCGCCGCACGGCCCCGTACAGGACACCGGCCGTGGCCAGGGCCATCAGGACCTCGGGGACGAGGATCGCCCACGCGTTCAGGCCGAAGAGGCGTACGGACAGGGCCATCGGCCACAGCGCCGCCGGCGGCTTGTCGACGGTGATGGCGTTCGCCGCGTCGGACGAGCCGAAGAAGAACGCCTTCCAGCTCTCGCTGCCCGCCTGGACGGCCGCCGAGTAGAAGGAGTTGGCGTATCCGGAGGCGGACAGGTTCCACAGATAGGCGAGGCCGATGACGAGGAGCAGGCCGAGGAACGCGGGGCGCACCCAGCGGGCGTCCTCGGGCCGCCCGCGCCACACGCGGTGCGCGAGACGGGGCTTCGCACGGCCGTGGCCGCCGCTCGTGGGAGGCGGCCCGGCGGCCGGGGCCGCCCCGGCGGCGCCCTGCGGAGGATGGAGGTCAGTGGTCATCGCGGGGTCCTGGGGTCGAGGTCACGGTCGTGGTCGCGTACCGCGTGCAGCTGTGCGGTCGCGTCGTCCAAGCCGTGCGGAACCTGAGGTGGCCGCGGTGCGGGTGTGACGGCGGTGGTGGTGCTCCGCTCGGGGAACACCCACGCGCGGAAGAGCAGGAAGCGCAGGACGGTCCCGGCGAGGTTGGCCGCGATCAGCACCGCCAGCTCCGTGGAGTGCGAGGCGTCGCCGGTCGCGGCGTCGAGCGCGGCCAGCGATCCGCTGGTCAGCGCCCAGCCGATGCCGAAGACGACGATGCCCTGCGCCTGATGGCGCACCGCTCCGTCACGGCCGCGCACCCCGAAGGTGAGGCGCCGGTTGACGGCCGTGTTGGCGAGCGCCGAGACGAACAGGGCGAGCCCGTTGGCGCTCTGCGCCCCCGAGAACGTGCGGAAGCCGGAGTAGAGCAGGAGGTACAGCAGCGTCGACAGGACACCGACGACGCAGAACCCGACCAGCTGGCGGGCCAGCCCCCTGGGGACCCCGGCGAGCTGCCGGTCGCGCGGGTCGTCGCCGAACGGGCGGGCCAGCCGGTCGAGCGCGAGCGAACCGGTGGCGAGGGCCTTGCCGACCCGCCAGACGCCCTTCAGGTCCTCGGTCGCCGTCCGCACGATGTGGACCGTCGAGTCCGGGTCGTCGACCCAGTCGACGGGCACTTCGTGGATACGGAGCCCCGCGCGCTCGGCGAGCACCAGCATCTCCGTGTCGAAGAACCACCCGGTGTCCTCCACCAGCGGCAGCAGCGCCTGCGCCACATCGCGCCTGATCGCCTTGAACCCGCACTGGGCGTCGGAGAACCGGGCCTGGAGCGAGCCGCGCAGGATGAGGTTGTAGGCGCGCGAGATGAACTCCCGCTTCGGGCCGCGCACGACCCGCGACGAGCGGGCGAGCCGCGACCCGATGGCGAGGTCCGAGTGACCCGAGATCAGCGGGGCGACGAGCGGCAGGAGCGCGTTCAGATCGGTGGACAGGTCCACGTCCATGTACGCGAGGATCGGCGCGTCGGACGCCGACCAGACGGTACGCAGGGCGCGCCCGCGCCCCTTCTGCTCCAGACGGACGTACGAGACTCCCGGCAGTTCGGTGGTCAGCCTGTGCGCCACCTGGGGGGTGGTGTCGGTGGAGGCGTTGTCCGCGACGGTGATGCGGAAGCGGTAGGGGAAGGTGCGGACCAGGTGCTGGTGCAGTCCGCGCACACACGCGCCGAGGTCCTTCTCCTCGTTGTAGACGGGGATGACAACGTCCAGGACCGGCACATCGCCGCTGCCGGCGGGGAGGTGCTCCCGCGCCGGCAGCGCCCCGAACCTCGCGGTGGTGGGGTCGATGCCCGGAGAAGAGTCGGTTCGCATGCCATCGACATTCGCCAACTGCCCTGTCAGCGCTGTGTGGTGAGGCTTTGCCCGGCCTGTGAGTACGGCTGTGCGTGACCGACCGGCTCGACGTACGCCGGCAGGTGCACGGTGAACACGGTCCTGCCGGGCGTCGAGTCCACGGTCACGGCGCCGCCGTGCGCGGCCGTGACGGCCTGCACGATGGCCAGGCCCAGCCCCGTGGAGCCCGCCTTCCTCGACCGCGACGAGTCGCCGCGCGCGAACCGCTCGAAGACGTGCGGCAGCAGCTCGGCGGGGATGCCGGGCCCGTCGTCCTGGATGTCGAAGCAGACCCAGGGCCCGCGCCCGTGGACGCGGGCGGTGACGGTCGTGCCCGGTGGCGTGTGCGTCCGGGCGTTCGCCAGCAGGTTGACGAGGACCTGGTGCAGCCGCGCGGCGTCGGCGAGCACGGTGACCGGTTCGTCGGGCAGCTCCAGGCGCCAGGCGTGGTCCTGGCCGGCGGCGCGGGCGTCGCTGAGCGCGTCGATGACCAGCGGCGACAGATCGGTCGGCTCGTACGACAGCGGGCGTCCCGCGTCGAGCCGCGCGAGCAGCAGCAGGTCCTCGACCAGGCCCGTCATGCGATGCGCCTCGGACTCGATGCGGCCGAGGGCGTGCCGGGTGTCGGGGCCGGTCTCCTCACGGCCGCGCCGGGTCAGTTCGGCGTACCCGCGGATGGAGGCGAGCGGGGTGCGCAGCTCGTGACTGGCGTCGGCGACGAACTGCCGGACGCGCGTCTCGCTCTGCTGGCGCGACTGGAGCGCGCCGTGCACATGGTCGAGCATCCGGTTGAGCGCGGCCCCGACCTGCCCGACCTCGTTCCTGGGGTCGGCCTCGGTGTCGGGGACGCGTTCGTAGAGGGTGACTTCGCCGCTGTGCAGCGGCAGTTCGGAGACGCGGGTCGCGGTCGCGGCGACCCGGCGCAGGGGGCGCAGGGTGACGCCGACCATGACGACGCCGGTGACTCCGGCGGCGAGCAGGCCGGCGGCCGTGACGGCCAGCTCTATGACGATCAGGGTGTTCAGCGTGGACTCGACGTCCGCGGCGGGAAGCCCCACGAGCACGGTGCCGTCGCTCGACGACTGGACGCGGTAGTCACCGAGCCCGGACAGGCTGACGCTGTGCGCCTTGCCGTCGCGGGCGACGGAGGCGAGGTCGTCCTTCTGGGCCTCGGTCAGATCGACCGTGTTGGTGGCGTTGTCGGGGTCCCAGACACCGCGGGACGCCTGGGTGATCGTGCCGTCGGTACCGAAGGTCGCGCCCACCGGCCGGTCCCGGCCGGGACCGCCGAGGAACTGGAGGTTCGCCGGGCGCCGCTGCTGCTCGGGGCCCTGGTCGCCAGGACCGCCGCCCTCGGCGAGCCGCACCGTCTGCCGGACCTTGTCGTCCAACTGCCCGTACAGGTAGGAGTGCAGCGCCAGCGTCGTCACCGTGCCGATGACGACGCTGACCAGCGCGATGAGGCCCACGACGGTGATGACGAGCCGGCTCCGCAGCGACCTGGGCCGGTGTCCCCGCCGCGCCCGCCGGGTCACGACACCGTGGTGGCGGCCGGCTTGATCAGATATCCCGCCCCGCGCCGCGTGTGGATCATCGGCTCACGCCCGGCGTCGATCTTCCGCCGCAGGTAGGAGATGTACAGCTCGACGACATTGGCCTGCCCGCCGAAGTCGTACGACCACACGCGATCGAGGATCTGCGCCTTGCTGAGCACGCGCCGCGGATTGCGCATGAGGAACCGCAGCAGCTCGAACTCCGTGGCGGTCAGATGGATGTTGGCCCCGCCCCGGGAGACCTCGTGGCTGTCCTCGTCGAGCATGAGGTCGCCGACGACGAGCACGGATTCGCTACGGCGGTCGGCGGCCCCCGTGCGCCGGATCAGCCCGCGCAGCCGCGCGACGACCTCTTCCAGGCTGAACGGCTTGGTGACGTAGTCGTCGCCGCCCGCGGTCAGGCCGGCGATACGGTCCTCGACGGCGTCCTTGGCGGTCAGGAAGAGCACGGGGACGTCCGGCAGTTCGCGGCGCAGACGCCCGAGCACGCTCAGCCCGTCCATGTCCGGCAGCATCATGTCCAGGACGACGGCGTCGGGACGGAACTCACGCGCGGTCTGCACGGCTCCGGCACCGTCACCGGCGGCGCGGATCTGCCAGCCCTCGTAGCGCAGGGCCATGGACAACAGCTCGGTGATGGACTGCTCGTCGTCCACGACAAGCACCCGGACGGGGCTCCCGTCCGGCCTCAGCAGTTCGGTACGCCCCTGGGGCGAGGTCGCGGTCATGGTGCAACCTTGCGACCCGCCTCTGAGAGCACCCTTTCCCGTACCTGTGAAAAACCTGAGAAATCCACAGGCGCCTCTCAGGAAGCCCGCCGCCTTCCCCGCGACCGCGGGTCAGGGCAGCCGGAACAGGTCCCGCCCGTTCTCGTGACAGACGGCCCGCACCCAGGCGTCCCCCAGCCCGAGCCGCTCGATCGCCTCCAGCTGGTGGACGTACGGGTACGGAATGTTCGGGAAGTCGCTCCCGAGCAGCACCCGGTCCCCCAGGTCGGCGAGGCGCCGCAACTCGCCCTTCGGGAAGGGCGACTGCGCCTCGCTGAAGTCGGTGAACGCCATCGTCGTGTCGAGCCGCACCTCGGGGTACCGCTCGGCGAGGTCCAGGAAGTCCGCGTACTCGGGCATCCCCATGTGCGCGACGACCAGCGGCAGCCGCGGATGCCGCGCGAGCACCCGCCCCATCGGCCCGGGACCCGTGTGCTTGCCGGGCGCGGGCCCCGATCCGCAGTGCGTCACGACGGGGACGCCCGCCTCGGCCAGCAGGCCCCACACGGGGTCGAGCAGCGGGTCGTTCGGGTCGTAGGCGCCGACCTGCACATGTGCCTTGAACACCCGCGCCCCGTCCTCCAGGGCCCGCCGCACGTACGCCGGCGCGCCCGCCTCGGGGAAGAAGGTCGCGGTGTGCAGACAGCCGGGCGTACGGGCGGCGAACTCCGCGGCCCATCCGTTCAGCCACTCGGCCATCCCGGCCTTGTGCGGGTAGAGCATCGAGGTGAAGGCGGTGACGCCGAACTCCCTCAGCAGCTCGACCCGCCGGTCCTCCTCCTCCCGGTACGTGATCGGCCAGGCGACGCCCGTCATCGGCCCGACGGCGTCGAAGTACGCCCACACCTTGCGCAGCACCCGCTCGGGCATGAAGTGCGTGTGCACGTCGACGAGGCCGGGCAGCCCGTACCGGGCGAGGAACTCACCGACCCGCTCGGCCTCACCCACGCGCGAACCCGTGGCTGCGCTCCACCTTGGCGACGTGCACGGTGTACCGGTCGTACCACTCGGCACGCCCCTGCTTCTGCGCGGCACGGTGCTCGCCGACGGACCGCCACTCCTCGATCGCGTCGATGTCCCGGAAGTACGACACGGTGATCCCGAGCCCGCCGGGCGTCCGCGCGGACTCGTGCCCGAGATACCCCGGCATCTCCTTCACCAGCTCGTCCATCCGGTCGGACGTCTCCCCGTACCCGCGATCCCCCTCGGTCCGTACGGAACTGAACACGACGACGTAGTACGGCAGTTCAAAGGCGGGCAGGGGCTCGACGGCCCCGACAGGCGCAACGCTCCGATCGCTCATGTCCCTTACGGTCACCCGCCCCCACCACCCCTGTCCACCCTCCCGCCCCACTCCTTGCCCAACGGGATCCCTCCCTTGACCTTCCGGTCAGCCAGAGCCCGTGCCGCCCTGCTCAGAACAGCCCGCCCTGCACCCCGGGGACCTCCCGCACCGCGACGCCGACCACGCGCGCGTCCTCCCCGGTGCGCTCCAGCGGCCAGCCGGCCAGCACGCGCGTGTCGACCACGAGCCGCCGCCCGGCCGCCTCGACGAGATGCAGATCGGGCCCGGCCGCCGCCACGACGGTCCCCGCCACCACGGCCCCCTCGGCGAGCCCCCGACCACCGCGTCCACCCGGTCGACGGCGGCCAGCCCGAACGCCTCCGCGTGCCCGACGACCTCGCACGGCATCCGCTCCAACGACTCGGGCCACCCGTCTCCGAGCACCCGCCCCTCCTGGCTCGAGGAGCCGCTCTCCCGCCCCGACACCACCGCGTGGGCCCGCACCAGCTCCGCGACCCCGTCCCCGACCCCGGCGCGCACGATCCGCTTCCTCTCGTACGGGATCCGGTCGGGCACCCCGAGCGCCACCCGCAACAGCTCCTCGGCCCGCCGGGCCGCCATCAAGGGCCCCCGCCCCAGCCAGGTGAAGGCGACGGCCCCCTGCTCCAGAAGGCGGGCGCTCCCCCTGCCCACCCCCGTGATCCCCACCTTCACGAGTCCGTCCCCGAACCACGCCAGGTACACGTGGTACGGCCGCGGATCGTCGGCGACGGTGTCCGCGGCCACCGAACGCGCCCGGTCGATCCCGGCGCACTCCGCGCACTGCGCCCGCGTCCCCCGCACCGGCACGGGATCCCGCCCCGGGCACACGGTCCGCCGCCCGCCGCGCCACACCCCGAGACACCGCCGCGCCCCCGCGACCCGGAAGGCCACCGGCTCCCCGAACCGGACCTCACTCCACCGCTCGATCCCCCGCCCCCGACCCACCCGAACGCCGGCCTCCCCCCACGCCACCGCATCCCGGTGCTCCACCACGTCATACGAGCCAGGATGACGCACCCCACTGACAACGCGAGGGGCCCGCGGCTACACCCCGAGCGCTCGCCGGACGGCCGCGAGCCGGGCCCGGGAATCGGCGATCCAGTCGGGCTTGAGGTCGAGGGGGACGCGGACACAGATCTGCGTGCCGGGCGCGTCGTGAACCTCGACCACGTACGGGTCATCGGCCACGAACGTGAGGTACGCGGCGCGTCCCTCACTCGGCCAGCTCTCGGCGAGCACGTCGTCGTCCTGCTGGATGTCCGCGTCGTCGTCCTCGACGGCGTCCAGGAGGTCGCCCCACTCGCCGATGTCGTCGGCATCGAAGTCGGTTCGCACCACGGCGTTCACGAAGTCGCTGCGGATGACGATCTCGGCGTCGTAGTGGTCGGGCCGGTGGGGCTGCGTCGACAGCACCCGCACGACGACACTCTGTGTTCCGTCGTCCAGGCGGACCAACTCGAGCGGCTCGGTGTCCTCGGTCATGGTTTCCCCCTCCGGTTGACCCGGTTGTCGTCCTGCTCTGCGGTACAACCCAACGCAAGAGGCCCCGGACTCTTCGTCCGGGGCCTCTCGACTGTGTGCACTCGGCAGGATTCGAACCTGCAACCTTCTGATCCGTAGTCAGATGCTCTATCCGTTAAGCTACGAGTGCTTGTTTTGTTGTTTTTTCTTGTCTCCGCTCCCGGCCTTTCGGCCTATCCCGGCGACAGGAAGAACATTACATGACTGCCGCCGCCATGTGAAATCCGTTTGCCGCACCCGTTGTGACCTGCGGAAACGAGCCTCTGGAGCCGCGGGGGCCCCGGGAAGCACCGAAGCCCCGGTCCTGGTGGACCGGGGCTTCGGATCGTGTGGCGGAGGCGGAGGGATTTGAACCCTCGATGGGATTTAAGTCCCAAACCGCATTAGCAGTGCGGCGCCATAGACCGGACTAGGCGACGCCTCCAGCACAGTCCCGCCCGCGCGAGCGAGTGGGTTGCGTGCAGATGATGACACAGCTGAACGCCGTGTCACCAATCGCCCCCCACGGTACTAGGAGGGCAGGCCGGAGGGCAAAGGCGTAACGCCGGGCGCAACGTCGTGCCGGGCCGGGCGTTAGGCACGGCATGTCGCTGACCCGTCTGCTGTTCACCGCCGCCGCTTCCGTCGCCGTCCTCGGGGCCGTGCCCGTCGCGGGACACGCGGACACCGGCCCGTACCGGATGCCGCCGCCCCCGTTCGGCTCCCCGGAGGGGCCGGGCACCGACCGCCTCACCATCTCCGTCGCCGACTCGGGGACCGGGAACGACGGGACGCGCGAGCTGGACTGCGGGCCCGCCGGCGGAAGCCACCCGGAGCCGGCCGCCGCCTGTGACCGGCTCGACGAGCTCACGGCGGGCGGCCAGGACCCGTTCGCCCCCGTGCCCGCCGGCACGTACTGCACGATGCAGTACGGAGGGTCCGCCACCGCGCACGTCACCGGCACCTGGCACGGGCGGCCCGTCGACGCCTCGTACAAGCTGACCGACGGCTGCGAGATCTCCCGGTGGCGGCAGCTGGTGCCCGTGCTGCCTGCGACGGCTCCGTGACGGTGGGTCCATCGGTCACACCGCCGCGACCGTGCCCGCGCCGGATCGTCACATCCTCTACGTGGGCTCCCTCTCATCCGGCGCCGCGCGCGCAACCTCTGCCCGTAGACTCCCTCCCGTGACACGTTGCGGGCCGCGCGGCAAGATGGCCTGCGCAGTCGGCAAGTTGCGGTAATCAGGGAGGAAGCGTCGTCGTGAGCAGCAGGCCATCCCGAGGCGCTGCTCGCCTCGCAGCCATACTCGATGCGCTCCCGGATGCATTGGTGCTGGTCAACACCAACGGGACCGTCGTCAACGCCAATTCCATCGCCCTCGAGGCCTTCGAGGCGCCGGGCACCGCGCTGGTGGGTCGTGGACTGCTCGATCTGCTGCCGGAGTTCGACTCCCGGCTGATCCCGGGCTCCATGCGCCGCCCCGACACCGTCACCGACGAGCGCGGGCGCACCAAGCCGACCCGGATGACGGCCCGCCGTACCGACGGCAGCGAGTTCCCCGTCGAGGTCACCTCCGCCAATCTCGCCGACGGCGCCCGCGAGGTCGTGGACCCGTACGCGACGCACGGCGGCCCGGGATACAGCGGCTCCGAGCTGCTCATGCTCGTCGTGCGCGACCTGTCGGGGACCGTCGACACCGAGGCCGAACTGGCCCGCTCGCAGCGGCAGACCGAGATGATCCTGCGGGCCGCCGCCGAAGGTGTGGTCGGTACCGACACCGACGGGCGGATCGTCCTGGTCAACCCGGCCGCCGCGCAGATCCTGGGCTTCCGCGCCAGCGACCTCGGCGGCCA
This sequence comes from Streptomyces sp. Q6, assembly GCF_036967205.1. Classification (NCBI taxonomy): domain Bacteria; kingdom Bacillati; phylum Actinomycetota; class Actinomycetes; order Kitasatosporales; family Streptomycetaceae; genus Streptomyces; species Streptomyces citrinus. Next base: position 4,174,626 of record NZ_CP146022.1, read on the forward strand.
GGAGCTGCACGCCCTCGTGCTGCACTCGCGCGCCGACGGCGAGCCGTTCCCGTACGAGGAGTCGCCGCTCGCCGACACCCTGCGCTCCGGGCGCAAGCACCGGGTGCGCGGGCAGGTCCTGTGGTCCAAGAGCGGCGAGCAGCTGCCCGTCGACATGACGACGGCGCCGGTGCGCGACGGGGACCAACTCGTCGGCGCCGTCATGACCTTCACCGACCGCAGGCCGTACGACAAGCTCGTCGCCGAGCACGCCGAGGAGATCGCCCGGCGCGACGAGGCCGCCGAGCGGGAGCGCGAGGAGCGCGCCGCCGAACTGGAGCGGGTGCGCGAGGAACTCACCGGTGAGCTCGCCGCGCTGCGCGAGCAGCACGCCGAGGAGCTGTCCGCCGAGCGGGAGCGGGGCGCCGCCTTCGCCGAGCGCGAGAAGGACCGTTACGAGGAGCTCGCCGCGCGCCACTCGCAGCTGCTCGCGGTGCTCGACCAGTCGCTGCGCGGCCCGCTCGACGAGCTGCGCCGTGAGCTCGGGCATCTCGCCGCCGACGACGCCGGTCAGTTGTGGCCCGAGGCCAACCAGGTCCTGCACCACCTGGCCGCCGGCTACTCACGGATGACGACCCTCGTCGACAACGTCCTGGCCTACCAGTTGCTCGATTCGGGCAGCGCGGATCTTTTCCGTACGAACGTGATGCTGGACGCCGTCGTCGCCGCCGGTGTCGACGGGGCCGTGGAGCTGATCGGGCCCGGCCGCGCCCAGTTCGCCGTGCACGCGCCGCCGATCGAGGCCGAGGTCGACGCGGGGCGGCTCGCCACCGCGCTCGCGCACCTGATCGCCGACGTCGCCGGGATCGACGCGACCGGGAACGCGCGCGCGGCCGTCGCGGGCGCCGGATACGTGGACTCGACGATCGTCGTGGCGGCGGCGCTGCGCGGCGAGAGCGTACGGATCGAGGTCCGCGGGCCCTACGCGGGCGGCGACCCGGTGCACGAGCCGATCGTGCGGGGCATCGTGCGGGCGCACGGCGGCGTGCTCCAGACGCATGAGGTGCCGGGCATGAGCGGCAGCGCGTACGTGCTCGACCTGCCGCTCGGGGGCGGCGCCGGGGCGGTCACGCCGCCCGCTCCCGCGGCCGTCGAGGTCCCTGAGCCCACCCCGAACCTTCCCGAGCAGGCGGGCGCGACCACCGGTGGCGGGCGTCGCCGGGCACGACGGGCGGCCGGGCCTTCGGTGGACTCGTTCCTGGAGAGCGGGCTGCCGGGCGGGACGGCCGCCGCGGCCACGTCCGGCTCCGGTGGTACGGGCCGGCGGCGCGGGCGCCGTGCGGCCGACGAGACCGGGGCCGTCCCCACGGACGCCCCCGCGCAGCCGCAGCTTCCGGCGGCCGCCACACCCGAAGGACCGTCCGGGGGCACCGGACGACGCCGGGCGCGCCCCACGGACAGCGGTCCGGCGGCCGAGGGCGCCGTGGTGACCGCGGCCGAACACGCGGCGGGATCGCCGGCGTCGGGCCTCGGCGGGACCGTGCCGCCGCAGGGCGTGCCCACGCCGACCGGGCGTCGCGCCAGGCGTGACGGCTCGGAGCAGGCGGCGCTGCCCGCGCTGCCGTCCGGGCCCGGTGCGGGCGAGAACGGCGCGTCGGGACACGGCGAGCTGGAGCTGGCCGGGGCCGGTGCCACCGGGCAGCCTTCGGGGCGGCGGGCGCGGCGCGCGCTCGGCACCGCGCAGGCGGCCGCGGCCACCGAAGACGCGGCGCCGCGCGAGGTGTTCGCGCTGCCGCCCGCGCAGAGCGACCGCACGCCGGTGACGCCCGAGACCCCGGCTCCGGCACCGGCCGAGGCGCCTGTGGCCCAGGAGATGCCGGTGGCCGGGCCGGTGGCCCAGGAGGCGCCCGTCGCGGCTGCCACCGAGCCCGTACCCGCGCCCCTTCCCGTACAGCAGGGCGTACAGCAAGCCGCCCCGGCGCAGACCGCGCCCGTCGACGACATCCAGGACGACGAGCAGCGGCACGACGCCGCCGGGCGGCACCCTGCCGAGGACCACACGCCTCCGCAGCCGCACCCGGCGCAGACCACGCCGCCGCAGGGCACCCCGACCGGGCCCGCGCGCCCGCTGCCGCCGGAGGGCGCGCCGCGACCGCGTGCCGCGCAGCCGCTGCCCGCGGAGGCGCCGCAGAGCCCGGCCGTCGACCCCGACTCCACCCAGGGCCGCGCCTTCAGCGTGCGGACGCTGGGCCAGGGCGTGCCGTTCGGGCGGCAGGTGACCGAGCCGCAGCGCAGGCCGCAGCCGCAGACGCCCGCGCGAGGCATCCCGCAGACGCCGTCCCAGCCCCAGCACCAGGAGGGGCAGACGCTCGGCGGTTCGGGGCGGCGGCGCAAGCTGTCCACCCGGCAGGAACAGCCCGACGGCACCGAGACCGCCGCGCAGACCCCGGCGCAGGGGACCACGACGGCCCGGCCGCACCCGCGGCTCACGGGCAGCACGTCGGAGGGCACCGGCCGCGCCTACGCGATCGGCGCGCCCGCCCGGGGCGCCGACGAGGGCCCCGAGCCGCTGGACGGTCCGGGCGGCGCGGTCGAGGTCGCCAACCGGCCGCAACCGCAGCCGATGGACGACGAGTTGCCCCCGGAGCCGCTGGACAACCCGCGCCGGCTCCTGGTGTGGCCCGCGCCCGACGTCACGACGCAGCAGGCGCTGAGCGACCGCGGCTACCGCCCGGTGACCGTCCACTCCCGCGAGGAGGTGGACGCGCAGATCGCGGCGTTCCCGGCCGCGCTGTTCGTGGACCCGCTGACCGGGCCGATCACCCGCACCGCGCTCCAGTCGCTGCGCCAGGCCGCCGTCGCGGCCGAGGTGCCGGTCCTGGTGACCGCAGGTCTGGGGCAGGCGACGCGCGAGGCGGCGTACGGGGCCGACCCGGCGGTGCTTCTGAAGGCGCTGGCGCCGCGCGACAGCGAGCAGCACCCGCCGCGCGTGCTCCTGATCGAGGAGCACGAGGAGATCGCGCTCGCCCTGACGGCGACGCTGGAGCGGCGCGGGATGCAGGTCGCGCGGGCCGCGAGCGACGCGGAAGCGGTGACGGCAGCGGCGCAGACGCGACCGAACCTGGTCGTCATGGATCTGCTCCAGGTGCGCCGCCGCCGTGCGGGGATCATCGACTGGCTGCGGGCGAACGGGCAGTTGAACCGCACCCCGCTCGTCGTCTACACCGCCGCCGTCGACCACGACGACCTGCCGCGGCTCGCCGCGGGGGAGACGGTGCTGTTCCTCGCGGAGCGCTCGACGAGCAACGAGGTGCAGAGCCGGATCGTGGACCTGCTGGCGAAGATCGGCACCAACTGATCCGTACCGACCACGAAACAGGGGCGGCCCGTTCGGGCCGCCCCTGTTTCACGTGAAACCGTCGCACCGCACAGCGGTCAGAGCTTCGTGACGTCCAGCTCTCCGTCCGCGTACTGCCTGCGCAGCACCTTCTTGTCGAACTTGCCGACGCTCGTCTTCGGGACCGACTCGATGATCGTCCAGCGCTCCGGCAGCTGCCACTTGGCGATCTTCTCGGCGAGGAAGGACCGCAGGGACGCGAAGTCCGCGCTCGCGCCCTCCTTCAACACCACGGTGGCGAGCGGGCGTTCGCCCCACTTCTCGTCGGGGACGGCGACGACGGCGGCCTCGGCGACGTCCGGGTGGGACATCAGGGCGTTCTCCAGGTCGACGCTGGAGATCCACTCGCCGCCGGACTTGATGACGTCCTTGGCGCGGTCGGTGAGGGTGAGGAAGCCGTCGGGGCTGATCGTGCCGACGTCGCCGGTCTTCAGCCAGCCGTCCTCGCTGAACTTGTCGGCGGGGCGCAGCGGCTCGGCGTCCGCGCCGCCGCCTCCGTAGTACGCGCCCGCGATCCAGGGGCCGCGCACCTCCAGCTCGCCCGCGGACTCGCCGTCCCAGGGCAGGTAATCGCCGCCGGGGCCGCTGAGCCGGGCCTCGACACCGGCCGGGAAGCGGCCCTGCGTGAGCCGGTACGCGAACTCCTCGTCGCTGCCCGGCTCGACGCCGGCCGGGGGCCGGGAGACCGTGCCGAGCGGGGACGTCTCGGTCATGCCCCAGGCGTGGCAGACACGCATGCCGAGGTCGTCGAAGGCCTTCATGAGAGAGGGCGGGCAGGCTGAGCCACCGATGGTGACCTGGGTGACGCAGGAGACGTCGCGGGGCTTCGCCGTGAGCTCGGCGAGCAGACCCTGCCAGATGGTGGGGACGGCGGCGGCGTGCGTGGGCCGCTCCGACTCGATCATCTCGGCGAGCGGCGCGGGCTGGAGGAAGCGGTCCGGCATCAGCATGTTCACGCCGGTCATGAACGTGGCGTGCGGCAGGCCCCAGGCGTTCACATGGAACTGCGGGACGACGACCAGCGAGGTGTCGGCGTCGGTGAGCCCCATCGACTGGGTCATGTTGACCTGCATCGAGTGCAGGTAGATGGAGCGGTGGGAGTAGACGACGCCCTTGGGGTCGCCGGTGGTGCCGGAGGTGTAACACATGGCCGCGGCCTGGCGCTCGTCCAGCTCCGGCCAGTCGTACGTGGTCGGCTTGCCGGCGATGAGCTCCTCGTACTCGTGCACCTGCTGAGCGGCGCCGTCGAGCAGGGAACGGTCGCCGGGACCGGAGACGACGAGGTGCTCGACCGTGCCCAGCGCGGGCAGCAGCGGCGCGAGGAGCGGCAGCAGCGAGCCGTTCACGATGATCACGCGGTCGGCCGCGTGGTTCACGATCCACGTCAGCTGGTCCGCGGGGAGGCGGAGGTTGAGGGTGTGCAGGACGGCACCCATGGACGGCGCGGCGTAGTAGGCCTCGACGTGCTCGGCGTTGTTCCACATCAAAGTGGCGACCCGGTCGTCGCCGCTGACGCCCAGGTCGTCGCGGAGCGCGTGGGCGAGCTGGGCCGCGCGGGCTCCCGCCTCGGCGAACGTACGGCGGTGCGGTTCGCCCTCACCCGTCCACGTGATGATCTTCGAGGTGCCGTGGACACGCATCCCGTGGTTCAGGATGCGGGTGACTGTCAGCGGTACGTCCTGCATCGTGCTCAGCACGGCGTCCTCCCGGTGGGCGCTACGGAGCAGTAGGGTTGCGCCGATTCTCACCGCATACCGATCGGTATGTCACTACTCCCGGGAATGATCGATCAGACGGTTCCCTGCTCGGGCACCCCGCTCAGCTGCGGACGGGCCGCAGCTCCGGGTCCTCGCGCAGCTTCCCCAGCGCCCGCGACACGGCGCTCTTGACGGTGCCGATGGACACGCCGAGCACCTCGGCCGTCTGGGCCTCGCTCAGGTCCTCGTAGTACCGCAGGACGACCATCGCGCGCTGCCGCGCGGGCAGCTTCGTGATGGCGCGCCACATCGCGTCGTGCAGCGCCTGCTGCTCGGCCGGGTCCCCGGCGGGCAGCACGTTCGGCTCGGGCAGCTCGTCGCAGACGAACTCGTCGACCTTGCGCTTGCGCCACTGCGAGGTCCGTGTGTTCAGCAGGGCCCTGCGCACATAGCCGTCGAGCGCACGGTGGTCCTCGATCCTGTCCCACGCGACATACGTCTTGGTGAGCGCGGTCTGGAGGAGGTCCTCGGCATCGCACGGGTTCGCGGTCAGCGACCGGGCGGTGCGCAGCAGCACGGGCTGGCGGGCGCGGACGTACGACGCGAACGACGGGTACGCCGATGACGCGGCGGACGCGGCACGCACGGCGGGCTCCGATGCGCCGGTGCGGACAGACGCCAGGGTTGCGGTCATGGCTCCACGCTATGAGCGCCCCCTACCACCGCGGATCGGCCGGAGGTCCTGAAGCGGCGTCCGCCTCAGGTTGTACGCGGGGTGGTAGCCCCACCTCCTGAAGGTGGAGGAGGGGATGAGGGCCCCTGAGGGTTCGGCCCCGAGAAGGGGACCCGGACCTGCGGTGCGGCGGCCCGGTCCCGGCGCTCGGCGCTCGGCGCTCGGAGCCCCCGCTTCCCGGGCCCCGGCGCCCCGTCCCCGAAGGCCACTGCCCGGGGCCCGGGTTCAGCCGATCCGGGCGACGGGCGCGTGCACCAGGTTCCGGTCGACGACGAGGGTACGGCCGCCGTGCCGCTCCTTCACGTTCCCCGCGTACTGGTGGATCCGGCGCTGTGGGTGCCAGACGTGCCCCTCCAGGGCGCGCTCCCGGTACAGATGGGGCCGGGTGTGCCAGCGCGCGAACCAGATGACCGACGGCAGGTCCCGCACCCCCGCCCGCCGGGCCTCCGCCATGTGCCGCACGCCCGAGTCGGCGCTGCTGTAGAACCCGGGGACGTACCCCCGCCTGCGCACCTCCCTGTCCCACGCCCGCACGAAGGACAGCGTGGTCCGGGCGCAGGCCCGCTTGCGGAAGGTGTAGGCCTCCATGTCGAGGTAGAGCGGGCTCGGGCCCCGGATGCCGAGCTTCTTGGCGCGCCGCACCGCGTCCCGGCCCTCGCGCACGCCCTGGCGCCACGGGTGCCGCCCGATGCGCACGCCCCTCTTGTGCCGCGCGGTGACGCAGGGCGCCTGCGAGCCGACGTACACCGGGAGCACCCGCCATCCCATGCGGTCGACCGCCCGCATCCAGCCGCGGGTCAGTCCGGGCTGGGCGCGGCAGGCCCGGCCGCGGCCCCCGTAGTAGACGCCCACCGCCCGGTAGTCGGAGTCGCGCCAGCGGCGCATGATGTCCCGCGACGGCGCCTGGCAGACGTCGAACGCCTTGCCGTGGAAGGTGCGCACCTCGGCCCCCACGGTGCGGCGGCCGCGCCACGGACGGCCCCCGCCGATCCCGCCGCCCCCGCCGCCTCCGTCGGCGCCCGCGCCGGGCGGTCCGCCGCCGAGGTCGGCAGGACGCCCACCCCGAGCAGGAGCGACACAAGTCCCATGATCATCTTTTGTCGGCGCATGGGCCGAGTGAAGGGGCCCGCGTCGTCGCCGGGCCGCGGACACGCTTCCGGTTCAGCCGTCCGACCCCAGAATCAGACCCGATGTGGGGACTCCGGTGCCCGCGGTGACCAGGGCCGTGGCCGCGCCGGGCAGCTGGTTCACGGCCGTGCCCCGCACCTGGCGCACCGCCTCCGCTATGCCGTTCATCCCGTGCAGATACGCCTCCCCGAGCTGCCCGCCGTGCGTGTTGACGGGCAGCCGCTCCTCGGCGACGAAGCCGGCCGCTTCACCGGGCGCGCAGAACCCGAACTCCTCCAGCTGCATCAGCACGAACGGCGTGAAGTGGTCGTAGAGGATGCCGACGTCGATGTCCCCTGGACCGATCCCGGCCGTGCGCCACAACTGCCGTGCCACGACGCTCATCTCGGGCAGACCGGTCAGGTCGTCCCGGTAGAAGCTGGTCATCTGCTCCTGCGCGCGGCCCGCGCCCTGGGCCGCCGCCACGATCACGGCGGGCGGCCGCGCCAGATCGCGGGCCCGCTCGACGCTGGTGACGACGATCGCCTGACCCCCGTCCGTCTCCTGGCAGCAGTCGAGCAGCCGCAGCGGTTCGACGATCCAGCGCGAGGCGGCGTGGTCGGCGAGCGTGATCGGCTTCTCGTAGAAGTACGCGGCCGGGTTGGTCGCCGCGTACTTGCGGTCGACCACCGCGACGTGACCGAACGCCTCGGGGGTCAGCCCGTACGTGTGCAGATAGCGCTGCGCCGCCATCGCCACCCAGGACGCGGGGGTGAGCAGCCCGAACGGCAGGTTCCAGCCGAGGGCCGCGCCCTCCGCCGACGGCTCCCGCCGCTGCACACCCGACCCGAAGCGCCGCCCCGACCGCTCGTTGAACGCCCGGTAGCAGACGACCACTTCGGCGACACCGCTCGCCACCGCGAGGGCCGCCTGCTGCACGGTGCCGCAGGCCGCGCCGCCCCCGTAGTGCACCCGCGAGAAGAAGGAGAGCTCCCCGATGCCCGCCGCCTGCGCCACGGTGATCTCCGGGTTGGTGTCCATCGTGAACGTGACCATGCCGTCCACGTCGGCGGGGGCGAGGCCCGCGTCGTCGAGCGCCGCGTGCACCGCCTCCACCGCGAGCTTCAGCTCACTGCGCCCGGAGTCCTTGGAGAACTCGGTGGCGCCGATCCCGGCGATGGCCGCGCGGCCGCCGAGCGAGTCCCTGGTTCGTACGCTCATGACGGGCTCCCCTGGGGGACGGTGACCGTGACCGTGCCGGTGACGTGGTTGCCGATGCCGTTCCTGCCGGTGATGCGTATCCGGGCCGTGTCCCCGTCCACCTCGGCGATCTGTCCGCTCAACACCATGGTGTCTCCCGGATAGTTGGGCGCACCGAGCCGTATCGCGACCTTGCGGAGCGTCGCGGTGGGGCCGAAGTGATCGGTGACGTAGCGCCCCACCAGGCCGTTCGTCGTCAGGATGTTCATGAAGATGTCCGGCGAGCCCTTCTGCCGGGCGAGCTCCGCGTCATGGTGCACGTCCTGGTAGTCGCGCGAGGCGATCGCTCCGGCGACGATCAGGGTCCGGGTGATCGGGATCTCCAGCGGCGGCAGTTCCTCGCCCGTCTTCATGCGACCTCGCCTCCCACAGGCACGTCTTCTCTCGCGGCGACCAACTCACCCAGCTCTTGCAGGAGTTCGGGCCCGCACCCCAGATATCCGTCGAGCTGCCGACCCCACAGGAAGTGACGGTGCACCGGATGGTCCAGGTCGGCGCCCATGCCGCCGTGCAGATGCTGGCCGGTGTGCACGACGCGCTTGCCCGCCTCGGCCGCCCACCAGGCCGCGGTCAGCGCGTGGCTCTCGTACGCGAGTCCCTCGTCCCGCCGCCAGGCCGCCTCGTAGGCGGTGACCCGGATCGCCTCGACGTCCATGTGCGCCTCCGCCGCGCGGAGTTGGACGCCCTGCTTGACCGCGAGGGGCCGACCGAACTGCTCCCGCTCGTTCGTGTACGCCACCGCCCTGGCCAGCGACCCCGCACCGACCCCGGCCTGGAGTCCGGCGAACGCGGTCCGCGCCGCCGCGAGCACCTCCGTGTACGCCCGCGGGCCCCCGATCCGCTCGGCCGGCGTGCCGTCGAGCACGAGCCGCCCCGCCGACCAGGGCGCGGTGAGCTCGACCGGCTCGCACCGGATGTCGTCCGCGCGCGCCATCCACAGGCTGTGGGCAACTTTTCGCGCCCCCGCACCCGGCTCACGCACGGCATCTCCCCCAACCGGCTCGCCCACCGCGCCCGGCTCCCCAACCCGCTCACGCACGACCACCGGCCCCGCACCCGGCTCACGCACCGCCACCAGTACGTGCGTCGCGTCCCGCAGCCACGGCACCCACGGCACGACTCCGGTCAGCCGCGCCCTGCCGCCCCCGCTGCCCTCACCGTCCCCACCATCCCCACCGCCATCGCCGACCCCGCCATCCCCACCGGCATCCCCACCGGCATCGCCATCCCCACCATGCTCACCGTGGGCCACCGCGATCCCACCGCGCGCGGGAAACGCCCCCGCCGCCACGGCCGAGCCGTCCCGCAACCCCGGCAGCAGCCGCTCCCGCTGCTCGGCGTCACCGTGCGCGGCCACCGCGAGCAGCCCGAACACACAGCTCGCCGCGAACGGCACCTGGGCCGTCGTCCTGCCCTGCTCCTCCAGCATCAGGACGAGCCCGAGCAGTCCCGTCTCCTCCACGGCGCCGATCAGGCCCGCGCCGCCCAGCGCCTTCCACAGCTCGCCGTCCGTGCCGCCGTCGAGCCGCGCGAGCCGCTCCGGTGTGGACAGGTCGCCGAAGATCCGCGCGGCCAGGTCCCGTACCGCCTCCTGCTCCGGGGTGGGGGTGAAGTCCATGTCACGCCTCACCGCCCTCGACGGCGCGGAACACGGGCAGCTCCAACTCGTCGTCCACGCGCAGGAATTCGAGCCGCACCGGCATCCCGATGCGCACCTTGTCGTACGGCACCCCGACGACGTTGCTCACGATCCGCACCCCCTCGGCCAGCTCCACCAGCCCGACCGCGTAGGGCGGGTCGAAGGCGGGGAAGGGCGGGTGGTGCATGACCACGTACGAGAAGACCGTGCCCAGGCCGCTCGCCTCGACGGCGTCCCACTCCTGCCCCCCGCACGCGTTGCACCCCGGCAGCCACGGGAAGCGGGGGGTCTCGCAGGTCCGGCAGCGCTGGATGAGCAGCCGGTGCTCCGCGACGCCCTCCCAGAACCCCGCGTTGTCCCGGTTCACGACGGGCCGCGGCCGCAGCTTCCTCTCGGCGCCGGCCACGGCGGAACCGGCCGTCGCCGTACGCGAACCAGCCCTCCCCGCGGGCGCGTACTTGAGGATCCGGAACCGATGCGTCCCGGCGAGCTCGCCGTTCGCCCGGACGTCCATCCGGGTCGTGACGAAGTGCCCCGTCCCCAGCTTCGTCGTCTTCAGCGGGGAGACCGACTCGATCACCGAGTCGTACGTGATCTCGTCCCCGGGCCGCAGCGGCCGCAGATACTCCTGCTCGCAGTCGGTCGCGACGACCGAGGTGTATCCCGCCCCGTCGAGCAGCGCGAACAGCTCGTCGTGGGCGGGGGAGCGCCCCTCGTACCCCGACAGGCCGCCCATCGTCCAGGCCTGCAACATGGTCGGCGGCGCTATGGCGTCCGGCCCCTGGTAGGCCGGACCGGTGTCGCCCATGGCCTCGCACCAGTGCCGGATCATCGGCGCGTTCACCGGGTCCTTGCCCGGACTCGCGGTGGCGGCGACGCGCCCCTCGAACCCCCGCAACTCCTCGTACGACAGCTCCCCCTGCCGCGCCGACGACACCACGCTCATCGCCTCCCCCGCTTCATCCCGAGCCGCATGGTGGCCACGATCTCCCGCTGCACCTCGCTCACCCCGCCCCCGAACGTGTTGATCTGCGCCGCCCGGTTCATCCGCTCCAACTCGCCGTCCCCCACGGCGCTCCCCCCGTCGTCCCCGTCACCCGTCCCCCCGAACGCCCCCGGCGATCCGGCCCGCACCCATCCAGCATCGCCCGCGATCCGCTGACACATGCGATACGTCTCGATCGCCGATTCCGTTCCCGCGAACTTCACGCCGCTGGCGTCCCCCGGGGCCAGTCGGCCGGCCCCCACGTCCTGGACCAGACGCCAGTTGAGCAGGCGCGTCGCCGCCAGCCGGGCATGCACCTCGGCCAGCTGAGAACGGACCCAAGTCGAGTCAACGCGGCGCTCGCCCGTCACCGGATCGGGGGTACGGGCGGCGGCGAGCACCCGCGCGTAGAAGTCCTCGGCCTGCATCCCGATCGCGGCGAGCGCGACCCGCTCGTGATTGAGCTGGTTGGTGATCAGACCCCAGCCGCCGTGCTCCTCCCCGACCAGGTTCGAGCCGGGCACGCGGATCCCGTCGTAGTACGTGGCCGTCGTGGTGAGCCCGCCGACGGTCTCGATCGGCGTCCACGAGAACCCGGGGGCGTCGGTCGGCACGAGGATGATCGAGATGCCCTGGTGCTTGGGCGCGTCCGGGTCGGTACGGCAGGCGAGCCAGATCCAGTCGGCGTTCTGGGCGTTGGACGTGAAGACCTTCTGGCCGTCGACGACCCAGTCGCCGCTCGCGCCGTCCCGCACCGCGCGCGTGCGCAGCGCGGCGAGGTCGGTACCGGCGGACGGCTCGCTGTAGCCGATGGCGAAGACGAGATCGCCGCTGAGGATGCGGGGCAGGAAGAAGGCCTTCTGCTCCTCGCTCCCGTACTTCATCAACGTAGGACCGACGGTGTTGAGCGTGACCATGGAGACCGGTGCGCCCGCGCGGTACGCCTCGTCGAAGAAGACGAACTGCTCGTCGGCGCCGCGCCCCTGGCCGCCGTACTCGACGGGCCAGCCGAGCCCGAGGAGCCCTTCCGCGCCGAGCCTGCGCAGCACCGCGCGCTGACCGGCGACGTCGTCGCTCGCGGGCGGCCCGTCCGGCATCAACGTACGGAAACGCGCGCGCAGTCGGGCACGGAGCTCGCGCTGGCGCGCGGTGGGGGCGAGGTGCACGGCGACGACCTCCCGGACGGACCGCGTACGAGGTCGGCTCGTACGCCCAAGGGTTTCTGACTGTCCGTCAGATACTGTTGGGTGTCAAGAGATCGACCGCACCGCGCGCGGCCGGCCGGGCGGCCGCGGACACGCCTGCGCGGCGGCGCCGAAGCGCCGCCGCGCGGACGGTCACACACCCCACGGAAGTCCCCCGCCGGGCGAGGGTGCCAGGGCTACCAGAGCTCGGTGAAGTTCACCTGGATGTTCGAGTTCCCCTGCTCGATGGCGGTGAACGCGGAACCGTTCACCTGAGCCGTGTTGTTCTGGTTCGAGGCGCCGTTGCCCACGGCCTGCTGCTGCGTGGTGGACGAGTTGCCGTTGTTGTCGTGCCCGACGCCGCTGCCGCTGACCGTCGCCACACCCGCGTTCGATCCGTTGTCCGCGAACGAGCCATTGTCGGCCATCGCCACCCCGGAGAAGAGAGCGGCGGCGAGGGGCAGGGCGGAGACGGCGGCGATGACGCGGGCGGTACGGATGGAAGCCATGTCTGTTCCTCCAGAAGGAAGTACGCACCGGGTGACCGGACGGGGGGTCCGGCGCCCCGGGGAATTACGGGTAGTTCCAAGGCAGTTGGCCGACCGCCTCGGTGATGTTCACGACGTCGCGAGACCAGAGTTGCCCACCGAATCCCCGGCGAACCACCCCGGAAGCTCCCATTCCCTCGCAAGCGTGAGGACAAGTCGATAAACCTGCTTCACGCCCACAAACCCCCAGCTCAGCCGTGAGTGCGCCACTTGCGGACGATCACCGTCCGGTCCCCCCACGGGATGAAGCGTTTCGGCACATTTTTGGTAAATAGCCTCCTCGTACGGACCACCCCCCTTCCCTCTTTCGAACACTCGTACGAACATAGGGGTATGGCCACCACCGACCGGCACCCGCCCTTCTCCGTCCCCGCCGCGTCCTCCGCGGCCCTGACGACCCTGGCCCTCGCGCACGCGCTGTCCGCCGCGGAACGCGGGCTCGCGGTCATCCCGCTCTCCCGCACGAAGCTCCCCGCGCTGCCGTCCCCCCACCGCGACGACCCTCCCTGGAAGCCGCGCTGCCACGGCGAGTGCGGGCTTCCCGGCCATGGCGTGTACGACGCGACGACCGATCCGCGCCGCATCCGCGCACTGTTCGCCGCCGCGCCCCGGGCGACCGGCTACGGCATCGCGTGCGGCCTGCCCCCGCACCACCTGATCGGCGTCGACCTCGACACCAAGTCCGGTACGGATTCCTCCGCTTCACTGCGTGAGCTGGCCTTACGGCACCTCTTCACCATCCCGGAGACCGTGGTCGTGGCCACCCCCAGCGGCGGCCGCCATCTGTGGCTCTCCGGTCCGCCCGACGTGGTGGTGCCCAACTCGGCGGGCCGTCTCGCCCCCGGCATCGACATCCGCGGCGCCGGCGGCTACCTGGTGGGCCCCGGCTCCCGCACCGAGCACGGCGTCTACAGCACGGTCCCCGGCACCGCCCACCTGCCGCCCGCGCCGTGCCCCCCGGCGCTTCTGCGCCTGCTCACGCCCCCACCGCGCACGCACCATCCCACGCCCGGACCGCCCGGCCACCACGGCGCGGGCCTCGTCCAGTTCGTCCTGGGCGCCCACGAGGGCCAGCGCAACACCCGCCTCTTCTGGGCGGCCTGCCGCGCCTACGAGAGCGGCCTCGGCGACACCCTCGCCGACGCCCTGACCGACGCGGCGGTCCGCACGGGCCTGACGGAACGCGAGGCCCGCTCGACGATCGCCTCGGCGGCCCGCCTCACGACGGGCGGCTGACTCCCGCCGCCCCGGCACGGCGAAGGCCCCCGACCGATTCCCGGTCGGGGGCCTTCAACCTGCTGCGGTGGGTGTGGGATTTGAACCCACGGTGACTCGCGCCACGACGGTTTTCACGACCGGCGAGGAGGCCGTGCGTATGCGCAGGTCAGGGGAGGAAGCGACCACTCAGTGACGCCTTCTGGCCCACACGCCGGGAATCAGGGCTCCTCAAACAGCTTCGGCTTCGCATGACCTCGGCGTAGCCCGTGGTGCCGGCGTCCTTGGAATGGAACGATTCTCGGCTAATGCACACCCCGGGCTGAGCCCTAACCTTCGCTTTGCGGTGGATCGCCACGTCCTATGGTCATGGACCAATGCACCCCTGAGGGGGCCGCCACCGTGACCTTTCCGCTCTTTTCTGCTCCTGGCACGTTGAGCATGTTGTAGGTGGTTTTCACTTCCCCGTCTGCGCATACAAGGGGGAAACTAGTGTGCCTCGTGGTGACCGCTACCTTCAGCGTTCCCGCGCCTTGACATCGTACGGCGACAATGAGGGCATCACCCTTTTTTCCGCTGGAAAATGGAAAGGTTTTGTTTCCCTGGGTCTCGCCACGGCGAGCGGCGAATGACTCGCCCCGATCCAATTCTGGTGGGACGCTAACAGGGGGGCCGGTAGGCGTTTCAGCTTTCGGCTCGCCGGGAGTGGCCGTCTCACTGGATTTTGAAGGCGTACGGCTAGTGCTGGAATGATCTGACGAGCACGCGGTGGCCATTGGCAGAGAGGCTGCAACGATGAGGCTGACTCCCGCGAGAGCCTTTCGGGGCATTATGCCTTCGCCTCCCATACATACCAGCTAATTTCATGAGGCGAATAAAGAGTCGCGTTGTGCTTTACGCCCTTGGTGCAGTTTGCGTAATGATACTGGCTGTAACCGGCCGTCTTCAAGCGGTACACCCCGCACCGGGCATTTGTTGTGGTGTGGGGCGGAGTGTCAATCGTGTACGTATTTCCGATCTTGGCGGTAAGGCTGACGGAGAGATTGACGCTGTACTCCGTCTCGATCTCGGCAACCGCTATGGATGCCTTGGTCTTTAGCTTGCCACTGACGCCAACCGTGACAGTCCCAGTCGCTTCAGAGGTGAATGACGACTTGCCGGTGCGCGATGTGGCGTTGGTGTTCACCTGCGTAGCACCTACACCCTTGCGGTAGTCCTTGTACTTTGCTGTGGACTCCCAAAAATAGTCGTCCTCGCACGCCTCCTTGGGCGGAACCTCTGGGGCCTTCGGCGGCGCTTCTGTGGGCACCTGGTCCGCCTCGCTGGCCCCCGCCTCATCGAGGTCCGCCTCCTCAGGCTCCGCCGGAGGTGCCGTCTCGACAATCACTGGCTCCGGCGTACCGTCCGCGGAAAATGCTGGCCGGCCGTAGCCAGTGCGGCTATTGCAGTAATTGGCGCAAGCAGCAGTGCAGCCGATCGTGTGATGCGCATTAAATTCCCCCTGTTGGTCGGGCGTGGGGGGGTGCCCGAAGCGATCCCCCGGTCGCGGTTGCTGATCCTGTAGCGATATTCACCAAGAAGCAAGATCTCTTGGAATTCCTTGAGGGGAACGTGAGGTTCCAGATTTCGTCTAGGCGGTTCGGTGGCTTTTCCATTCTGGGGCTGCGGCGAGATGAAGGGGCGACGGTGGCCTGCGCGATCGCAATGATGCAGCGTCGCGCCCCGGGGGCAACCGGCTGGCGGGCTCCGCCTACAGATTGGAAGAACCTCAGGGGTCCGAACTTTCGTCGACCTATCTACGTGACAGTCGGCGACTGTGAGCTCTGGTGGCGCGTCGGCGAGCGTCCGCACTCCCGGAGCTTCAAGCTCAAGCCGCAAGCCGCAAGCCGACGGACGTCGAGCAGAGCTGATGACCGCGCTCCGCGAGCACCAGCAATTCGACGAGGAGACAGGTCTCCCGGCAGCCGAGTTGATGGCACGTACGTCCCCCACGTGGTTCGAGCACGCCACCGAGTACGTACTCATGAAGTGGCCCCGCGCCGCCGCGAAGCACCGAGCGAGCATCGCGGAATCGCTCGCCGTAGTGACCCCCACGCTTGTCACCAGCAAGCGGGGTTTTCCCCAACCCGCCGTACTCCGCGCGGCGTTGTACCAATGGGCCTTCCGCGCCATGCGGGGAACTGAAGGAACTTGGGTCCCGCGGCACCTCGCCGAGGAACCGCCGGCCGAAATACGGGCCGCGCTCGACTGGATCGCCGAGAACTCGCGCAAGGTCAAAGACCTCGAAGACCCCGCGCTCCTCCGGCCCGGCCTTGAAGCTCTCGCCCTTCGACTGGACGGCAAGGACGCTGCCGAGAACACCGTGAGGCGAAAGCGCATGGTGCTGAGCAACTTGCTCCGCTACACCGTGGACGAGAAGGGGCTCCTCGGAGCGAACCCGCTGCTCCGCATCGACTGGACTCCGCCCGAGACCGATGCCGAGATCGATTTCCGGTTCGTGCCCGGCCCTTCTCAGGCACGCGCTCTCCTTGGAGCCGTCCGCGACCACAGCGCGCGCGGCGCGCATCTGCATGCGTTCTTCGGGTGCCTCTACTACGCGGCGATGCGCCCTGGCGAGATCGTCGCTCTCAAGCGGTCGGACTGCGTCCTGCCTCCCAACTCTCCCGACAGCGTGGACGAGTGGGGGGAGCTGCTGCTGGGTGAGAGCCGCCCGGAAGTCGGCAGGGGCTGGACGGACGAGGGCACGGCCTATGAGAAGCGCGGTCTCAAGCACCGCCGGAGTGGTGCCACGCGCACCGTCCCCATTCCGCCCGTGCTCGTTCACCTGCTCCGCGAGCACATCGCCCGATACGGCATCGCAGAGGACGGCCGGCTCTTCCATGCCTCCCGGGGTGGCCGTGTCGCGTCCACTGAGTACTGCTTCATCTGGGACAGAGCGCGGGAGGCCGTGCTCACCGAAGCTGAGGTCGAGTCCCCCCTGGCCGAGGTTCCCTACTCCCTGCGGCACGCTTGCGTGTCCCTCTGGATCAAATCCGGGGTCGACCCTGCGGAGGTCGCCGCGCGCGCCGGCCACAGCATCGCTGTGCTGTACCGCTTCTACGCAAAGATCCTGAAGGGCGGTCAGCAGCGTTCCAACAACCTGATCGCCCGCGCGCTCGACGAGGACGAAGCGCCCTGATCCTGGCCCACAGATGGCCCATACGTACTGGTCAACGGTGGGATACCGGCGAGAAAGGGTGAGACAGGCTCAACGCGAAAGGGGTGCCCCGGAGACCGGGGCACCCCTTCTGACCAGCGTCTACGCTGACCTGCGTGCGGTGGGTGTGGGATTTGAACCCACGGTGACTCGCGCCACGACGGTTTTCAAGACCGTTCCCTTAGGCCGCTCGGGCAACCCACCCCGCGCCCCCTCGACGGTCGTGCCGACCGTCGTGAGCGCGGGACCAGGGTAGCGGGTCCGGTCGCGGGGTCCGTCAGCTGTCGCCCTTGCGCTCGCCGAGGGTCACGTCGACCGTGCGCTCCTTGCCGTCGCGCGTGTACGTGAGCTTCACGGTGTCGCCCGGCTTGTGCGTCCAGATCTGGCCGATCAGGGTCGGTCCCGAGTCGATGACCTGGTCGTCCAGCTTGGTGATCACGTCGCCGGACTTGAGTCCCGCCTTGGCGGCCGGACCGTTCGGCGTGACCGCCGCGGAGCCGCTCGCGCCCTGCTCGGTGATCTTCGCGCCGCCGGTGCCCTCCTCCAGGGAGACCGAGGCACCGATCACCGGGTAGACCGGCTCGCCGGTCTTGATGAGCTGCTGGGCGACCATCTTGGCCTGGTTGATCGGGATGGCGAAGCCGAGGCCGATCGAACCGGACTGGCCCGAACCGCCCAGGCCACCGCTGGAGGCGGACTGGATGGCGGAGTTGATGCCGATCACGCTGCCGTTGCCGTCGAGCAGCGGGCCGCCGGAGTTGCCCGGGTTGATCGACGCGTCGGTCTGGAGGGCGCTCATGTACGAGGCCTTGCTGCTGCCCGAGCCGTCGCTGGAGGCCACCGGGCGGTCCTTGGCGGAGATGATGCCCGTGGTCACCGTGTTCGACAGGCCGAAGGGCGCGCCGATCGCGATGGTCGAGTCGCCGACCGCGACCTGGTCCGAGTTGCCGAGCGTGAGCGGCTTGAGGTTGTCCGGCGCGTTCTTCAGCTTGATGACCGCGACGTCGTAGCCCTGCGCGTGGCCGATCACCTCGGCGTCGTACTTCTTGCCGTTCGAGAAGGTCGCCGACAGCTTGCCGCCGTCGACGGCCTCCGCCACCACGTGGTTGTTGGTGAGGATGTGGCCTTCCTTGTCGTACACGAAGCCCGTGCCGGTGCCGCCCTCGCCGTTGGACCCCTCGGCCTCGATGGTGACCGTGCTGGGCAGCGCCTTGGCGGCGATGTTCGCCACGGTGCCCGGGTCGCGCTTGAGGTCGGCCGGGTTGGAGGCGGAGACGGTCGTCGAGCCGGTGCCCGCGTCGTCGCCGCGCTCGGCGGCCCAGTAGCCCACGCCGCCGCCGACCGCGCCCGCGATCAGCGCGGCCGCGATGACCCCGGCGAGGAGCCCGCCGCGGCGGCCGCCCGGCTTGGGCTGCGGCTGCTGGTAGGAGGAGCCCCACGAACCGCCGCCACCGCCCGACGCGTACGCCGGCACGGCCGGCGGCGGGGGCGGCCAGTCGCCGGCCGGGGCGGGTCCGCCCGCTCCGTAGTGCTCGCCGGGGGCCGCCGCGGCGGGCGCCTCATGGCCGGCGGGCACCGCTCCCTGGCTCACCGTGTCGTGTCCGGCGCCCTGCGGGGCCGACGGCGCGGGTCCGGCCGGGGCCGGCGCGGGAGCAGCGGGAGCGTCCACCGGCACGGGAGGTGCGGACGGGGCCGGGGGGACCGAAGTGCCCTCGTTCTCGGTGCTCACAGCTTTCTCTCCTCGATCCACGGCTGTCTTCGCCGGTCGGGTCTGGTGGAAGGTGCCTCGGGTCCGGTCTGTTTCGATCGAACCCGATCTCTACAGCGGTCCCGGGACAGTCGCTGTCACCCGCCGTTCCGGCATGGTCCTGTCACGGTCCGGTTGTGCAGTTGTACGTCGTCAGCTTTTCCCACCGGACGTCAGGGCACCATAAGACGTTCCTGTGCGTCCGGTGCCATCCTTTATGTCCGGCGAAACGGACGCATCCGCTAGGCCGAGTTTTCCCTGCGCCCCGCCGCGCGGTGGCACCATGACGCGGTGACCCACGCACGACAGCAACGCATCCAGGTCGTCGCCCACCGCGGTGCCTCGGAGGACGCCCCCGAGCACACGCTGGCCGCATACAAGAAGGCGATCGAGGACGGCGCCGACGCCCTCGAATGCGACGTGCGGCTCACGGCGGACGGCCATCTCGTCTGTGTGCACGACCGCCGCGTCAACCGTACGTCGAACGGCCGAGGCGCGGTCTCGGCCCTGGAACTCGCGGATCTCGCCGCCCTCGACTTCGGCTCCTGGAAGGACCTGGACCGCGACGAGGCGCCCGACCGCACGGGAGGCTCCACCGGGGGTGCCGCCGACACCTCGGTCCTGACCCTGGAGCGGCTCCTCGAACTCGTCGCCGACGCGGGCCGCCGCGTGGAGCTGGCCATCGAGACCAAACACCCCACGCGCTGGGCGGGCCAGGTGGAGGAGCGGCTGCTGCTCCTGCTCAAGCGGTTCGGTCTGGACGCGCCGCCCCCGGACGAGCCGTCGCCGGTACGCGTGATGAGTTTTTCGGCCCGTTCCTTGTCGCGCGTCCAGGAGGCGTCCCCGACGCTGCCGACGGTCTACTTGATGCAGTTCGTCCTGCCGCGCCACCGTGAGGGCCGTCTCCCCAAGGGGGTGCACATCGCGGGCCCGGGGATCCGGATCGTACGCAACCACCCCGCCTACATCGAGAAGCTCACGCGCGCGGGTCACCAGGTCCACGTCTGGACGGTGAACGAGCCGGAGGACATCGACCTGTGTGCGCGTCTCGGCGTCGACGCGATCATCACCAACCGGCCCGCGGCGGTTCTGCGCCGCCTGGGAAGGGACTAGATCCGGCCACCTTCACCCCGAGCCGTCACGGGGAGTGCTCCGGCGCGTTCGCTCCGTGTTCGATCGTTACGAGTGCGTCACCGCGGGTGCGTTGGCCGGTTTCCGGTCCAGTCCATTGGGGCATCCACACCGTGGCGTGGGGCAAAGGAGGTCTCGGGGGTGGCGTTGGTGGTGGCACAGGAGGTGCCCGCGTCGTCGAGCATGGCCGTTCCCCATGGCCCTGCGGGCGTGGGCGAAGCACGACACCGTATGCGCGATCAACTGCGTATGAGCGGAGTGTCGGAGTCGGTCGTGGACGACGCAGTTCTGATCCTTTCCGAACTTCTCAGCAATGCCTGCCGGCACGGCAGGCCACTGGGCGACGACCTGGCCGGTGACGGGGACGTACGCGCCGCGTGGCGGGTCGACGACCGTGGCTGTCTCACGGTCGAGGTGACGGACGGCGGCGGCCCGACCCGCCCGGTTCCGGCCACCCCCTCGGTCACCGCGCACGGCGGCCGCGGGCTCAACATCATCTCGGCGCTCTCGGACGACTGGGGCGTACGGGACGACGCGCGCGGCGAGGTCACCGTCTGGGTGGTCGTGCACAAGGACGTGCACGCGGAGGCGGCCGCGCACCGCAGGGACGACTTCGCGTCGCGCATCGCGTCACCACCGGTCTCGGACCTGGCGGGCCTCGACTTCGCGGACGCCTTCGACGATCTGGCCTGATTGAGAAACCGGCCTGACCGACGATCCGGCCTGACCGACGATCCGGCCCGAGCGACTTTCCGCCCTCACCGGCACGACCTACGATCCGGTCCGACCGATCCGGCCCGACCGGTCCGACCGATCCGGCCCGACCGCCGCCGGGCGCGGGGCACTTGGGCCGAATCCCACCCTTGTCAGTACGAGCGGATAGGCTCGCGCCCGTACGTACGAGAGCCGTATCCGGGAGACGTCCAAGATGGCCAAGAAGCGCCCCCAGACCAAGGGCAAGTCGCAAGTCACCAGTGGAGAGATCCCGGTTGTCGGCGCCCGCGAGCCCTGCCCCTGCGGCAGCGGCCGCCGCTACAAGGCCTGCCACGGCCGGGCCGCCGCGCACGCGGTGACCGAGCTGGTGCAGCGCCCCTTCGAGGGCCTCGCCGGTGAGGGCGACTGGGTCGCGCTGCGCGAGCTGGTGCCCGCCGCGACCGTCGAGCTGGCCCTGAAGGACGGACTGCCCGAGGGCATCCCGTCCGTCACCCTCGCGACCGTGCTCCCCATGGCGTGGCCCGCGCTGCGCCGCGACGACGGCTCGGTCCTGATCGGCCTCCAGAACGACACGCCCTCCGGCGACATCAGCCGCGACCTGGCCGACACCCTGCTGCGCGCCCTCGAGGCCGAGCCGGGCAACCCGGTGCAGGCCCGCCGCGCCCCCGCCGACGGGCCGCGCCTTCAGGACGTGCTCGACCCGAAGGACGCTTTCGAGCCGGTCGTGCACACGGGCTTCGAATTCTGGGTCCCCGACTCGGAGAACGCGTCGACGGAGGTCACCGCCTCCCTGGAGCGGGCCAACGACGCGGCGATCCCGACCGTGAAGCTTTCCGGTGTGGACAGCGCCTACTGGTGCGAGACGCCGGACAAGAACCATCTGCGCTGGGTCATGCCGCACGAGGAGGAGAAGCTCCTCGACGCGCTCGCGCGGCTGCACGCCGCGGGGACGTCGTCGCTCGGCGAGGGCACGCGCCTGGTGGGCTCGTTCCGGGCGCACGGTCTGACGGTGCCGGTGTGGGACCTGCCCAGCTCCATGAAGGCCGAGGACATCGAGAAGCCCGCCGCCGAGTTCGCCGAGCGGCTCGCCGGGGCGCTCGCGACGGACGCGCCGCTGTCCGCGGACGAGCGCCGGGCGCGCGGCGGACTCACCAACCGACAGGTGACGCTCAGCTGACGCACAGCGTCCGCCCGGACTGACCGACCGGTCAGCCGCCCGGGGTCTCGAAAGGCCCCGGAAAACCCACTCGGAATGGGTGACTCCGGTCACAACTCGCGGTAGTTGCAGGTAAATCCATGTCCGAATAGAAGAGATCGAATTTGCTAACTGCCGATCTCTTGTTACCGTTCAAGTAGCCCGGTTGCTGGTGCATCCCCCGTCGCCAGCAACCGGGCGCTTTCATGTCCGCGCCCGCTCCGGATGCCTCAACCCCCGTGCGACGGCGCCGAGTTGCTCCCCGACCGCAGCAGCAGCGGTCCCTCCCCGCCGGTCGCGTACTCCGCCACGGCGGCGTACCGCGCGGGCTTCCCCCGCGTCCGCCCGCGCGGCGTCTCGCACATCCCCGGCTCGTCCTCCGCGCCCACCGCGCAATTGATCTGGACCGTGCGTCCGCCGGGCGCCATCAGCGTCAGGACGGCGCTCAGGTTCGCGCCGGTCGCGTTGCGGTAGTAGGTGCGCGCCCAGGTGTCGCGACCCTGAGTGAGCACACAGGTCTGCGCCTCGATGCCGTCCGGGGAGGAGAGTTGCGGACCGCACTGGGCCGCGGTGGACAGGCCCAGACCGCTCAGCAGGGAGTCCGGACGGTCCGGCTCGCCGCCCTCGCCGTCCGTGTCGCTGTCCGCGTCGCCGCCCCTGTCGCGGGGTGTGCCGTCGAGCTTGTCGTCGACCGTGTCGCGCGTGCCGGCGGGCGCCGATCCCGCGTCGGCGGGTACTGATTCGGCCTTCTCCGCGGTCGGCCGCCCCGGATCGTCGTCCGTGGGTCCCGCGGACGCGCCCGCCAGCGGAAGCGCGGCGGTGAGCACCACCACGGCGAGAAGTCCGAACAGACGAAGGCGCGAGGCAGGCATGCGCCGAAGATATCGGCGCACACCCCTCGCGACAGGGCGCCGCGCGCCCGATACCGCTACAACTCGGGCGCGCTCACACCCGTACGAGTGAGCGCGTCCACGACCGCGCCGACCACGGCCTCCACATCGGGCACCCACGGCGCCGCCGAACCGGGCAGCGGCGCACGCTCCCAGCGCACCTGGCCGACGCCCGTGGTGGACGGCGGCAGGGCGATGTAGCCGCCGTCGCCGTGGAAGCGCAGCGATCCCGGTACGAAGTCCTGCGCGTACAGGAGCTCGCCGAGCTGCTCCATGGAGTACGGCGCCACCAGGATCGACAGCCGCTCCGGGGTCGCGACGACCGGGCCGAGGCGGATGCCGGTGCGGTCGAGTGCCGCGAGAGCACGGGCGCCCGCTACCGCCGGGAGGCTCACCGCGCAGGGTGCGCGCCCCCCGGAGGCCCCCGCCGGCGAACCGGTGGCGAGCACGATGGGCGCGCCGGGACGGTTGGTCCACCACCAGCGGACCATGCGCTCGTCGGTCGTCGCGGCGAGCAGCCCCGGGTCGAAGGGGTGCGCGCCGGGCACCGTGCACTCCGGGTCGGGGCAGGCGCAGCGGACGCCGTCGCGACGTCCCGCCGCCTCGAGCCCTATGCCCGGCAGAACCGGCCACTGCCACGCTGTCGCGAACGTGAGGGCCGCGCTGATCAGGTCAGACTTCCCGCTGTCACGCCTGGACAGGAGCCTGCGTCGCCTTCCGAGGATCTCGCGCATGAGCGCTCGTTCCTTTCCGTTGACCGAAGAGAACGCTGTGGGCCACATCACATCATGTGTCGATCAGTCACTGCGCGTACGTGTTTGGAGCGCCTGACCCAGCCTGAGTCACCGGCCTGAGACAGGGGGAACCCCTATAGTCCGAGCGCCTGCTGCGTCCTTGAAAAGCCTGGCGTGGGGTGGCGGCGCCTGGCGTTTGCCGTCCCGCGTATTTCTCGCCGCCTCCCCCACGGGAGGATGGGGCACGGTCGTCGATGGTTATGACGCCCGGGTCCTTCACCAGGTTCCGGGTGGATCCCAACTGCCCCTGGTCTTCACCGAGTACGTACCCATCGCGGCCGCCATGACGCTCTGTCGAACAATGCCAGTCGACCGCAATATGCCGTTCGCTGCGTCAGTTTTTGGCCATCTTGGGATGATCGAGATCAGGACGAGATCGCGAGGGAGAACAGAGATCGCATTACCTCAGAAGGCACTTGAACACCACGGACACCAGGAATCCCAGCAGGACAATGCTGGACATCCCCTCTCCAGTGCGTGTAGATGTGGAGACATTGCTAGCGGCGCAGCGCTGGATAGGCTGACATGGGGGTTTGCGATGCTATCGAGCAATATGGGCCGGTCGGAAAGCCGGAAGCCATGACAACCCCACGCCTCCCGAAAGTGGCTGGAATCGATTCAACGGTTCCCCCACCCGCACACACTGTCGCGCCCGCGCCTGTGGCGCCCGTGGTCGCTCCTTCCCCCACGGCCCCCACCGCGGTGATCCAGGACCGCCTCGCCGGCTGGGTCTCCGACCTCACGACCCTGCACGAACTCACGGAACGGCTGGCCCGCACGGCCGCACTCGAGGACGCACTGCACGAACTGCTGCGCGCCGGAGCCGCCCTGGTGGGCGCCCGGCGCGGTCTTGTCGTGCTCGAACCGGCCGACGGTCTCGGCCCCGACACCACCGTCGGCCTCGGCCTGTCCCGGCCCGACCTCGGGCACATCGAGACGGTCCCGCGCGGCGCGACGTCGTTCGGGCGGATCCTGGACGGGCTCACCACCGACCCCGAGTCCCGTGCCGACCTGCTCTCCGAGGACGGACTCGACCCGCGCCACCGCGAGGTCGCCGCGCGCCTGGGCTACGCCGCGAGCTACGCGCTGCCGCTCGCCACCGACGCCGCGGGCCGGCTCGGCGCCGCCGTCTGGCTCTACGACGAGCCGGCCGAACCCGTCGAGCGCCAGCGCCACCTCATCGGCCTGTACGCGCGCTACGCCACCGAGCACCTGGCCCGCCTCCTCGAACTCGAACGCACGCGCGCGTGGTCGCGCACGATGTCCGACGAGCTGCTGCCCGCCCGGCTGCCCCGCGTCGCGGGCGTGCAGCTCGCCGTGCGGCACCGCACGGGACCGCGCGGCGGCGGCGACTGGTACGACGCGCTGCCGCTGCCCGAGGGGCGCTCGGGCTCGCGGTCGGCTCGGTCACCGGCTCCGGCGCGAGCGCGGTCGCCGCGATGGGCCGGCTGCGCGCCTCCCTGCGGGCGTACGCGGTGATGGAGGGCGAGGACCCGGTCGCGGTCCTGTCCGACCTGGAGCTCCTGTTGCGCCTGACCGAGCCCGCGCGCAGCGCGACCGCCCTCTTCGCCTACTGCGAGCCCGCCCAGCGGAAGATCGTCCTCGCGGGCGCCGGGCACAGCCCGCCGCTGGTGATCGGTGAGCGGCGCACCGAGTTCGCGGAGACGACCCTGTCGGCGCCGCTCGGGATGCTCGCCTGCTGGGAGGCGCCGAGCGTGGAGATCACGCCCGAGCCCGGCGAGACCGTACTGCTCTACACGGACGGCCTGCTGCACCGCACCGGTGACCCCATGGACCGCTCCTTCGCCCGGCTGCACGCGGCCGCCGCGAGCGTCCCCAAGCCGCTCCGCGACGACCCCGGCGCGATCGCCGACCACGTGCTGCGCGCGGTCCTGCCCGACGGGCTCGACGCGGTCGACAGCGACGAGGACGTCGTGCTGCTCGCGGCACGTTTCGAGTGACCTCCCGGAGCTGTGTGTAACAGGCCCTCCGGCCCTGGACCCCCTTCCGTACGCTCGTACGATGGAGGGGGTCCATTGCCGTACTCAGGCCGTAATTCAGGAGGAACCGTGACGGAGGAGCTCACCCCGGAGACCCCGGACGAAGAGCCCATCAAGCAGCGCAAGAACGGCCTCTACCCGGGCGTGTCCGACGAGCTCGCCGAGAACATGCAGTCCGGCTGGGCGGACACCGAGCTGCACGACCTGCGGCCGATCGCCCAGGCCGCCGAGACCGCCGCCCGCCGTGCCGCGCTGTCCGCGCGCTTCCCGGGCGAGCGCCTCGTGGTGCCCGCGGGCAACCTCAAGACCCGCTCGAACGACACGGAGTACGCCTTCCGCGCCTCCGTCGAGTACGCGTACCTGACCGGCAACCAGACGGAGGACGGCGTCCTCGTCATGGAGCCCGTGGCCGACGGCCACCGGGCGACCATCTACCTGCTGCCGCGCTCGAACCGTGAGAACGGCGAGTTCTGGCTCGACGGCCAGGGCGAGCTGTGGGTCGGCCGCCGCCACTCGCTGGGCGAGGCCGAGAAGCTGTACGGCATCCCCGCCTCCGACGTCCGCGAGCTCGCCGACGCGCTGCGCGGCGCCACCGGCCCGGTCCGGGTCGTCCGCGGCTACGACGCCGGCATCGAGGCCGCCCTGACCGACAAGGTCACCGCGGAGCGCGACGAGGAGCTGCGGGTCTTCCTCTCCGAGGCGCGGATCGTGAAGGACGCGTTCGAGATCGGCGAGCTCCAGAAGGCCGTCGACTCCACGGTGCGCGGCTTCGAGGACGTCGTGAAGGTCCTCGACAAGGCCGAGGCCACGTCCGAGCGCTACATCGAGGGCACGTTCTTCCTCCGCGCGCGCGTGGAGGGCAACGACATCGGCTACGGCTCGATCTGCGCCGCCGGCCCGCACGCCTGCACCCTGCACTGGGTCCGCAACGACGGCCCGGTCCGCTCCGGCGACCTGCTGCTGCTCGACGCCGGTGTGGAGACGCACACGTACTACACCGCCGACGTCACGCGCACGCTGCCGATCAACGGCCGCTTCAGCGAGATCCAGCGGAAGATCTACGACGCCGTGTACGAGGCCCAGGAGGCCGGTATCGCGGCCGTGAAGCCGGGCGGCAAGTACCGCGACTTCCACGACGCCGCGCAGCGCGTGCTCGCCGAGAAGCTCGTCGAGTGGGGTCTGGTCGAGGGCCCGGTCGAGCGCGTCCTGGAGCTCGGCCTGCAGCGCCGCTGGACGCTGCACGGCACGGGCCACATGCTCGGCATGGACGTCCACGACTGCGCGGCCGCGCGGACCGAGGCGTACGTGGACGGCACGCTGGAGCCCGGCATGTGCCTCACCGTGGAGCCCGGTCTGTACTTCCAGGCCGACGACCTGACGGTGCCCGAGGAGTACCGGGGCATCGGCGTCCGGATCGAGGACGACATCCTCGTCACGGAGGACGGCAACCGGAACCTGTCGGACGGGCTGCCGCGCCGGGCCGACGAGGTCGAGGCGTGGATGGCCGGCCTGAAGGGCTGATCGCGACTTAAAGCGACGCGTTCGCTGAGGGGCCGTGGACGAAGGATGTCCGCGGCCCTTCGTCACACCGCCACGAGCGGTGCGTCCTCCCGCCACTTGAGGATCTTGTCGAAGCTGACCACGGCGCCGCCCCGGCCGGGTCTGTTCACGAAGCGCACGTGGTCCGCGAGTTCCTGGATGAGACACAGCCCGC
This sequence comes from Streptomyces sp. Q6, assembly GCF_036967205.1. Taxonomy (NCBI): domain Bacteria; kingdom Bacillati; phylum Actinomycetota; class Actinomycetes; order Kitasatosporales; family Streptomycetaceae; genus Streptomyces; species Streptomyces citrinus. Next base: position 4,201,751 of record NZ_CP146022.1, read on the forward strand.
GCCCGTTCTCCGCCTGGTCGGGCGCCGGGCGGACGACCGCGCGGCCGCGCAGGGCCGGGAACCCCGGGCCCGAATCGGCCACTTCGATGCGGCACTTCTCGCCGTCCAGGTAAGCGGTGACCCGGTACGCGCCCGAGGTCTCCCCGGGACCGGCCGCGGCGCCGCCGTGCTCGACCGCGTTCGCACACGCCTCGCTGAGCGCGACCGACAGGTCGTAGGAGATCTCCGGATCGACCCCCGCGGTCTCCATGGTGCCCATGAGGAGGCGTCGGGCCAGCGGCACGCTCGCAGCCTCGCGCCGCAGATGGAGGGACCACCAGATGCTCATGCTCCAGCCTCCTGGCCGCGGCTCGACATACCGATACGTATTGCCATCATCGGCCCTGCGCAATCAGGGAGTTGACGTGATACCGCCCATACGGCCGACGCGCGCACCCCGGGCGGCGGTGTACGGAAGATTCCGGACCTTGCGGACCTGCCGTACGGAGCGGGCGGGCCCAGTGGGATGATGAGCCCGCCATGCCTGCCCCCCACCAGCGCCAGACGCACAGCCCGGCCGATCTCCGGCTGCTGAGGGCCGCGGTGTTCGCCGCGGTCTGCGTCGTGCTGTCCGCGGCGGGGCACGTCCTCGGTTCGACCGCCGGTGTCGCCCCGTGGACGCTCGTCCTGGGCTTCCTCGGCGCCTTCTGTGTGGCCACCCCGCTGGCCGGCCGCGAGCGGTCGCTGGCGGGCATCGCCTGCACGCTGGGGATCGGGCAGATCGGCCTGCACAGCCTGTTCGGGCTGGGGCAGCACGGCTCCATGACCATGAGCGCGACGGAACCCTCCGTCGTGGAGCGGGCCGCGCGGCTGATGTGCGGGGCCGGCGCTTCGGCGCTCAGCCCGGCGCAGGCGCGGCGGATCCTCGACGACGCGGGCGTGGCGCCCGGTGCCGTCCACCACGACATGGGAGGCGCGGCCGGTCCGTCGATGGCGCTGCTGCCGTCGCTGCCCATGCTCATCGGACACCTGCTGGCCGCGGTCGGCGCCGGGTGGCTGATGCGCCACGGCGACCTCGCCCTGGGCCGGATCGTGCGGCTCTCTAAGGTGTCGGCGCACGGCGTCGCGGCCGGGGCTCCCATCCGCTCCCTGCGTGCCGCCCTCGCTCTCGTACGCGCCCTGCGCGCGGGTCTCCCGGGTGCGCCCGGGGGCTGTCGCGCGGGCTGCCGCGTACGGGGTTCGCCGCGCCCCCCGTCCTGCGGGCCGCGGTACTTCAGCACTCCGTGAGCCGGCGCGGGCCGCCCGCCGCGGACACGTTCCGTCTCGCTGCCTGAACGGCGCCCGTACTCCACCACGTACTGCGTGGGGTGAGGTGTGCCGTGCGGCACGCGCGCGCAACCGCTTCCTCGCCGCATACATGTGCCAGACGGCATGGACGCGTCCTGGCCGCATACCTGTGGCCCGGTCGCTTCCCTGTGGTCCGGCCGCCTGTCTGTGGCCTGTTCGTCCCCGCGGTCGCGCGCCCCACCCTTCGCTGAATCCCGCTGAACGTGGAGTTCTTTCTGCCATGAAGAAGATGTCCCGCGCCGCTCTCGTCGGTGCCGCCGCCGTCTCCTCCGTCGTCCTCCTCTCCGCCCCGGCCTTCGCGCACGTGAGCGTGCAGCCCGAAGGCGCCGCCGCCAAGGGCAGCTACGCCGTGGTCGACTTCAAGGTGCCCAACGAGCGCGACGACGCCGCGACCACCAAGCTCGAGGTCAGCCTCCCGACCGACCACCCGCTCGCCTCGGTGATGCCCGAGCCCGTCCCGGGCTGGACGGCCAAGGTCACCAAGTCCACGCTCGACAAGCCGATCGAGCTGCACGGCGAGAAGATCACCGAGGCCGTCTCCAAGGTCACCTGGACCGCGACCGGCTCCGGCGACACCAAGGGCATCCAGCCCGGCTACTTCCAGAAGTTCCCGGTGTCCATCGGCCAGTTGCCGACCGACGCCGACGAGCTCGTCTTCAAGGCGATCCAGACGTACGACAACAAGGAGGTCGTGCGCTGGATCGAGCCGCAGCAGGAGGGCCAGGAGGAGCCGGAGAACCCGGCGCCCACCCTTGAGCTGACGGCCGCGACCGGCGACGAGCACGGCTCGTCCGGCGCCTCCTCCGACGACAGCGCCGACCACGACAAGGAGACCACCGCGGCCTCCTCCGACACGTCGTCCGACGGCTCCGGCAGTGACACCACCGCCCGTGTCCTCGGCGTCGTCGGTATCGCCGTCGGCGTCGCCGGTGTGGCGTTCGGCGTGCTGGCCGGCCGTCGGCGTACCAACAGCTGAGCCACCCATGGCGGGTGCCGGGGTCGCGGTGGGCGATCCCGGCACCCGCCGGCCCCCTCACATCTGGGACATTTCTCTATGCGCAAGACCATGAAGATGAAGAAGAAGACCCTGCTCGCCGCCGGTCTGGTCACGGCGGCCGCCCTCACGCTCTCCGCGTGCGGCGGCAGCGACGACAGCGGGAAGTCGGTCGCCGAGGTGTCCGCCGAGGCCGGTTCGCAGCAGAACGTGACCGTGCTCGACAAGCCCTTCGAGAAGCCGGACCTGGTCCTCACCGACACCCACGGCAAGAAGTTCGACCTGCGCGAGCGGACCGACGGCAAGCCGACGCTGATCTACTTCGGCTACACCCACTGCCCCGACGTCTGCCCGCTGACGATGAGCAACATCGCGGTGGCCAAGAAGGCCCTGCCCAAGGCCGAACAGGACAAGCTCCAGGTCGTCTTCGTCACGACCGACCCGGACCGGGACACTCCGGCCGTGCTCGGCAAGTGGCTCAAGGCCCAGGACGCCGACTTCATCGGCCTGACCGGCGACTTCGCCACCATCCAGGGCGGCGCCCGCACCCTCGGCATCTCCATCGAGCCGACGCAGAAGGACAAGAACGGCAAGCTCGTGTCGATGCACGGCACGCAGGTCATCGCCTTCTCGCCGAAGACCGACGGCGGCTACCTGCTGTACGACGAGGAAGCCACCGTCGACGACTACACCAAGGACCTGCCCAAGATCATCAAGGGGGCCAGGCCGTGAGGCGCACCCCCCTCGCCCTGAGCGCCGTGATACTCGCCGCCGGGTGTGCCCTCACCGCCTGCGGCGGGCAGGACGAGCCGGACCTGAAGGTCGAGGGCGCGTTCATCCCCGCGCCCGCCTCCGGCGACATGGCGGCCGGGTTCTTCGTCGTGCGCAACAGCGGCGGCGCCGACACGCTCACCTCCGTCTCCAGCACCCTCGCGCGGCAGGTCACCCTGCACAGCACCAAGGGCGGCGTGATGAAGGAGCAGAAGTCCTTCGCCGTGCCCGCCGACGGCACGCTCGACTTCGAACGCGGCGGCAACCACCTCATGTTCGAGAACGTGGCGCAGAAGCCGGAAGAGGGCGACAAGGTGGCCGTGGAGCTGCACTTCGCCAAGGCCGGCACCGTCAAGGTCGCCTTCCCGGTGAAGGCCGCCACCTACAACCCGACGTCGCACGCGTCTCATTGAGGGGCTGACCGCACGTGAAGACCATCGCTCCCCGCCTGTGGCACCTGGTGCTGCTGTTCCTCGCCGTCACCGGCGCGCTCCTGGCCGGTGCCGCTCCCTCGTCCGCGCACGCCGCGCTGACCGGGAGCGACCCCCGACAGGGAGCGGTGGTCGAGACGGCGCCGCGGAGCGTGTCGCTGACCTTCTCCGAGGACGTCGCCATGTCCGGCGGCGCGGTGCGCGTCCTGGACCCGGCGGGCAAACGCGTCGACACCGGCAAGGTCGGCCACCCCCGCGGCACGACGTACACCGTGGGCCTGCACTCCGGCCTGCCCGACGGCACGTTCACCGTGGCCTACCAGGTCGTGTCGGCCGACAGCCATCCCGTCTCCGGCGCCTTCACGTTCTCCATCGGAGCCCCCTCCAAGACCTCCGCCGTCCTGGCCGACCAGAACGCGGGCGGAGGCGTCGTCGGCGGGCTCTACGGATTCGCCCGCTACGTCTCGTACGCGGGCTTCGTGCTGCTCGTGGGCGGCGCCGCGTTCGTGCTCGGCTGCTGGCCGCGCGGAGCCGCGCTCAAGCCCGTGCAGCGGGTCGTGGTGGGCGGCTGGACCGCCCTCACCGCCGCCACCCTCGCACTGCTCCTGATGCGCGGCTCGTACACCGGCTCCGGAAAGCTCGGCGACGTCTTCGACACGACACAGCTCGGGCAGGTGCTGCAGACCAAGACGGGCGCGGCGCTGACGTCCCGCCTTCTGTTGCTCGCCGCGGCAGCCCTCTTCATTGCGGTGCTTTTCGGCGCCTACGTGAAGCGGGCCGAGGACGGCGACAAGAAGGAGGTCAAGGACCTCACCTTCGGGCTCGCCATCGGCGGCGCCGTCGTCGCGGCCGGACTCGCCGCCACCTGGGCCATGGCCGAACACGCCTCGACCGGCATCCAGGCGGGCCTCGCCATGCCCGTCGACGTCCTGCACCTGCTGGCCGTGGCCGCCTGGCTGGGCGGCCTGACCACCCTGCTCGTCGCGCTGTACCGGACCCCTTCGATCGAGGAGACCGCCGTACGCCGCTTCTCCCGGGTCGCGTTCTTCAGCGTCGTGACACTCGCGGCGACCGGGCTCTACCAGTCGTGGCGGCAGGTCGGCTCCTGGTCGGCCCTGACCGGGACGACGTACGGACAGCTTCTGCTGCTCAAGATCGGACTCGTCGCCGTCCTGGTCGGCATCGCCTGGATCTCCCGTACGTGGACGAGCCGGCTCTCCGCGTCCGTGGTGCGGCAGGGCACCTCCGAGAAGAAGGAACCGGTCGCCGTCGGCGGCGGCGCCAAGAGCGCCAAGAGCGCCCAGAGCGCGAAACCCGGCAAGAGCGGCGCCGCCGACCCGACGAGCGACGACGTACCCGGCGACACCGTGACGAGCGACGACCCCAAGCGCGCCGCTCAACTCGCGCGGCAGCGCGCGGCGATGGCCACGGCCCGCGCGAAGCGCGCCCGGGACGCCGACCCGCACCGCTTCGGACTGCGCCGCTCGGTCCTCGCCGAGGCCGGCGTCGCCGTCGTCCTGCTCGCCGTCACCACCGTGCTGACCTCCACCGAGCCCGGCCGTACGGAGGAAGAGGCCAAGGCCGCCACCTCCGCCGCCCAGACCCAGTCGGGGCCGCTCTCCCTGAAGCTGCCCTTCGACACCGGCGGCAAGGACGGCAAGGGCACGGTCCTCCTGGACGTCGACCCCGGCCGCACCGGCGACAACGAGATGCACGTCTACGTGGAGCGGCCGAACGGCAAGGCCTTCGACGTCCCCGAGGTGAAGGTCGCCCTCACCCTGGAGGCACGGAAGATCGGCCCGTTGCCCGTCGTGCCCGACCACATCGCCACCGGCCACTGGTCGGCGAGCGGCGTCCAGATCCCCGTCGCGGGCGACTGGAAGATCGCGGTGACCGTGCGCACCTCCGACATCGACCAAGTGACCGTCACCAAGAACGCGAAGATCGGCTGAACGACCATGGCTGACACTCAGAGCCGTACCGAACCCTCCGCCCAGGCCCCCTCCGGCATCTCCCGGCGCCGTCTGATCGGCACGGCGGGCGCCACCGGTGTCGCCCTCGGCGCCGTCGGCGCGGGCGCGGGATACGCCGTGGCGTCCTCGAACTCGCCCGAACAGCACGCCGCGTTGACGACACTCGGCGCGGACACGGTGATGTTTCACGGGAAACATCAGCCCGGCATCACCACACCGATGCAGGCACGCGGCCACCTCATCGCCTTCGACCTGGCCGCGGGCGCGGGCCGCAAGGAAGCCACCGCGCTGCTGCGCCGCTGGTCGGCGACGGCCGAGCGGCTGATGGCGGGCGAGCCGCTGTCGTCCGACGACACGGACGTGGCCCGGGACGCGGGCCCGTCCTCACTGACGATCACCTTCGGCTTCGGCCACAGCTTCTTCTCCCGTACGGGACTGGAGAAGCAGCGACCGTCCGCCCTCGACCCACTGCCCGACTTCTTCTCCGACCACCTCGACAAGGCCCGCAGCAACGGCGACCTATGGGTGCAGATCGGCGCCAACGACTCCCTCGTCGCCTTCCACGCCCTGCGCGCGATCCAGAAGGACACGGGCGCGGCGGCCAAGGTGCGCTGGCAGATGAATGGCTTGAACCGCTCGCCCGGCGCCACCTCCCACCCGATGACGGCCCGCAACCTGATGGGCCAAATCGACGGCACCAACAACCCCAAGCCGTCCGAGTCCGACTTCGACAAGCGGATCTACGTGCCCGCCTCAGGCTCCTCCGCGAGCTCCCCGGCATGGATGGCGAACGGCTCGTACGCCGTCGTACGCCGGATCCGGATGCTCCTCGACGACTGGGAGAAGCTGTCGTCGAAGGCCCAGGAGGACGTCATCGGCCGCAAGAAATCCACGGGAGCCCCGCTGACCGGCGGCAAGGAGACCACCGAACCGGACCTGGAGAAGACGGACGCGAACGGCGACCTCGTCATCCCGATCAACGCACACGCCCGCATCAGCCGCCCCGACCAGAACGGCGGCGCCGCCATGCTCCGCCGCCCCTTCTCCTTCCACGACGGCTTCGACCAGGACGGCGTCCCCGACGCGGGCCTGCTCTTCGTGTGCTGGCAGGCGGACCCTCTGCGCGGATTCGTCCCCGTCCAGCGCAAACTCGACCGCGGCGACGCCCTGTCGCAGTTCGTCCGGCACGAGTCGAGCGGCCTGTACGCGGTCCCCGGCGGCGCCGAGAAGGGCGGATACGTGGGGCAGGCCCTGCTGGAGGGCTGACTCACACCCGCCCGCCCGGACCGGGGCGACATCCGCGTTTTCCACCCCGTACGGCCCATTAGGGTGACCTCATGCCAGCCAGCTACGCGTATCTCGGACCCGAGGGCACCTTCACCGAAGTCGCCCTGCGCACCCTGCCGGAGACGGCCACCCGCACGCTCCTGCCCGTGGTGTCGGTACCGGCGGCGCTCGACGCCGTGCGCAACGGCGAGGCCGAGGCCGCGTTCGTGCCGATCGAGAACTCCGTCGAGGGCGGCATCACCACGACCCTCGACGAGCTGGTGGCGGGCGCCCCGCTGATGATCTACCGCGAGGTGCTGCTCGACATCACCTTCGCCCTGCTGGTCCGCCCCGGCACCCGGCTGAGCGACATCAAGTCGGTCACCGCGCACCCGGCCGCCCAGCCGCAGGTCCGCAACTGGATGAAGACCCACCTCGCCGAGGACGTGGTCTGGGAGTCCGCCGCGTCCAACGCCGACGGCGCACGGCTCGTCCAGGAAGGCCGGTACGACGCCGCGTTCGCCGGCGAGTTCGCGGCCGAGCGGTACGGCCTGGAACCCCTGGTCACCGAGATCCACGACGCGGAGAACGCGCAGACCCGGTTCGTGCTCGTCGGCAAGCCCGCCCGGCCCGCCGCACCGACCGGCGCGGACAAGACCTCCGTCGTCATCTGGCAGCGCGAGGACCATCCCGGCGCCCTGATGGAACTGCTCCAGCAGTTCGCCATCCGCGGGGTCAACCTGATGCTGCTCCAGTCCCGGCCGACCGGAAAGGGCATCGGCAACTACTGCTTCGCGATGGACGCCGAAGGCCACATCTCCGACCGGCGGGTGGCCGAGGCGCTCATGGGCCTCAAGCGGGCCTGCCCGCAGGTGCGCTTCCTCGGCTCGTACCCGCGCGCGGGCGTCGCCACCAAGGACGTGCGCCCGCTCCGCGCCGGGACGTCGGACGACGAGTTCGTGGCGGCGTCCGACTGGCTGGCACGCTGCCAGGACGGCCGCTTCTAGCACCCGCACACCCCCGCCGGATCCGGGTTCTCCACCGCCGGGTCCGGCTTCTTGCCGCGTCCGCGGCCCGTCCTACCAGCGGATTTTCTTCGTCCACAAGAGTTATCCACAGGTTACCTTCTCGACCTGGGGACAAGTCGACAGGATCATGCGACATGGTCGACAAATCGGCCTACAGCCCGCAAGTCCGTCCACAGTCCCGCACGTCACCCCTCGTCCACTCTTTTCCCTTGATCAACTCTTTGGAGTGAAGCATTTCCACCCGAAAGTGAGCATGAGTCGGGTTTGGAACGGGAATCCTTCGCCACACATGCGGCTTTCGGAACGATCACTTCCGGTGTCCACAGTTCTTTCTCACAGCCTGTGGATAACTTTTCCGGACTGTGCGTAACTGTGGACAACCGAGCCTCAAGTCCCCTTCCCCGCAAGGGAATCACGTCAAGGGCCCGCGTCCCGCCTGCCCCTTTTCAGGGAAAGGGCCGGGTTTTATTGACGGGCGCCGGAGAGCGCGTCCCGTCCTCATTCCGGCGCTGTTCCGCCCTTAATTCACATTCCGGCAAATAGGGCATAAGCATCGCAACGGATATCGGGTCGTGAGCCGGAACCGCGCACCGGTAGCCTTGAGGGGTGATTGACCTTCGCCTGCTCCGTGAGGACCCCGACCGTGTTCGCGCCTCCCAGCGCGCCCGTGGAGAGGACGTCGCGCTCGTCGACTCCGTCCTGTCCGCCGATGAGCGGCGCAGGTCGTCCGGGCTCCGCTTCGACGAACTCCGTTCCGAGCAGAAGTCGCTCGGCAAGCTGATGGGCAAGGCCACGCCCGAGGAGCGCGCGGAGCTGCTCAAGAAGGGCGAGGCCCTCAAGGCCGACGTGAAGGCCGCCGAGGCCGAGCAGCGTGACGCCGAGGAGGAGACCAAGCGTCTCGCCCTCCAGCTGGGCAACATCGTTCACCCCGACGTCCCGCGCGGCGGCGAGGAGGACTTCGTCGTCCTGGAGACGCACGGCACGATCCGCGACTTCGGCGCCGAGGGCTTCGAGCCCAAGGACCACCTGGAGCTCGGCGAGTCGCTCGGCGCCATCGACGTCGAGCGCGGCGCGAAGGTCTCCGGATCGCGCTTCTACTACCTGACGGGCGTCGGCGCCCTCCTGGAGCTCGCGCTCGTGAACGCGGCGATCGCGCAGGCCACCGAGGCCGGCTTCACGCCGATGCTGACCCCGGCCCTGGTGCGCCCGCGCGCCATGGAGGGCACGGGCTTCCTCGGCCAGGCCGCGGAGAACGTGTACCACCTGGAGAAGGACGACTACTACCTGGTCGGCACCTCCGAGGTCCCGCTCGCGGCGTACCACATGGACGAGATCGTCGAGGCGAACCAGCTGCCGCTGCGCTACGCCGGCTTCTCGCCGTGCTTCCGCCGCGAGGCCGGTACGTACGGCAAGGACACCCGCGGCATCTTCCGCGTGCACCAGTTCGACAAGGTCGAGATGTTCTCGTACGTCGACCCGGCGGACGCGGAGAACGAGCACCAGCGCCTCCTGGAGTGGGAGAAGCAGTGGCTGACCGGCCTCGAGCTGCCCTTCCAGGTGATCGACGTCGCCACCGGTGACCTGGGCTCCTCCGCCTCGCGCAAGTTCGACTGCGAGGCGTGGATCCCGACGCAGGGCAAGTACCGCGAGCTGACCTCGGCCTCGAACTGCGACGGGTTCCAGGCGCGCCGCCTGTCGATCCGTATGCGCGACGGCAAGAAGGTCCAGCCGCTCTCGACGCTGAACGGCACGCTGTGCGCGGTACCGCGCACGATCGTCGCCATTCTGGAGAACCACCAGCAGGCCGACGGCTCCGTGCGTGTGCCCGAGGTGCTGCGGCCGTACCTGGGGGGACGAGCCACTCTTGAGCCCAAGTAAGCGCAGTCTGGAGCCGATCAGCACGTGAGCCATCCCGCTCCCACCACACCCGCCTTCCCGTACAAGCTCGTCGCGACCGACCTGGACGGGACGCTGCTCCGTACCGACCACACGGTCTCCACGCGCACGCGTGAGGCGCTCACCGCGGCCACCGCGGCGGGCGCCGCGCACATCATCGTGACCGGCAGGGCCGTGCCCTGGACCCGGCACATCCTCGACGACCTCGGTTACGACGGTCTCGCGGTGTGCGGGCAGGGCGCGCAGGTGTACCACGCGGGGGAGCACCGGCTCCTCACGTCCGTGACGCTCGACCGGCAGCTCGCGGGGCTCGCCCTGTCGAAGATCGAGGCCGAGATCGGCCCGATGGCGCTCGCCGCGAGCCGCGACGGACTGGAGGGCGAGGTGATCGTCGGCCCGGGCTACCAGGTCGGTGAGGGCCACCTGCCCGCCATCCCGTTCACGGACGTCTCGGATCTGTGGGCGGCGCCGCTCAACAAGGTCTACGTGCAGCACCCGGGCATGACCGACGACGAGCTGGCGGCGGTCGCGCGTACGGTCGCCGGTGATCTGGTCGGCGTGACGATGGCCGGCGAGGGCATCGTCGAGCTGCTCCCGCTGGGGCTCTCGAAGGCCACGGGCCTCTCGCTGGCGGCCCGGCGCCTCGGCGCGAAGGCCGCGGACACGATCGCCTTCGGTGACATGCCCAACGACATCCCGATGTTCGGCTGGGCGTCCCACGGCGTGGCGATGGCCAACGCCCATGCGGAGCTGAAGGCCGTGGCCGACGAGGTGACGTCGTCGAACGAGGACGACGGCATCGCGGTGGTCCTGGAGCGGTTGCTGGGCTGACCGGCGCCCGTGACACCGCGCCGGTTCGGCGGCCGGTCCGGCGGGGCACAGCCGGACGCGGACGGACTCTGACGGATGCAGACGGATGCAGACGGATGCAGACGGACGCAGACGGAGCCTGCCGGACGCGGACGAGCCGCTCGGCGCGGCAGAGATGCGGAGGATGCGCGGATCGAACGCGCGCGGGGCTTCCGCCCCGACTACGGCTTAGCAAGCCGCTGCCTTACCACTCGGCCAATCCTCCGGGTGGGCGGCCCACGTGCCGCTGAGGACACGTGCTCGAAGCGGCCGCCCCGGGCAACACCCCTGGGGCGGGGCTCGACGGAGTGCAGTGACTACTCCGGAGCCTGCCTCGGGCTGCCCTGTCGGGAACTCGACGGACTACTGAACTTCATCGTCTCGCTCCTCTCCCCGTGGACGGGCGACGGTGTCGGTATCGGAACCGGACCGGCGCGGTGACACCCCTACTGTGCCCCGGCGCCCGGTTCGACGCCACCGAATAAACTCCGGCGCTCACCGGCGGCGCCACCTGCGGCGTCGTGCCTTGCTGAAGAACCATCCCGCGGGCGGCTCGTCCGACCGCCACGGCTGCGGCTCCGGTGCGCCCCGGCGCCAGCGCGCGGTGAGCATGCGGGCCCGCGCGGACGGCTCGGTCGTCTGCGCGGACCGGATGAAGTCGGCGTCCAGGACCACGCCGTCCCAGGCGTCGTCGTCCTGTTCCGGCCGGTCCCCCTCACGGGTCGGTTCGGATGCCATGGGGTCCTCCTCGGGCGGCGTAGGAAACAGCGCACCCTCCCACCAGTGTCCGGATGGGAGGGTGAAATCGGCGTGAGGAGATGAGGAGGCCCGGAGCGGTCGGCGCCCCTTTCGGCGGCCTACTCCTCCCCGGCCAGCTTCAGCGCCCGCAGTTTCTGCCCCGCGTACCAGGTCGCCAGGACGGTCACGGCCACCAGGAACACCGTGGCGAGCGGCAGCCCCACGTCGGAGGTGACGAGATCGCCGCCGGCCACCTTGTGGGCGACCGCGAGGGACCACTGCTGCACGCTGAGGGTGCGCGCCCCGGCGACCAGGGAGCCGAACAGCGCCTCCCAGACGAGGGCGTAGACCAGGCCGAAGACGACCGCGTGCCGCGTGACCGTGCCGAGCAGCAGGAAGATCGCCGCGTACGCGATGGAGGCCACGAGGGCGGCGACCGTGTAGGCGACGGCGATCTGCTGCCCGTTGCCGTTCAGGATCAGGCCCGCGATGAGCGTCGGGACGGCGGAGAAGACCATGGTCACGCCGATGGCGACGATGAGCTTCGTGAAGATGATCGTGGGCCGCTTGACCGGCTTCGACAGCAGGTACACGACCGACCCGTCGTCGATCTCGGGGCCGATGGCGCCCGTGCCCGCGATGACGCCGATGAGCGGCACCATCGTGGCGAGCGCGAACCCGCCGAGGACGTCGGACGCGGTCTGGTCGTCGGCTCCGGTCAGCCCGCGGACGAGCGCGGAGATCACGACGAGCAGGACGGGCAGCGCGAAGAGGATGAGGGCCCGGCGGCGGCCGAGCAGGGCCCGGTAGGTGAGCCGGGCGACAGTGGGGTCGTACATCAGGGCCTCCTACGCCGCGACGAGATACGAGAAGACGGACTCGAGGGACTCGTCGGACGGCGAGACCGTGAGCAGGCGGATGCCGTGTGCGCGCGCGACCTTCGGGAGCAGTGTCGTGAACCGGCCGAAGTCGACGGCCTGGATGCGCAGCGCCCCTTCCTTCAGGTCGACCTCGATGCCCGCGGTCGACGGGTCCGCGATCAGCGCGGCGGCCAGCGCCCGGTCGTCGCTGGAGCGGATCAGATAGCGGTGCGGGCGGTCGGTCATCAGGCGGCGGATCTTGCGGAAGTCACCGCTGGCCGCGTGCCGGCCCGCGACGATCACCTCGATGTGGGAGGCGAGTTGCTCGACCTCTTCGAGGATGTGCGAGGAGAACAGGACCGTGCGGCCCTCGTCGCCCATGCGCCGCAGCAGATCCATGAGCTGCATGCGCTGGCGCGGGTCCATGCCGTTGAACGGCTCGTCGAGGAGCAGCACCGAGGGCTCGTGGACCAAGGCGCTCGCCATCTTCACGCGCTGCCGCATGCCCTTGGAGTACGTGGAGATCTTGCGGTCCTGGGCGTACTCCATCTCGACCGTGGCGAGCGCGCGCTGCGCCTCCTTCTTGCCGAGGCCGTGCAGTTCGGCGTTGGCGACGACGAATTCCTCTCCCGTGAGGAAGTCGTACATCGCCTCGCGCTCGGGGACGATCCCGATGTGGCGGTAGATCTGTTCGTTGCGCCAGATCTGCTCGCCGTCGAGGGTCACCGATCCGTTCGACGGGGCCAGGAAGCCGCCCATCATGTTGATGAGTGTGGACTTGCCCGCGCCGTTGGGACCGAGCAGGCCGGTGACGCCGGGGCCGATCGTCATCGTGACGTCGTTGACCGCGACGACGTTGCCGAACCAGCGGGAGACGTGGTCGATGTTGATGCTGGTCACAGTCCGACCTTCCGGTAGCGGCGCATCAGCAGGCCGTAGGAGCCGGCGATGAGCCCGAGGACGACGAGCAGGTAGAGCAGCCCCTGGCCGGTCGAGGGACCGTGCGCGCCGGGGAACGAGGAGTCCGCTCCCAGGAAGGCGGTCTGCACCCCGTCGATGAGGGTGATCGGCGAGAACAGGCCGAGCCAGGACACCGCGTCGCCGTTGTCCTGCGCGTCCGCGATCGCCTGGACGGTGGAGACCGCGCCGTAGGAGATGGTCAGGACGGCGATGACGGCGGCGATGCCGAAGCCGCGGCGGGGTGTGATGGCGGAGACGACCAGGCCGATCCCGGCGAAGAGCAGCGACAGCAGTGCCACGGAGACCAGTCCCTGGGCGAATCCCTTGGTCTGCTCGGTGAAGTCCAGCTTGGCGAGCAGAGAGCCTACGTAGAGGACGATCAGCGGCGCGGCCGTGAGGACGAACAGCGCGGACGTCATCGCGGCGAACTTCGCGACCACGTAGTCGACGCGCTCGATGGGCCGCGAGAAGTAGAGGGGCACCGACTTGAAACGCAGGTCGCGGGAGACGGCCTGGGGTGCCTGCGATGCCACGTAGAGGCCGATCACGGCTTGCAGGACGATCGCGTAGCGGGTGTAGTCCACCGGCAGGTCCTTGGCCTTCGTGGCGACGGCCACCGCGACCATGATCAGTGCCGGGACGCACATCACGACGAAGAGCAGCATCGGCAGCACCTTCGACTTGGCCGAGCGGCCGAGGCCGTACGCGCCGCGCAGGCTCTGCGAGAAGAGGGAGCGGCGGGCGTACGCGCGGCCCAGGCGCGGGCCGTCGTAGTGGCGGTAGCCGATGTTGTGGATCTGGGTGGACGCGCGGTCCGTGGGCATGGGTTCAGTGGTCATCGGACCGGCCTCCCGTCTGCTGGGCCGCCGCGGAGGCGAACGGCTGCTGCCGCGGCTCGTCCGCCGGGCGGAAGACCTCCGCGATGTGGTGCCTGCGCTGCTCCATGCGGACCAGGCCGAGGCCGAGGTCCGCGACGACGTCGCGCACGATGTCGTACGTCTCCTCGCCCTGCGCGGTGATCAGTACGGTGTGGCCCGCGCCGGGCAGCTCGCCGCCGGTGCTGGTCTCGATGCCGCGCTCCTCGAAGGCCGCGCGCAACGCGCTTGTGCCGTCCGGGTGTTCGTCGCTGTCGGTGACCTCGATGGCGAGGACCGCCGTGTTCTGCGTGAAGTCCGTGGTGGAGCTGGAGCGCAGGAGCTTGCCGCCGTCGATGACGACGACGTGGTCGCAGGTGCGCTCGAGCTCGCCGAGGAGGTGCGACGTGACGAGGACGGAGATGCCGAAGTCCGTGTGGACGCGGCGGATCAGATCCAGCATGTCGTCGCGGCCGACCGGGTCCAGGCCGTTCGTCGGCTCGTCGAGGAAGACCAACTGCGGGTCGTGGACGAGGGCCTGGGCCAGCTTCACGCGCTGCTTCATGCCCGTCGAGTAGCCGCCGATGGGGCGGTAGCGCTCCTCGTACAGGCCGACGTGGCGCAGCGTGTCCGCGGTGCGCTCGCGGGCGGCGGTCGGCGGCAGGCCCGACATGCGGGCCATGTGCACGACGAACTCGGTGGCCGAGACGTCGGGCGGCAGGCAGTCGTGCTCCGGCATGTAGCCGACCCGCTCGCGGATGGCGGCGCCCTTCGTCGCGACGTCGAGTCCGAGCACTTCGGCACGGCCCTCCGTGGCGGGGGACAGACCAAGAAGAATCTTGATCATGGTGGACTTGCCGGCTCCATTGGCCCCGACGAGTCCGGTCACCCCGGGCCCGATGTCCATGGTCAGCCGGTCAAGAGCGGTCACCCGGGGGAACCGCTTGCTCAGGCTTTCGGTCGCGATCACAGTCACGGTTCGACGGTAGTGGCGCAGGCCACACCAATTCGTCAGACCGTGGGGTCGACCTCGTATGAGACCTGAGTATTACGGGTCCCTAGGGGTCCTCCCTGAGTAGCCCCTCCCGGGGGTCGGTCCCGCGACGGGGCCGAGCCGTCGAGATCGTCGAGGCCGTCGCGCCGCAGGGTGTCGGCGTTGTGCACATCACGGAGCTTTTCCACAGTCTGCCGCAGGCCCCTTGACGTCGCCGCCAGGCATTGTCACATTCATCAGTGTCAAGTTACGAGCGCGTACGGCGACGGCCCGGTCACAGGACCCGGGCGGCCGGGACCCGGACGGACGGTGGCATGGCCTCAGCAGTGGTACGGGAACTCTCCGCGGAGCTGCGGGGGTTCAGGACGGTGCAGACCCTCGCGTACGAGTGCGCGGAAGCGGTCGCGGCACAGCTCAAGCCCGGAGTGACGGAGCGCGAGGCCGCGCGGATGCAGCGGGACTGGCTGCGCGAGCGCGGGGTGAAGGACTGGTTCCACCTCCCGTTCGCCTGGTTCGGCGACCGCACCGCGTTCGTGAACTTCCGCATCCCGTTGCAGTTCTTCCCCACGAACCGGAAGCTCGAGGCGGGGATGCCGTTCATCCTCGACATGGCTCCGGTCCACCACGGCTACACGGCGGACATCGGTTACTCGGGCTGCCTCGGCCCCAACCCCGTGCACGACAAGCTGCTTTCGGATCTGGAGGCGCACCGCGAGCTGTTGCTGCGCGAGGTGCGCGAGCGCCGCTCGCTGCGGGAGATCTACGAGGACGTCGACCGGCTGATGGTCCGCCAGGGCTATGCGAACCGGCACCGGGCGTACCCCTTCGGCGTCATCGCGCACAAGGTCGACCGGGTCAAGGAGCGGCGGCTCACCCCGACGCTCTTCGGCTTCGGCACACAGTCCCTCAAGGGGCTGGCGAGCGACGCGCTGCACGGGCACCGGGACGGCTGGTCCCCGCTCTGGTCGCCGTACAGGTTCTCGGACCATCCGCCGAGGCCGGGGCTGTGGGCGGTGGAGCCGCATCTCGGATTCCGCGGCACGGGCGCCAAGTTCGAGGAGCTCCTCGTGGTCACCGACTCCAAGGACCCCGAGGAGAGCGCTTTTTGGCTGGACGACGATCTGCCGCACGTGCGGCGCTGGGCGGAGGGCATCTGATGACGGACCTGATGGGACTGCACGGCGCGCGCGAGCGCCGGGTGCGCACGGGCGGGATCGAGCTGTGCGTGGTGGAGCTGGGCGACGCGGCACGGCCGACCGTCGTCCTCGTCCACGGCTATCCGGACTCCAAGGAGGTCTGGTCCGAGGTCGCCTCGCGCCTCGTGGACCGCTACGACCTGCATGTGGTGCTGTACGACGTCCGCGGGCACGGCCGCTCCACGGCACCGGTCCCGCTGCGCGGCGGCTTCACCCTGGAGAAGCTGACCGACGACTTCATCGCCGTCATCGACGCGGTGAGCCCCGACGAGCCGGTCCACGTGGTGGGGCACGACTGGGGTTCGGTGCAGTCGTGGGAGTTCGCCACGGTCGCGCGCACCGAGGGGCGCGTCGCGTCCTTCACCTCGATGTCGGGCCCGTCCCTCGACCACTTCGGGCACTGGATCAAGCAGCGCATGAAGCGGCCCACGCCCCGCAAGGTGGGCCAGCTCCTCGGCCAGGGCGCCAAGTCCTGGTACGTGTACATGCTGCACACGCCCGTCCTGCCCGAGCTGGCCTGGCGCGGGCCGCTCGGCAAGCGCTGGCCCAGGATCCTGGAGCGCGTGGAGCGGGTCCCCGCGGGCGACTATCCGACGTCGTCGCTCCCCTCGGACGCCGCGCACGGCGCCTGGCTGTACCGGGACAACGTGCGGGCGCGGCTGCGCCGCCCGCGCGAGGACGCGTACGCGCACGCGCCCGTGCAGCTCATCACGCCGCTCGGGGACGCCTTCCTGTCACCGAAGCTGTACGACCGCCTGGAGCTGTGGGCGCCCCGGCTGACCCGGCGCACCCTGCCCGCCAAGCACTGGGTGCCGCGCACCCGGCCCGACCAGCTCGCCGCCTGGATCAGTGAGTTCGTCACCGCGAACGAGGACCAGGAGGCGGGCGTGCCCGCACAGCGCAAGGTGGCCGACGGCAAGCACGCGGACCGGTTCGGCGGCCAGCTCGTCCTGGTCACCGGGGCCGGCAGCGGCATCGGGCGGGCCACCGCCTTCGCGTTCGCCGAGGCCGGCGCGCGCGTGGTCGCCGTCGACCGGGACGCGGAGAGCGCCGCCCGCACCGCCGAGCTGGCGCGGCTCATAGGCGCCCCGCAGGCGTGGGCGGAGACCGTCGACGTCACGGACGAGCAGGCCATGGAGAAGCTCGCCGAGAAGGTCGCGTCCGAGTACGGCGTGCTCGACGTCCTGGTGAACAACGCGGGCATCGGCCTGTCGGGCTCCTTCTTCGACACGAGCCCGGAGGACTGGAAGAGGGTCCTCGACGTGAACCTGTGGGGTGTCATCCACGGCTGCCGCCTGTTCGGCAAGCAGATGGCGGAGCGCGGTCAGGGCGGCCACATCGTCAACACCGCGTCCGCCGCCGCGTACCAGCCCTCGAAGGCGCTCCCCGCGTACTCCACCTCCAAGGCCGCCGTCCTCATGCTCAGCGAGTGCCTGCGCGCCGAGCTGGCCGGGCAGGGCATCGGGGTCTCCGCGATCTGTCCCGGCCTGGTGAACACGAACATCACGGCGACGGCCCGCTTCGCCGGGGTGGACGCCGAGGAGGAGAAGCGCCGCCAGAAGAAGTCCTCCCGCCTGTACGGCCTGCGCAACTACCCGCCGGAGAAGGTCGCCGACGCGATCCTGGGTGCCGTCGTGCACAACAAGGCCGTCGTCCCGGTCACCCCGGAGGCCCGCGGCGCGCATCTCATGTCCCGCTTCACGCCGAGGGCCCTGCGCGCGGTCGCACGGATGGAGCCGCCCCTGTGAGCACCGCCGGCCCGGGCCCCGTGGACCGGGGCGAGCACCACACGATCACGCCGCGCCGCGTCTCCTTCGACTGGGAGTCGACGCCGCTGCACTGGATACCGGACGAGCCGACCGCCACCCATGTCATCAACGTGCTGCATCTGTTGCTGCCCGCGGGGGAGCGGTGGTTCGTGAAGGTCTTCAAGGAGGGCCTGCCGCTGGTCGACGACCCCGAACTCCTGCGTGACGTGAAGGGGTTCATGGGCCAGGAGGCCACGCACAGCGTCCAGCACGCGTACGTCCTCGACCACCTGGCCGCTCAGCGGCTGGAGACCGCCGCCTACACGAAGTACGTCGACTTCCTCTTCGAGAAGCTGCTCGGCGAGCGGCCGCCCCTGGGAGCGCCGATACCGGACCAGGAGTGGCTGCGCTTCCGCCTGGCGGTGGTGGCGGCGATCGAGCAGTTCACGGCGGTCCTGGGCGACTGGGTGCTGCGCGCCGAGGCCCTCGACCGCGCGGGCTGCGACGAGGTCATGCTCGACCTGCTGCGCTGGCACGGCGCGGAGGAGGTCGAGCACCGCGCGGTCGCGTTCGACATGTACCAGCACTGCGGCGGCCGGGGCCTGCCCCGCTACGCCCGCCGCATCGCGGGCATGACGGTCACCGCCCCCGTGATGCTCTACCTGTGGGCGTGGGGCGCGGCCTACTTGATACGCCACGACCCGCAGCTCGCCGGCCGGGCGCGCTACTCCCTGGCCGAGCACAACAAGGCGGTCCGCAAAGGGCTGCTGCCCACCTGGCGCGAGCTGGGTGCGGCCGTACCCCGCTACCTGCGGCGGTCGTACCATCCCTCGCAGGAGGGTTCGCTGCGCAAGGCCGTCGAGTATCTGGCGGTGTCGCCCGCGGCACGGGCCGCGGCGGGCGCGATCGGCCGCTCGGCCCTCGGGTGACCGGAGCGACCCCTTCCATGAGTGGGACGCTGATGTGAACGGGGACGACCGAGGGGCGTGCGGTGTGACGGAGCGATCGGGGCAGTCGGCCGCCGAGTACCGGATCGAGGACCTGGCCCACCACAGCGGCGCCACGGTCCGCACGATCCGCGCCTACCAGGACCGGGGGCTGCTGCCACGCCCCGAGCGTCGCGGACGGGCCAACGTGTACACGGACACGCATCTGTCCCGGCTGCGGCAGATCGCCGATCTGCTCGACCGCGGCTACACCCTGGCCTCCATCAAGGAACTCCTGGAGGCCTGGGACGCGGGCCGCGGGCTCGGTGGCGTACTCGGACTCGTCGCCGAGGTGGACGGGCCGTGGACGGACGAGCGGGCCGGACGCATCACGCGGGTCGAGCTGGAGGAGACGTTCGGCGGCGAACCCGATGACGCCGCCCTGCGGGACGCGATCGAGCTGGGCATCCTGGAGCGCATCCCCGGACGGGACGACGAGTTCCTCGTCCCGAGCCCTCAAGAGCTCGCTGTGGCGGCCGAGTTGCACGGGGCGGGCGTCCCGCTGTCCGCGATCGCGGGCCATCTCAGGGAGTTGCGGGGCCAGATCGAACATATAGCGGCCCGTTTCCTTGAGTTCACCACCGAGCACGTCTTCGCGCGCTACCTCGGCCCGTACCCGCCGACCGACGCGGAAGCCGCCGAAGCCGCTTCGCTCGTGCGCCGCCTGCGGCCGCTCGCCCAGCAGTCGGTGGACGCCGAACTGGCGCGCGCCATGCGCCTGTTCGCCACCCGGCATCTGCATCGACACCTCGCCGATGGTCCGGTGCCCGTACCGCAGAACGAACCGCAGTCCGTCGCCGTACCCCTGGGGACAATGCGGGCCGTGCGAGAGCTGGTTGGCTCGGAGAACGTGTCGGCGTTCATCGCGGCGGCCGCCGAACGCGAGGTACAGGCCAGGGCATTGGACGCCTTGGCGGCAAAACCTAACAAATAGCCACTAGTTGCCCAAATGGGGTGTATCGCAGGCCAGTTGTCCACAGAATTGCCAATTCCCCTGTGGATAACCGCACTTGGCTGTGGATCAAACATGCGAGGCGCGCGGAGCGGAAGAAATCTGGGTGCACGGCGAACGACCTCCCGGGCACTCTGGTCGCCATGAATGAGCAACGCACCGTCAAGGTGTCGAAGTACCTCTCGAAACACCTGCGGCATCAACCGGACCGCATCGGGCTGACCCTCGACGAGGCCGGGTGGGTGGAGATCGACGAACTGCTCGCGGCGTGCGCCGCCCACCGGTTCCCGATCGCGCGCGACGAACTGGACCGTGTCGTCGCCGAGAACGACAAACGGCGCTTCAGCATCGACGGCACCCGGATCCGGGCCAACCAGGGCCACACGATCGACGTCGACCTGGGCCTCGCCCCCGCCGAACCGCCCGCGTACCTCTACCACGGCACCGTCGCCCGCTTCCTGGACGCGATCCGCGCCGAGGGCCTGCGCCCCATGGCCCGGCACGACGTCCACCTGTCCGCGGACCGCGAGACCGCCACCCGCGTCGGCGCCCGGCGCGGCCGCCCCGTCGTGCTGCCGGTCGACGCGGGCGCGATGCACCGCGCGGGCCACACGTTCCGCGTGAGCGCCAACGGGGTCTGGCTCACCGCCGCCGTTCCCCCGCGCTACCTGCGCTTTCCCGGCTGACAGACCACAGCTCCGCGCCCCTGCGGCATGATCGGGCGGTATGGACCACCCGCATCTGCCCACCACCGAGTCGGCCGTCGCCGCCCTGCGCGAGATCGCCCGCGAGTTCCACCTGGAGATCGAGGTCGGCCACGACATCGGCGCGGACCGGACCTCCCGCCGCACCACCGCCGACATCGGCGCGACCACCGACCCCGACGGCTCGCTGCCGCACGAGGCCTACGTCGAACTGGGCGGCTCGCCCCGGATCACCGTGCGGCTCTTCCCCGAGGACGACGCCCTGATCACCGTCGAGGGCGTCGAGTTCCACGACGTACCGCGCGACGAGGTGCCCGCCTTCCTGCGGTCCTGCTACGGCGGCCTCGCCCACGTCCGCGGAAAGCTGTTCCCGCCCGGCTACCGGCTGATCGTGCCGCTGCCCGGCGACCGTACGTACAAGGAAGTCCTGCCGATGATCCAGCTCACGCCCTGGCTCAGCGGGCACGTGCGCTGAGCTGCCGCGAGGCCGCCCGCCCCGAGCACCCGCACGCCGGTCCGCATACGCTCACAGACATGACCGACAAGGCCCCCACGTCCCAGCACCCGCTCCGCCTGAGCACCGTGATCCTGCCCTACCGCCGCTGGCGCGAGGGCGCCCGCGACGCCTGGGTGCGCGCCGAGGAGCTGGGCTTCCACACGGGTTATACGTACGACCACCTGTCCTGGCGCGTCCCGTTCCGCGACGGGCCGTGGTTCGGGGCGGTGCCGACGCTGACCGCCGCGGCCGGTGTCACGCAGCGGCTGCGCCTGGGCACCCTGGTGACCTCGCCGAACTTCCGCCACCCGGTCACGCTCGCCAAGGAACTGATCTCGCTCGACGACCTCTCCGATGGCCGGATCACGCTCGGCATCGGCGCCGGCGGCACCGGATTCGACGCCACCGCGCTCGCGCACAGCGAGCAGGAGGCGTGGACGCCGCGCGAACGGGCCGACCGCTTCGCCGAGTTCGTGGCCCTGCTCGACCGGCTGCTCACCGAGGACACCGTCTCGTCCGACGGCACGTTCTACTCGGCCGGCGGCGCCCAGAACATCCCGGGCTGCGTCCAGCGCCCCCGGCTGCCCTTCGCCGTGGCCGCGACCGGGCCGCGCGGGCTGAAGCTCGCCGCGCGCCACGGGCAGGCCTGGGTGACCACCGGGGACCCCAAGCTGTTCGAGACGGGCACCCCCGAGCAATCACTTCAAGCCATTCGCGGACAGGTCGAGAAGCTGACCGCCGCGTGCGACGCCATCGACCGTGACGTCGCCGAGCTCGACAAGATCCTGCTCACCGGATTCACCCCGGAGCGAGGCCGTCCGCTGGAGTCGGTCGACGCCTTCGTCGACTTCGCCGGCACCCACCGCGACCTGGGCTTCACCGAGATCGTGGTGCACTGGCCGATCCCCGACACGGCTTTCGCGGCCGACCAGAAGGTCTTCGAGGCGATCGCCACGGAAGCCCTCGCCCAGCTCGGCTGACCGACGGCGGCACCAGCCACAGGACCGGCGGGGCGCATGCGCCAGGAACGTACTCATCTGCGCGCCCCGCCGCACGCCCGTGCACGCATATGCGCGACCATAGGGCGGTGACCTCACCGACTCCTGGGCCCCGGACCCCGGCCCCCACCGTCCCCGCGCCCCGGCTGATCGCCACGGACCTGGACGGCACGCTGCTGCACGACGACAAAACCGTTTCGCCCCGGACGGTCGCCGCGCTCGCCGCCGCCGAGGAGGCCGGTGTCGAGGTCTTCTTCGTGACGGGCCGCCCGGCCCGCTGGATGGACGTCGTCAGCGATCACGTGCACGGCCACGGCCTGGCCATCTGCGGCAACGGCGCCGCCGTCGTCGACCTGCACGGCGGCCCCGGCCGGCACCGCTTCGTCAAGGTCCGGGAACTGCCGGTCCCGGACGCGCTCGACGTCGTCCGGATCCTGCGCGCGGCCGCCCCGGGCACGTCGTTCGCCGTCGAGCGGACCGGCGGACTGCACCACGAGGCGACGTACCCGCCGCTGCACCTCGACCCCGGAGAGAGCGTCGCCCCCGCCGAGAAGCTGCTCACCGCGGAGTTCGAGGGCTCGACCGTCGCGGACCAGCCGGTGCTCAAGCTCCTCGCGTACCACCCCGAGCTCGGCCCGGACGCATTCCTGGCCCTCGCGCGCGACGCGGTCGGCGAGATCGCGGCCATCACGCGCTCCAGCCCGAGCGCCCTCCTGGAGATCAGCGGCCGCGCCGTCTCCAAGGCGAGCACCCTCGCACTGTGCTGCCAGGAGCGGGGCATCTCCCCCGCGGAGGTCGTCGCCTTCGGGGACATGCCCAACGACATGGAGATGCTCGCCTGGGCGGGCACCTCCTATGCGATGGGAAACGCGCACCCCGAAGTGCTGACCGCGGCGACGGGCCGTACGGCGACCAACAACGAGGACGGCGTGGCCCGCGTCATCGAGGAGATCCTCGCGGCCCGGCAGGTCGCGTGAAGCCTTGATCCCGCCGACCGGCCCGCCCGGCGACCTGTTGTTCTGATGTCTTGACGCACCGACGCACCGATACTCAGAGCCTGACGCCGCGTTCGGCGAACCATGCGACCGGGTCGACCCCCGACCCCAGATACGGCGTGAGCCGCACCTCGAAGTGCAGGTGCGGCCCCGTCGAGTTGCCGGTGGTCCCCGACTGCCCGAGCCACTGCCCCGCCCGCACCTTCTCCCCCTGGTCGACGGCGACGGCCGCCAGGTGCGCGTACTGCGTGTAGTAGCCGCCCGGGTGCCGCACGACGACCTCGACGCCGAAGCCACCGCCGCAGGACACGCTGACCACGCGTCCCGCGCCCGCCGCCCGCACCGGCGTGCCGATGCCGACCGCGAAGTCCTGCCCGGTGTGCCGGTGCGCCCAGCGCTCGCCCGCGCTGTCGAAGCCCGCGGACAGCTCGTACGTCTCCACGGGCGGCACCCATGCGCTGGTGACGCGGAACTCCGGCTGCTCCAGGCGTACGGCACCGCGGCACTGGCCCGCCGCCACCGACCGGTCCGCCTCACCCTGGAGCTTCCACTGCGCCTCTTCGAGCTTGCTCGCGATGCTCTGCTTCAGGCTCGCGAGCCGGCCGTTGCTCTTCTCCAGGGAGTGCCATGCGGCGGTCGCCCTGCGCTGCCCTTCTTCGAGCTTCTTCTCCGCGCGGCGGCTCTTGTCCACGGCGTTGTTGAGCGCCAGGTCGGCCTGCCAGACGGCCCGTTGACCGTGCATCAGCTCCTCGGGGTCGTCGGCGAGCAGCATCTGCGCGGTCAGCGGGATGTCGCCGCCGTTGCGGTACTGGGCGCGGGCGATGCGGCCGAGGTCGTTGTGGAGCGCGGCGATCTCGCGGCGTTCCCGCTCAAGGAGGCGCTCCATCTTCTGCGCCTTCGTCTTCTGTAGAGCGGCGGCTCTCCGCCCCTCTTCGTAGTGCTGGGTCGCGGCTGACGCCTCCTCAAAGAGGCGGGCCACTTCGGCACTTGCCTCGGGCCCTTCGGAGCCGTCCGCACCCTGGGAGAGCGTGGGCGGGCCCCCGAGGGCGACGAGCGCGCACAGCAGCGCCGGGACGACGAGGGAGCGGCGGGGTCGTTGGCGCATGTCTCGGATCGTTGCCCGCCGCGCGGCCGCCCTCCTGCGGGACTCGTACGGCTGGGGGAACCCTTGCCCCGTACGGCGCAGGAACGTACCGCCGAACTGGTAGGTCCTGATTGGCGGAAGCCGGTGATCAGTACGGCGCCTGCCACACCACCGTGGTGCCGCCTCCGTCGTCGCCGAGCCCGGGGCCGTACCAGCTGTCGCCGCCGAGCGACTCGGCGCGGCGCTTGAGGTTCTTCAGGCCGCTGCGCCGGCCGCCCTCGGGGATGCCCACGCCGTCGTCGGCGACGGTCAGACGGACGCCCTGGCGGCCGTCGGGGAGGATCGCGCCGGCGTCCACGACCACGTCGATGTGCCCGGCCTGCGCGTGCCGGAAGGCGTTCGAGAGCGCCTCCCTGAGCGCCGCGATGAGGTTCTTCCCGGTGAGTTCGCCGACGACCGTGTCGACGGGGCCGAGGAAGCGGTGCGAGGGCTTGAAGCCGAGCGGCACCGCGGCCATGTTGATCTCCCTCAGCACGCGCGTGCGCAGCCCCGACGGCGCCTCCGCGGGGCCCTGCTGGAGGGCGAAGATGGCGGTGCGGATCTCCTGGATGGTGACGTCCAGCTCGTCCACGGACTTGCCGATCCCGGCCTGCACCTCGGGCACCACGGAGCGGCGCTGGGCGCCCTCCAGCATCATCCCGGTGGCGAAGAGCCGCTGGATGACGAGGTCGTGCAGATCCCGCGCGATCCGGTCGCGGTCCTCGAAGACGGCGAGCCGCTCCCGGTCCCGTTGCGCCTCGGCCATCATCAGCGCGAGCGCGGCCTGGGACGCGAACTGGGTGGCGAGCGTCCGCTCCACCTCGGTGAACGGACGGGCGCCGCGCGCGCGGGGCATGACCAGCGTCCCCAGGACGCGCCCGTCGCTCTGGAGGGGCAGCATCATGGCCGGGCCGTAGTCCCGCGCGAGATCGGTCAGCACGCGCGGATCGGTGGCCGCGTCCTCGACGAACACGGCCTGCCCGTCCAGGAGCTCGCAGACGATCTCGCTCTCCGGCGGGACGATCACGCCGAGCGCGGCCGACGGCCCGTCCGACGCCACGGCGACGATCTCCATGCCGCCCTCGGAGGCGGGCAGCAGCACTATCCCCGCCGCCGAGTCCGACAGCTGGCGGGCCTGTTCGGCGACCACTTGGAGCGCGTCCTCGGCGTCGCCGCCGGACAGCAGCGCGGTGGTCACCGCCACGGACCCGTCGATCCACCGCTCGCGCTGTTTGGCCGCTTCGTAGAGGCGTGCGTTGCCGATCGCGATGCCGGCCTCCGTGGCGAGCACCCGGACCATGTTCAGGTCGTAGTCGTTGAACTCGCCGCCGCCGCGCTTCTCCGTGAGGTACAGATTTCCGAAGATCTCGCCCTGTACGCGGATGGGGACGCCGAGAAACGTCCGCATCGGCGGATGGTGCGCCGGAAAGCCGCACGAGCGCGGATCCTCGGAGAGGTCGGCCAGGCGCACCGGTGTCGGGTCGTGGATCAGGGCGCCGAGCAGGCCCCGGTGCCCGTCGGGCAGCCGTCCGATGAGACGCGCGGTCGCGTCGTCGACTCCGTGGTAGACGAAGTCCGAGAGGCCGTCGCCGTCCTCGGCCACGACGCCGATCGCCGCATACTTGGCGTCCGCCAGCTCGGCGGCGGTCTCGCAGATCCGGTCCAGCGTGGAGTGCAGCTCCAGACCGGTGCCCACGGACCGCATCGCCTCCAGGAGCTGCGGCACCCGCGCGGTCAATTCGGTGGACAGCCCCTGAAGGCTGCGCGTGGCCCGGGTCGCCGCCTCCGCGGAGCTCGCGGCGGGCTCAGCGGGGGACGGGACGCCGGGTTCCGGGGGTGCTGCCATGCCCTGAGCCTAGTTAGTCCTATTTGGCGAGGAAAGTCGGGATGGGGGGTGCGGTCGCGCCGCGCTCACCGGCCCGACCCCGCGCCGGCCAGGAGCTCCGCCGCGCCCTCGCGCTCGCGCAGCTCCCGCAGCGGCCCCTCGACGGCGGCGAGGTCGGCGTACGCGCCCCGCTGCGCGACCCGCCCGCCGTCCAGGACAAGCACCTCGTCCACCGCGTCGAGACCGGCCAGGCGGTGCGTGATCAGCACGGTCGTCCGCCCCCGGGTCGCGTCCAGCAGGTCGGCGGTGAGCGCGTCGGCCGTCTCCAGGTCCAGGTGCTCGGCGGGCTCGTCCAGGACGAGGACGGGGAAGTCCGCGAGCAGCGCGCGGGCCAGCGCGAGCCGCTGCCGCTGCCCGCCGGACAGCCGCGCGGCGTGCTCGCCGACCAGGGTGTCGAGCCCGTCGGGCAGAGCGTCCGCCCACTCCAGAAGGCGTACGCGGCCGAGCACGGCCCGCAGCTCGTCCTCGGTGGCGTCCTTCTTGGCGAGCAGCAGGTTCTCGCGGACGCTGCTGTCGAAGAGGTGCGCGTCCTGGGCGCAGAGCCCGACGACGCGGCGCACGTCGTCGCTTTCGAGGGCGTAGGCGTCGGTGCCGCCGAGCGTGTACGTCCCGGCGTCCGCGTCGAGGAAGCGCAGCAGCACCTGGGCGAGGGTCGTCTTGCCGGATCCGGACGGGCCGACGACGGCGACCCTGCGCCCGCGTTCCAGCGTCAGGTCGACCCCGGCGAGCGCGTCCCGCGCCTGCCCCTCGTACCGGGCCGCGAGGTCGCGCACGACGAGCGGGAAGGGGTCCCGCGGCATCACTGCGGGGCTCTCGGGCTCTCGTACGGGTTCGGGGGCGTCGAGGACCTCGTAGACGCGCTCGGCGCTCTTGCGGACCCGCTGCCGGTACTGCACGGCGAGGGGCAGCCCGAGCACGGCCTCGAACGCGGCGAGCGGCGTCAGGACGACGACCGCCGTCGCGACCCCGTCGAGCTGCCCGGCGCGCACGCCCTGGACACCGGCGAGCGCGGCGCCCGCCACCGTCAGGCCGGTGATCAGGGCGGTGAGGCCGTCGCCGAGGGCGGTGGCGGTGGCCGTGCGGGAGGCGATCCGCGTCAGCACGGAGTCGGCTTCAGCGGTCTGCTTCGTCCGGCGCGGAAGGGCGCCGGCGACGGTCAGTTCGGCGGTTCCGGTGAGCAGTTCGGCCGCCCGGGTGGCGAGCACTCCCCGCGCGGGGGCCAGTCTGCGTTCCGCGCGGCGGGCCACTGCGCCGGACAGCAGCGGCACGCCGACACCGGCGAGCAGCAGTCCGACGGCGAGCACGGCACCGGCCGCGGGCAGCATCCATGCGGTGAACGCCACGGACCCGGCCCCTACAAGTGCCGCGACCGACGCGGGCAGCAGCCAGCGCAGCCAGTAGTCCTGGAGTGCGTCCACATCGGCGACGAGCCGGGACAGCAGGTCGCCGCGCCGGTGGGCCCGCAGCCCGGCGGGCGCGAGCCGCTCCAGGCGCCGGTAGACGGCGACCCGGGTGTCGGCCAGCATCCGCAGCACCGCGTCGTGCGACACGAGCCGCTCCGCGTACCGGAAGCAGGCACGGCCGATGCCGAACGCGCGCGTGGCCGTGACCGCGACCATCAGGTACAGCACCGGCGGCTGCTGCGAGGCCCGCGAGATCAGCCACCCGGACGTCGCCATCAGGCCGACGGAGCTGCCGAGGGCCAGCGCCCCCAGCAGCAGCGCGAGCGCGAGCCGCGAGCGGCGCGGACGGGCCGCCTCGCGCAGCCGCGCGAGCACATGACGACGCCGCGACACGGGCAGCTCCCGCTCCTGCGCGGGCGCCTCGTCCGGCGTCCTGCGGGCCTGCTCCGGGACTCCGGCGAGCGCGGCGGGCGCGGTCTGCGGCAGCCGCCCCGCGCCGGCCGCCTCCAGGCGCACCACACGGTCGGCCACGGCCAGCAGCGCCGGCCGGTGCACGACCAGCAGCACGGTCCGCCCGACGGCGAGCCTGCGCACCGCCTCGACGATGCCCGCCTCGGTCGCGCCGTCGAGCGCGGCCGTCGGCTCGTCGAGCAGCACGACGGGCCGGTCGGCGAGGAACGCCCGCGCGAGAGCGAGCCGTTGCCGCTGTCCCGCCGAGAGCCCGGCCCCGTCCTCACCCAGTTCGGTCCGCGTGCCGTCGGGCAGCGCGTCGACGAACTCCAGCGCACCCGCCTCGCGCAGCGCGTCCCGCACCGCGGCGTCGTCCGCGCCGGGCCGCGCGAGCCGTACGTTGTCCGCGATCGTCCCCGCGTACAGCTGCGGCCGCTGCGGCACCCACGCCACGCGCGCGTGCCACGCCTCCCGCGACACCTCGGCGAGATCCGTGCCGCCGACGAGAATCCGACCGCTGCTAGGGCGCACGAAGCCCAACAGGGCACTGATAAGCGTCGATTTGCCGGCGCCGCTCGGCCCGACCAGGGCGACGGTCTCCCCGTCGGCGACGTCGAAGGACACCCCGGAGACAGCGTCCTCGTCCCGCCCTTCGTAGCGGACGCGGACACCGTCGAACCGCAGACCGCCGGCCGCCGGAACCTCTCCGGCGCCCCGCTCGGGCAGCGGGGTCTCCAGGACGGCGAAGATCTCCTCCGCCGCCGCCAGCCCCTCGGCCGCCGCGTGGTACTGCGCTCCGACCTGCCGCAGCGGCAGATACGCCTCGGGCGCGAGGACCAGGATGACCAGACCCACGTAGAGGTCCATCTCGCCGTGGACGAGCCGCATGCCGATGGTGACGGCGACGAGGGCGACCGACAGCGTCGCGAGCAGTTCCAGGGCGAAGGACGACAAGAAGGCGATCCGCAGGGTGCGCACTGTTGCCCTGCGGTACTCGCCGGTGATCTTGCGGATGGACTCGGCCTGCGCCTTGGCGCGGCCGAAGACCTTCAGGGTCGGCAGGCCCGCGACCACGTCCAGGAAGTGCCCCGAGAGGCGGGACAGGAGCCGCCACTGACGGTCCATCCGGGACTGGGTGGCCCAGCCGATGAGGATCATGAAGACCGGGATGAGGGGCAGCGTGCCGACGATGATCGCCGCCGACACCCAGTCCTCGGTGACGACGCGGGCGAGCACCGCCACCGGGACCACCACCGCCAGCCCCAACTGCGGCAGATAGCGCGAGAAGTAGTCGTCGAGCGCGTCCACCCCGCGCGTCGCGAGCGCCACCAGGGACCCGGTGCGCTGCCCGCTCAGCCAGCCGGGACCGAGCTGCGCGGCCCGCTCGAGGAGCCGTCCGCGCAGTTCCGACTTCACCGCGGCGCTCGCCCGGTGCGCCGCCATCTCGGTGAGCCAGGCGACCAGGCCGCGCCCCGCGGCCACGACCACCAACAGCAGCAGCGGGGTACGCAGGTGCGCCACGTCGGAGCCGTGCTGGAAGGCTCCCACCACCACCTCGGCGATGAGCATCGCCTGGGCGATGACCAGGCCCGCCCCGGCGACGCCGAGGAGCACCACCGCGATCAGGAAGAAGCGGGTGGCCCGGGCGTACCGGAGCAGACGCTGGTCGATCGGTTTCACGTGAAACACACCCTCACATCAGGTGGATTGACCCAAGGGACTCAGTGCGCGGCGTCGGCGATGTGGTGCGTGCCGATCCGCTTCCTGAACACCCAGTAGGTCCACGACTGGTAGAGCAGCACGAGCGGCGTCGCGATCCCCGCGCACCAGGTCATGATCTTCAGGGTGTACGGGCTCGACGAGGCGTTGGAGACCGTGAGGCTCCAGGCCGGGTCGAGCGACGACGGCATGACGTTCGGGAACAGCGACAGGAAGAGCATCGCGACGGCGGCCGTGATCGTGATGCCCGACAGCGCGAACGACCAGCCCTCGCGCCCGATCTTGATGGTGCCGATCGCCCCGACGAGCGCGACCACGGCCACGATCATCGCGATGAGCGACCAGCCGTCGCCGTGGTCGACCTGGGTCCAGATCAGGAAGCCGAGCGCGAGCACCGCGGCCACCAGACCGAGCGTGAGCGCCATCTTCCGCGCCCGCATCCGGATGTCGCCCACCGTCTTGAGCGCGGTGAACACCGCGCCGTGGAAGGTGAACAGGGTCAGGGTGACCAGGCCGCCCAGGATCGCGTACGGGTTGAGCAGGTCCCAGAAGTTGCCGACGTACTCGAAGTTCTTGTCGATCTTCACGCCGCGCACGATGTTGCCGAAGGCCACACCCCACAGCAGCGCCGGGATCAGCGAGGTCCAGAAGATCGCGTGTTCCCAGTTGGTCTGCCACTTCTCCTCGGGCCGCTTCGCCCGGTACTCGAAGGCGACACCGCGGACGATGAGACAGACCAGGATGATCAGCAGCGGCAGGTAGAAGCCGGAGAAGAGGGTCGCGTACCACTCGGGGAAGGCGGCGAAGGTCGCACCGCCCGCCGTCAGCAGCCACACCTCGTTGCCGTCCCAGACCGGCCCGATCGTGTTGATCAGGACCCGGCGCTCGGTGCGGTCACGGGCCAGCAGCTTGGTGAGGATGCCGACCCCGAAGTCGAAGCCCTCCAGGAAGAAGTAGCCGATCCAGAGGACCGCGATGAGGACGAACCAGACGTCGTGAAGTTCCATGACTCGTGAGCTCCCTGGGCCTCAGTAGGAGAAGGCCATCGGCTTGTCGGCGTCACGGTCTCCGCCGATCTTGGTGGGCGGGTGGAGATCGTCGTCGGTGAGCTCGGGCGGCCCGGCCTTGATGTACTTCACGAGCAGCTTGACCTCGATGACGGCGAGGACCGCGTACAGCAGGGTGAAGACGGTCATCGAGGTGATGACCTCGCCCTGCGAGACGCTGGGGGAGACGGCGTCGCGGGTCTGGAGGACGCCGTAGACGACCCACGGCTGCCGGCCCATCTCGGTGAAGATCCAGCCCCAGGAGTTGGCGATCAGCGGGAACCCGACGGTCCACAGCGCCACGATCCAGTAGAGCTTCGTGAACTTCGGGCTGAGGGCCTTGTTCTTGAAGAGCACCAGGTTCGGCACTTCGTCGTCGCCCGTCCGCATGGCCTGCGGCAGCATGAACTTCTTGCGGGTGAGCCAGAGTCCGAGCAGACCGATGGCGAAGGACGCCATCCCGAAGCCGATCATCCAGCGGAACGCCCAGAAGGTGACGGGGATGATCGGCCGGTAGTCGCCCGGTCCGTACTTCTCCTGCTCGGCCTTGTTGGTGTCGTTGATGCCGGGGACGTACGAGTGGAAGTTGTCGTCGGCGAGGAAGGACAGTATCCCGGGGATCGACAGCTCGACGGTGTTGTGGCCCTTGCTCACGTCTCCGTAGGCGAAGATCGAGAACGGCGCGGAGTTCTGGCCGTCCCACAGCGCCTCGGCCGCGGCCATCTTCATCGGCTGCTGCTTGAACATGACCTTGCCGAGCTGGTCGCCGCTGATCGCGGTGAGCAGTCCCGCGATGACGACGGTGATCAGGCCCAGCCGCAGCGACGACCGCATCGTCGGAATGTGCTTCTTGCGGGCCAGGTGGAATGCCGCGATGCCGACCATGAACGCGCCGCCGGTCAGGAACGAGGCGGACAGCGTGTGGAACGCCTGGGTGAGCGCCGTGTTCTGCGTCAGCACGTGCCAGAAGTCGGTGAGTTCGGCCCGCCCGTTCGCCTTGTTGTACTTGTAGCCGACCGGGTGCTGCATCCAGGAGTTGGCCGCCAGGATGAAGTACGCCGACAGGATCGTGCCGATCGACACCATCCAGATGCAGGCCAGGTGGATCTTCTTCGGCAGCTTGTCCCAGCCGAAGATCCACAGCCCGATGAAGGTGGACTCGAAGAAGAACGCGATCAGTGCCTCGAACGCCAGGGGCGCCCCGAAGATGTCACCGACGAAGCGGGAGTAGTCCGACCAGTTCATGCCGAACTGGAACTCCTGCACGATGCCGGTGACGACACCCATCGCGATATTGATCAGGAAGAGCTTTCCCCAGAACTTGGTGGCTCTGAGGTACTTCTCCTTCTCCGTACGCACCCAGGCGGTCTGCAACCCGGCGGTCAGCGCCGCGAGCGAGATCGTCAGAGGGACGAACAGGAAGTGGTAGACGGTCGTGATGCCGAACTGCCATCGCGCCAGGGTCTCCGGCGCCAAAGCCAGGTCCACTGCGTCTCTCCTTACGTCGCTGCGGTCACAGCGGCAGTTTGCCCCTTTAATCCCACAAATCCCGGGAGGAACCGGGACACGCTTGTGAACGCGTTCACATTCACAAGCATTATGTCGTACTGACTGTCGGGATCCGAAGGGGGGTCCCCCTACTGCGAGGAACGCCACACGGCGCCCGTGCCCGGACATGCGAACGGCCGGTTCCGCGGGGATCACCCCGCCGAACCGGCCGCAGCGCGCGACGACTCAGAGCTCCTTGCGGAACGCCTCCGCCGCCTTCAGGAAGATGTCGTTGGCCTCGGTCTCGCCGATCGTGATCCGCGCGCCCTCGCCGGCGAACGGCCGCACGACGACCCCGGCCCGCTCGCACGCCGCCGCGAAGTCGGTCGTCCGCTCCCCCAGCCGCAGCCACACGAAGTTGGCCTGCGTCTCGGGCACCGTCCAGCCCTGCGCCCGCAGCCCGTCCACGACCCGGGCGCGCTCCGCCACCAACGAGCCGACGCGTCCGAGGAGTTCGTCCTCCGCGCGCAGCGAGGCCACCGCCGCGTCCTGCGCGAGCTGACTCACGCCGAACGGCACCGCGGTCTTGCGCAGCGCCGCCGCCACGGGCTCGTGGGCGATCGCGAAGCCGACCCGCAGCCCGGCGAGCCCGTACGCCTTCGAGAAGGTCCGCAGCACCGCCACGTTCGGCCGGTCCCGGTAGAGCTCCACGCCGTCCGGCACCTCGGTGTCGCGGATGAACTCCCGGTACGCCTCGTCGAGCACCACGAGGACGTCGGAGGGCACCCGGTCGAGGAACCGTTCCAGCTCGGCCCGGCGGACCACGGTGCCCGTGGGGTTGTTGGGGTTGCAGACGAAGATGAGGCGCGTGCGGTCGGTGATCGCGTCGGCCATCGCGTCGAGGTCGTGCACGTCCCCGTCGGTCAGCGGCACCTGCACCGACGTGGCGCCGCTGATCTGCGTGATGATCGGGTACGCCTCGAAGGACCGCCAGGCGTAGATGACCTCGTCGCCCGGACCGCTGGTCGCCTGGAGGAGCTGCTGCGCGACGCCCACCGAGCCGGTGCCGGTGGCCAGGTGCTCGACCGGCACCCCGAAGCGCTCGGACAGCTCGTTCATCAGGCCCGTGCAGGCCATGTCCGGGTACCGGTTGAAGGAGCCGGCCGCGGCGATCGCCTGCTCCATCACGCCCGGCAGCGGGGGATACGGGTTCTCGTTGGAGGACAGCTTGAATGCCACCGGACCCCCGGCAGCCGCCGGCTTGCCCGGCTTGTAGGTGGGGACCCCGTCCAGCTCGGCACGCAGCCTGGGGTTCTTCTCGCTCACCGCAGTCCTCCTTGTAGCCACCGTTCCAATACTGCTCACCTTAAGAGGATTCGCGGCCCGCCCCAATGGGCCGGGCCCCTCGACCCGGCGAAGGCGTACGGAGAGGGGGGAGCGCTCCCCGCCCTGGCGTGCGCCGGTGGCTCGCGCCGTGGCGCGCATCACCCGTGAAGGTGAGTTGAGACCTACTCGCAACATCGCCGACTTGGCAGGCTCATGCGTGCCGACAAGTAACGTACCGCTGTACTACCCCCCAACTCCCTTGATTTCCAAGGTCATTGATGGTTCATCACCTTGCAGAAACGTGCCTGTCAACGCGTGCATATGCGCCCCCGCCATGCAGCCGCATGAGCCCTACTATCGGCTCGCCATGACAGCAGCAGGGAAGCACCAGGTGAGCCGGGCTGAGACGACCCGCAGAGGCACCCGGCCGAGCCGGGCAGGCATCAGAGACGTTGCCGCAGCCGCCGGGGTCTCGATCACGACTGTCTCCGATGCGCTCAACGGCAAGGGCCGGCTACCGGACGCCACCCGACGCCATGTCCGCGAGGTCGCCGATCGGCTGGGCTATCGCCCTTCCGCGGCCGCCCGCACGCTCCGTACCGGCAAGTCGGGCTTGATCGGCCTGACCGTGACGACCTACGGGGATGAACCTTTCACCTTCACGGAGTTCGCGTACTTCGCCGAGATGGCCCGAGCGGCCACCTCCGCCGCGCTCGCGCGCGGTTACGCCCTTGTCATCCTGCCCGCCACCTCACGCCACGACGTGTGGTCGAACGTCGCGCTCGACGGCACCGTCGTCATCGACCCCTCCGACCACGACCCGGTCGTCAGTGAACTGGTCCGCCAGGGCCTGCCCGTCGTCTCGGACGGACGTCCCGCGGGCACCTTGCCCGTGACCGCCTGGGTCGACAACGACCACGAGGCCGCCGTACTCGGCATCCTCGATCACCTCGCCGAGGCCGGCGCCCGCCGTATCGGCCTCCTGACCGGCACCACCACCGACACCTACACGCACCTCTCCACCTCCGCGTACCTGCGCTGGTGCGAGCGGATCGGGCAGGAGCCGGTCTACGAGTCCTATCCCGCGCACGACCCCTGTGCCGGGGCCGTCGCGGCCGACCGGCTGCTCGCCAGGCCCGACCGCCCGGACGCGGTCTACGGCCTGTTCGACCCCAACGGCACGGATCTGCTCGCGGCCGCGCGCCGCTACGGCCTGCGCGTCCCGGAGGACCTGCTGCTCGTGTGTTGCAGCGAGTCGAATGTGTACTCGAATACAGAGCCGCCCATCACCACCCTCTCGCTCAAGCCGCGCCGCATCGGCACGGCCGTCGTCCAACTCCTCATCGACGCCATCGAGGGGCTCGAATCGGACCAGCCGGTCGAGCAGGTGATACCGACGGAACTGATCGTGCGGACGTCGTCCCAGCGCCGTCCGCCCCGCACCACCGTCAGCCCGCCCCGCTCCCCGGGGCAGGGCTGACCGCCCGTTCCCGCGACCGACCCGGAAGGGACAAGAAAGAAACCGGCAAGAAACCAGGGGAAAAGTCCCCACCAATTCGGGAGAAAAGCGCGGTGAACAGCCCCCCGTCACCGATTCACCACCCCTGGTGCATCACACAGCGCGAGCCGCATTCCTATGATGGGCGCACGACACCGCGGGCCGCTGCGACCAGGCAGTCCGATCCGGTGCACAGGCGGCGCAATGGTGGTGGAGGGGTCGATGACTCAGGGGGCCGGTCAGGGACCCGCAGCGCGCACGGAGACGCTGCGCGACTTCCGCGTTCCCGCGTACGTCCATGACGTACCGGCGAACGTGGTGCCGTCCGACCCCGCCCCCGGCCCCGAGCCCGACGCCACCGAGGGGTACCCGGACGGGTACACCCCCACCGAGCGCGATCTCCCCGTCATCAATCGGGGTGACACCGTGCAGGTCGAGGTCGTGCAGCAGACCGTGCAGCAGCCGGCCGACGGACCCGGCCCGCTGTACGTCGTCGGCGACGTGCACGGCTACCTCGACGAGCTGCTCGCCGCGCTCCGCGAGAAGGGCCTGATCGACGCCGAGGGCAACTGGGCGGCGGGCACCGCGCGCCTGTGGTTCCTCGGTGACTTCACCGACCGCGGCCCCGACGGGATCGGCGTCATCGACCTCGTGATGCGGCTGTCCGCCGAGGCGGCCGCGGCGGGCGGCTACTGCAAGGCGCTCATGGGCAACCACGAGCTGCTGCTGCTCGGCGCGAAGCGGTTCGGCGACACCCCCGTCAACTCCGGAGCGGGCACCGCCACCTTCCAGGCGGCCTGGTTGCTCAACGGCGGCCAGAAGTCCGACATGGACCGCCTCCAGGACGTCCATCTCCAGTGGATGTCCCGACTCGACGCGATCGAGATCGAGGACGACCACCTGCTGATGCACTCGGACACGACCGCCTACCTCGACTACGGCGACTCCATCGAGGCGGTCAACGACACGGTCCGCGAGACGCTCACGCGCAACGACGCGGACGAGTGCTGGGACCTGTTCCGCAAGTTCACCAAGCGGTTCGCGTTCCGGGACGAGGAGTCGGGGCCCGGGTCCGTCCGCGAGCTCCTCGACGCCTACGGCGGCTCGCGCGTCGTGCACGGCCACAGCCCGATCCCGTACCTCCTCGGCGAGGTCGGCGGCGAGGACGCCGACGGCGAGGAGAGCCGGCCCGTCGTCGAGGGACCGCACGTGTACGCGGGCGGTCTGGCCATCGCCATGGACGGCGGCGTGACCATGGCCGGAAAACTGCTGGTCCAGCAACTCCCCATGGATATCTGAGAGTTCACCGGGCAGCCGCGTAAGCGGAGGATCCGGCAGGCCACAGGGCCAATTTCCGGAAACCCCCTGTCACCGCGTGCCGTGACCGCTCTACCATCGGCTTATCCGTAGCAGGCTCCCCTCCGTTTCTGCCCGACGGCTCGTAACCATGCGAGCCACCAAGCCCTACGGAGCATCGGGGGATGCACATGAACAGCGCTCCGCATTTGCTGAACGAGGACCGCCCCGAGTTCGAGCGGATCCTCGATGAGGCGCTGCGTACCGCACCCAGCCGCCCTGAACTCGCCGCAGTGGGCCAGCGGCTCAACCCCGAACAGCTGCGCACCATGGCGTTGAACGCCGCCGCGCTGATCAGCACGGCGGCCGCCACCGAGTACCAGCACTACGTCAAGGTCCGTGAGGAACTGCGCGCCGCCCCGCGGCCCGTCCGCCCGCTACGTGAAGGAGGCTCTTCCGGCTCGGCGGAGTCCGGAAGCAACACGATCGGTCTGGTCGCGGAGACCACGGGACCCGGCGTCGCCGCGGTCGCCGTCGTACTCGCCCCGGTCCTCGCCGGGACCGCCGCCGCGATCTTCCTGCTCGTCGGCTACATCCTGAAGATGCTGCACCCGGCGCCCGACTTCGCCGACACGCTGCTGGCGTTCGGCTGGGTCTTCGGCGCCATCACCGCGGCGGGCATCCTCGTCGCGGCGGTCTGCCTGCTGCTGACGGCCCTGCGCAACGGAGCGACGTCGCTCCAGGCGAGCGCGCACGGCGAGTCCAACGAGGCGGTGGCACAGGCCAGAGAAGTCTGGGGCAAGGCACTCCTGGAGCGCGGCATCCTGCCGTTCCTGCGGGACGCCCTCGCGGATCCGCCCCCGAGCGGTGGGACGCCGCTCGGGGGCAGCCGCGGCGGCTCCACCAGCCGTATGCCCCAACTCGGCTACAACCGGCCGGGATTCAGCAGCCCCGACGGCGGAGGCACCGCCACGGGGCAGCGCGCCGGCTACTCCAGCCCGGACTTCTCCAGTCCGGACTTCGGAGGCCCCGAGCACCAGCCGGACTGACCCTCCGGCATCGGCGGGGGCCGTGACCTCGGCTCGGGGCGAACTGCGCGGGCCCCGAGCCCTCGGTCGCGCGCGCGTACGCGTCAGTCGGCCAGCGGCAGATAGACGCGGTTGCCCGCCTCGGCGAACTCCTTCGACTTCTGCTCCATCCCGGCCTCGACCTCGGCCTTCGTGGAGCCGTGCGCGCGCCGGATGTCCTGCGAGATCTTCATCGAGGAGAGCAACTGGCCACTCGGAATCGTCGGGGACCGGACCCGTTCAGAGGAGCCGCAGTTCGGGCAGGTAGGCGGTCAGAACTACGACGCACACCGGCTTTCCCGTGCTCGCGCGTCCCATCCACACGGGATACGTGCCATCCCCACCGGTGTAGAAGGAGACGAGGTCACTGCCCGTCACGTCGTCCGTGGTGCGCAGGTACCCCTCACTGAGGGTCTCTCCGGCGTCGTCCTCCTGCTCCACGAGATAGAGCCGGTACTTGTCCGCGAGTACTTCCCAGCCCGAGGCATCGGCGAAGGCCCCCGCAGCACAGTCCGTGTCGAAGCCGAAGAACTCGCCCTCGCGCAACAGCCGGGGGTCGTCCTCCTCCGTGAGCGCCAGCTCCCACGACACGACCGTCTCTTCCCCCAGCAGTAGCCGGACGGCGACTTCATCCTGGTTGGCAATGCGCTTGTCCCCGCGCTGATGCTCGTATGCAACCACTGCGGCCTGTACGGGGTACTCGCCCGGAGGGATCCGCTCGGACAGCTCGCGTCCGGCGCTGTGGCCCTCGGTGTCGGGATCCGCGACGACGAGCCTGCCGCTGGGCACGCGGAGAGCCGCGATGTCGCGTACGGCGGTGACCGTCATCTCCGGCTCGAAATTCGTCGCGATACGTGTGCCTGGCTCGAACAGCTCCTTGAGATGGGTGGGACGTGCCGGTCGCGGAGGCACCCACGGAGAAGGCCGGGCATCGGCGACGCGGTCTGCGCACGATGCCTCGGTCTCGCTCTCGGTGGCGTCGACGAACTGTGGCTGCTGCTCCGACGTCGACAGCTGCGTGAGGAGCAGCTGCCTGGCACCGCACACACCGAACAGCGATCTGTCATGCCATCGGTTCTCTTCCGGGATGCCCGCGAGCGTGTGGCGTGACGGTCCTCGATCCCCCTTCGGTTCACTCACGCTGCGCCCTTTGCCGCCAGGAAAGAGGTCCGTATAGGAGCGCTCCGCGTCGGGGGCGAACTCGGCCTGGTCCTCGGTGTCATAACGCCATTGCGCGATGTGGCGTATGAACAGGCGGCCGGGTTCGAGCAGGCGCAAGTCCACTTCCCCGGTCCGCCGTCCCTGATCGTCGTACGCCCATCCGCCGACGTGGGAATCGCCCCAGGCCACCAAGTGCACCTCGATGGGCGAACTCCTGCCCTCCAGTCGGTACACCATCACATAGGGCTTCCCCGCACGATCGCGGGCCTCGGCCCCGGTGGGCGAGAGAGGACGGACCACGGTTCGGGAGGCCCGGTCCCATCCCTCACCGAAAGACACCTTCACCGTCTGCTCAGCGCCCTGCATCATGCCTCCCGAACTGCACCGATCAAGCTCATGCTGTTGCGAGGAACCTTAAGTGCGGCATGTGACAACGGCAGGGGCAGCCGCGGGGCGAGAACAGTGCCACAGGCGGTGCCCGGATCAGCCGACCGCGGGCACCGCCCGGAGCGTCAGTCCGCGAGCGGCAAGTACACCCTGTTCCCGCCGGCCGCGAACTCCTTCGACTTCTGGAGCATCCCCTCGGCGACCTCCTCGGCCGACGCTCCCGCAGCCGCCGTACCACCGAACTGCTTTGTGATGGATTGGCTAATCCTCATCGAGCAGAACTTCGGGCCGCACATCGAGCAGAAGTGCGCGGTCTTCGCCGGCTCGGCGGGCAGCGTCTCGTCGTGGAACTCCCGTGCCGTGTCCGGGTCGAGGGCCAGGTTGAACTGGTCCTCCCAGCGGAATTCGAAGCGGGCGTCGGACAGCGCGTCGTCCCAGTCCTGCGCGCCCGGGTGCCCCTTGGCCAGGTCCGCGGCGTGGGCGGCGATCTTGTACGTGATGACGCCGGTCTTCACGTCGTCCCTGTTCGGCAGGCCCAGGTGCTCCTTGGGCGTGACGTAGCAGAGCATCGCCGTGCCCCACCAGGCGATCATCGCGGCGCCGATCCCGGACGTGATGTGGTCGTAGGCGGGTGCGACGTCGGTGGTCAGCGGGCCGAGCGTGTAGAACGGCGCCTCCTCGCAGATCTCCTGCTGGAGGTCGATGTTCTCCTTGATCTTGTGCATCGGGACGTGGCCCGGGCCCTCGATCATCGTCTGGACGTCGTGCCGCTTGGCGATCGAGTTCAGCTCGCCGAGGGTGCGCAGCTCAGCGAACTGCGCCTCGTCGTTGGCGTCCGCGATGGAGCCGGGGCGCAGGCCGTCGCCGAGCGAGTACGTGACGTCGTACGCCGCGAGGATCTCGCACAGCTCCTCGAAGTGCTCGTAGAGGAAGCTCTCCTTGTGGTGCGCGAGGCACCACGCGGCCATGATCGAGCCGCCGCGGGAGACGATGCCGGTCTTGCGGTTGGCGGTCAGCGGGACGTACGGGAGGCGGACCCCGGCGTGGACCGTCATGTAGTCCACGCCCTGCTCGGCCTGCTCGACGACCGTGTCCTTGTAGATCTCCCAGGTCAGTTCCTCGGCCTTGCCGTCGACCTTTTCGAGGGCCTGGTAGAGCGGCACCGTACCGATGGGGACGGGGGAGTTGCGCAGCACCCACTCGCGCGTGGTGTGGATGTTGCGGCCGGTGGAGAGGTCCATGACGGTGTCGGCGCCCCAGCGGGTCGCCCACGTCATCTTCTCCACCTCCTCCTCGATGGAGGAGGTGACCGCGGAGTTGCCGATGTTGGCGTTGACCTTCACCAGGAACCTCTTGCCGATGATCATCGGCTCGATCTCCGGGTGGTTCACGTTGGCGGGCAGCACCGCGCGACCGGCCGCGATCTCCTCCCGTACGACCTCGGGCGCGACGTTCTCCCGGATGGCCACGTACTCCATCTCCGGGGTGATCTCGCCCCTGCGTGCGTACGCGAGTTGGGTCACGGCCGCGCCGGTGCGGCCGCGGCGCGGCAGACGCGGCCGGCCGGGGAAGACGGCGTCGAGGTTCTTCAGACCCCCGCCGCGCGGCGAGGTGTGCTTGATGCCGTCGTCCTCGGGTCGGACGGGGCGTCCCGCGTACTCCTCGGTGTCGCCGCGGGCGATGATCCAGTTCTCCCGCAGCGGGGCGAGCCCGCGGCGGACATCGGTGTCGACGGTCGGATCGGTGTACGGGCCGGAGGTGTCGTACAGCGTGACCGACTGCCCGTTGGTGAGATGCACCTGACGGACCGGCACCTGGAGGTCCGGGCGCGAACCCGTGACGTATCCCTTGTGCCAGCCGATGGACTTCCCGGCCTCGTCAGCAGAGCTGGAGGCAGGCGTGCGTGCGTCCGTTGTGGTCATGAGACCTACTCCCTACGCCGGCATTACCCGGTAACAGGTTCGGCGGTCGACGCAGCGATGTCCGTCCCGCGATGTTCCACGCTGTTTCACGTGAAACACGCCTCGGTACGGAGGTCAGCGCCCTCTCAGCCCGGTGCTCCGAGCTCCCGCGTGTGCAAAGGTGCCTCCACGCTAGCGTCATGTCGGACGCGTTGAACAGAGGGCCCCTGCCGTTCTTGCGATGATCGGTCGGTGACCACCACGCAGCAGCCCCCGCCTCCGCCGTCCCAACCGCCGCACGGACCGGGCCCGTCCGGGACGGGGCACGGCGGCCACGGCCACTCGCACAGCCACGGTCCGGCCGCCCCGGTCTCGAAGCATCTGCGGAAGGTCATCGCGGCGATCCTGGTGCCGTTCTCGGTCGCCGTCGTCGTGGGCCTGGTGGTGCTGTGGCCCGGGGGCGCCCCCGCGCACGAGCGCACCGGCGTCGGCTTCGACCGGCAGACGCAGCAGGCCACGGTGACCAAGGTCGACCAGGTCGACTGCAAGTCCGTGAACGCCTCCGGGGGCACGCCCACCGGCGACACCTCCACGGCCGAGGGCTCCTCCGCCCAGCAACAGGCCACCGGGACCTGCGAGAACGCGACGATCCGCATCGACACCGGCAAGGACAAGGGCCGTACGTTCACCGAGGTCGTCCAGCCGGATTCGCCGCGCCAGTTGCACGAGGGCCAGAAGGTGATCGTCGCCTACGCGCCCGACGCTCCGGAGAACTTGCAGTACTCGGTCACCGACGTGAACCGCAAACTGCCGATGACGCTGCTGGCCGGGATCTTCGCCGTGGCCGTGGTCGTGGTGGGCCGGCTGCGGGGTCTGATGGCGCTGATCGCGCTCGCGGTCAGCTTCCTCGTCCTGACGTCGTTCATCCTGCCCGCGATCCTGCAAGGCTCGAATCCGCTGGTGGTGGCGGTCGTCGGGGCCAGCACCATCATGCTGATCGCGCTCTACATGTGCCACGGTCTGTCGGCCCGCACCTCGGTCGCCGTGCTGGGCACGCTCGTATCGCTGTTGCTGATCGGCCTGTTGGGGTCCCTGTTCATCGACTGGGCCGCGCTGACGGGCAACACGGACGACAACACCGGCCTGATCCACGGCCTGTACCCGC
Source organism: Streptomyces sp. Q6 (assembly GCF_036967205.1). Lineage (NCBI taxonomy): Bacteria > Bacillati > Actinomycetota > Actinomycetes > Kitasatosporales > Streptomycetaceae > Streptomyces > Streptomyces citrinus. Next base: position 4,243,681 of record NZ_CP146022.1, read on the forward strand.
ACATCGACATGAGCGGTCTGCTGCTGGCCGGAGTCATCATCGGTTCGCTCGGTGTCCTGGACGACGTGACGGTGACCCAGACGTCGGCGGTCTGGGAACTGCACGAGGCCAACCCGACGATGGGCTGGCGCGGTCTGTACCGGGCGGGCATCCGGATCGGCCGCGACCACATCGCGTCCGTCGTCAACACCCTGGTCCTGGCGTACGCGGGCGCGGCGCTGCCGCTCCTGCTGCTCTTCTCGATCGCGCAGAGCAGTGTGAGCGACGTCGCCAACAGCGAGCTCGTGGCGGAGGAGATCGTGCGCACGCTGGTCGGCTCGATCGGCCTGGTGGCGTCCGTGCCGGTCACCACCGCTCTGGCGGCCCTGGTGGTCTCCGCCGACCGCCCGGGGTCCCACGGGCCCGAGAAGGCCGCACCGGTACGCGGTGGCAGAGGCCGGCGACGCAAGCGCTGAGCGCACGGTACGGCTCGGGTGCACCGTGCTGCTGAAGCGTTACGTCTTGGGGGGCCTGCCGGGGGAAACGGCTCAGCCCGCGCTCTGCTCCTCGGCGAGGATCCGGTCGAGGGCCTCGTCGAGGTGGGTCTCGAAGTCGGCGAGCGCCCGCTCCTGACCGAGTGGGACGAGCTTGTCCGTACGGTCGAGGAACGCGACGAGCGGAGCGACCCCGGCCCGGAACAGCGCCTGATCGGTGCCGACCTGGAGCCGGATGTGGACCTCGCCCGGCATCTCGCCTGCGCCGCCCGCGGCCAACTCCACCGGGGAGATCCGCACATCACCGTCGCCGCTGGCTCCGTTGACCCCGTCGACGAGGAGTTCCCGGCCGAACGCCCAGGTCACGGGCGCGTCTCCGGGAAGATGGAAGGTCAGCCGCACGGCGTACGGATCCCCGGCCTCGTACCGGAGCTCCACCGGAATGCGGAACGAGAGCTCCTCCGAGACGAGGAAGCTCATCATGACCTCTGCCTGAACTGCTTGTACCGACTCGCGCATCGCCTACCCCGTCAACTTGCCGTCGATTGGCCAGGAATGACCTTCCTGACACTGCTGGCATCTTGCTCAACGTACACGGGGGATCACAAGGAGTGAGTTTTCAGATGCTGATAGAGAAGGCGAGTGTCCCTACGAGCTTTCCGATCTCGTGCTGCAACTGACGTGCGGCGGGAAGCAGTTTCTCGGCCTGGTGGGAAGGGAGCGAAATGGCCAAAGTGGCCGCGGTCGACCCGATGGTGATCGGGAACGCGGCGCAGGCGGAGCCCAGCGCGTACTCCTGTCGCTCGATCACAGGCTCCATCCGCCCCACCGCGCTCAGCTTGCGCAGCAGTGAGCGGTCGTCGCGCACCGAGTACGGCGTGAGGGACTGCGCGGGGTAGCGGTCGAGGTGGTCGCGGCGCGCAGCCTCGTCGAGCTGCGAGAGCAGGCACTGCCCGATCGCGTGGGCGTGTCCGGTCTCGCGGAAGTCGGCCCATTCCTCGACGGCCGGATTGGCCGGAGTGTCGGCGACGGCGACGACCTCGATCTCGCCGTCGCGGTAGACCGCGAAGTAGACCGGGACACCGATGGCGTCCCGCCAGTGCCGCAGCGCCTCGGTGATCATGCCGCGACGATTCTGCTGCGCTCCGCTGCTGCTCAGCCGCTCGGTCGCGTCGCCGAAGACGAAGACGCCGTTCTCCCTGCGGAGGTAGCCGTCGTGGGTGAGCGTGCGCAGCAGGTGGTAGGCGGTGGGGAGGGCGAGCCCGGCCTCCCTGGCGAGCTGCTTGGCGGGGGCCCCGTCGTCGTGCGAGGCGACCGCCTCGAGCAGCCGCATGGCCCGCTGGACGGAGCCGATGAGCGTCTGCTGGGCGGCGGGTGCGGTGTCAGCCGTGGCCACGGTTCACTCCCGATGCTCGTGGGTGTCCCCGCGTTCCCGGGGCTCACGGGGAGGAAGCCGTCGGATTCCGGACTTTAACCCTTGGCCACCGCTTCGTGCGGGCCCGGAACGGAAACTTCCCTCGGTCGTGCGAACCGTCGCACGACGCAACCAAGGGAATCCTCACCGCCGTCCGGGACCCCGCACCCCGCCCGCGCTCACCAGTCGCTGCGCGAGGACGAGCCCGCCATGAACTTCCGTACGACGTAGATGAGGCCGCCCACCAGAGCGGCGAACACCAGGACCTTGAAGAGCAGACCGATCACGAAGCCGACGATGCTGGCGATCAGCCCGCCGAACACGACCAGGGCGATGACCGGCACCGCGACCCACTTCACCCACCACGGCATGCCCGCGAATATCTCTCGCACTGCCCTCGCTCCTTCGGTTGAGAGCCCCCGCGGGGCTCCTCTGACTTCCTGCACTCGATGCTGGCACGGCGCGGGCCCGGATGGGGCCTCGCGATCCCTTGCCCTCCCCTGACCCGCCCCTTAGGGAACCCCGGGGTCCGGCGTCAGCTCTCCGGGGGAGAGAAGACCACGAGAACCCGCAGATCCTCGCTGATGTGGTGGAACTTGTGGGCGACGCCGGCCGGGACGTACACGACGCTGCCGCGGCCGACCTGCGTGGTCTCCATCCCGACCGTGATCGAGGCGCGGCCGCTCACCACGAGGTACACCTCGTCCTGCTGGTGCGGCTGCTGCGCGTCGTGCTCCCCCGCGTCCAGCGCGTACAGCCCGACCGACATGTTCCGCTCGCGCAGGAACTGCAGATACGCGCCGTCGTTGGCGGCACGCTCCGCCTCCAGTTCGTCCAGCCGGAAAGCCTTCATCGCCGTCGTCGCCCTCGCTGTCCACGTCATCACCGGTCACGTCTGCCACGATCAGACACATGAAGAATTTCGTAGTCAAGACGATCGCCAACGCGGGGGCCCTGGCCGTCGCGGTCTGGGTGCTCGACAAGATCACCCTGACCGGCGACAGCACGGGCAAGAAGATCGGCACGCTGCTCCTGGTGGCGCTGATCTTCGGCCTGGTCAACGTGTTGGTGAAGCCCGTCGTGAAGCTGCTCACGTTCCCGCTCTTCATCCTCACGCTGGGCCTGATCACGCTGATCGTGAACGCCTTGATGCTGCTGCTGACCTCGTGGCTGGCCGACCAGTTCGACCTGAGCTTCCACGTCGACGGCTTCTGGACCGCGATCCTCGGCGGCCTGATCATCTCGGTCGTCTCGTGGGCGCTGAACGTCGTACTGCCCGACAACGACTGAGGCGTCCGATGACCTTCCGCGTCTGTTTCGTCTGCACCGGCAACATCTGCCGCTCGCCGATGGCCGAGCACGTCTTCCGCGCCCGCGTCGAGGAGGCCGGACTCTCCGCTCTCGTCGAGGTCGACAGCGCGGGCACGGACGGCTGGCACGAGGGCGACCCGGCGGACCCGCGCACCGTCCACGTCCTCCAGGAGGGCGGCTACACCAGTGACCACACGGCCCGGCAGTTCCGCCGCGAGTGGTTCGCCCGGCTCGATCTGGTCATCGCCCTCGACGCGGGCCACGAGCGCACCCTGCGCCGCATGGCCGCGCTGCCGGAGGAGGCCGAGAAGATCCATCTGCTGCGCTCGTACGATCCCGCCGCCGGCGACGACCTGGACGTCCCCGACCCGTACTACGGCGACATGGACGGCTTCGAGGAGTGCCTGAGGATGGTCGAGGCGGCGAGCGACGGGCTGCTCGTCGCCGTGCGCGACGCGGTGAACTCCCCGGCCGTCTAGTACCCGGCTACGCAGAAAGGACGGTCCGAGCCTCCCCCCTCGTGGCTCGGACCGTCCCGGTTCTGCGCGCGAAGAACCGCGCGAACAAGGCTAGTTGACTGTGTGTCAGTGTCCAATCACGGGAGCGACAGAGACCTATCGACATATTTATAGTTGGGCGCGACGGACGGTCGCGAGGAGAGGGGAGGCGCATGGATCTCGCTCTGCTGCGTACGTTCGTGACGGTCCATCGGGCCGGGTCCTTCACCCGCGCCGCCGCCCTGCTCGGCCTCTCGCAGCCCGCGGTGACCTCGCAGATACGCGCGCTGGAGCGGCAGTTGGGGCGCCCGCTGTTCCTGCGCCAGGCTCGCGGTGTGACGCCGACCAGCATCGGCGACGAACTGGCCCACAAGGCGGCCCCGCATCTCGACGCCCTCGTGGAGATCACGGAGGCCGGGCTCGACGAGGATTCCTCCGTCCGCACCCTGCACCTCGCGGGGCCGCCGGAGTTCAGCGCGGAGCGCGCTCTTCCCGCGCTCACGGCCCTGACCCGCGACGACGGCCACAGCATCGCCCTGCGCGCCACCTTCGGCACCGCCGAGGAGGTCCTGGAGGGGCTCGCCGCCGGACATCATGATCTGGCCATCACGACGGCCCGTCCGCGCGGCGCTCTGCTCACGGCGACTCCGCTCTGCGACGAGGAGCACGTCCTGGTCGCCGCACCGCGCTGGGCCGCCCGCGTCGGCTCCGGCACCCTGCATCGCGACGCGGCACCCTCGCTGGAGAAGTTCCCGGTCGTCGAGGTCCACGAGTCGCTGCCGTTGGTCACGCGCTACTGGGCCGCCGTCTTCGACGCGCGGCCCGTCGCCTCCGGCACGGTCGTCGTCCCGGACCTGCGCGCGGTCCTCGCCTGCGTGATCGCCGGAGCCGGCCTGGGCGTCCTGCCGCGCTATCTGTGCGCGGCGGCCCTGGAGCGCGGCGAGATCGTGGCGCTCCTCGACCCGCCGGTGCCGCCCTTGCGCACGTACTTCCTGGTCGTACGCACCGGCACACTCGCCCTGCCGCACATCGCGCGGGCGCATGAGTGGCTGCTGCGCGCTGCTGTCGACTGGTCGTGAGCGCGGGCGCGGACGGTACGGGATGTTTCACGTGGAACCAGCCGGGCCACATTTCTCCCATGACCGTCCGACCCGTGGTCAAGCGCACCGCACGCGCCGTTCTGCTCGACGGCGACGACCTGATCCTGATCAAGCGGACCAAGCCCGGCGTCGATCCGTACTGGGTGACCCCCGGCGGCGGAGTCGAGCCGGAGGACACGACCGTCGTGGACGCCCTGCACCGCGAGGTGCACGAGGAACTCGGCGCCAAGATCATCGACGTGGTGCCCTGCTTCGTGGACACCGTGGAGCACATCGGCGAGGACGGCGGCGCGACCGGCGTGAAGGTCCAGCACTTCTTCGTCTGCCGTCTGGAGACGATGGACGCGGACCAGCGGCACGGCCCCGAGATCGAGGACCCGTGCGGCGAGTACGAGATCGTCCGGGTGCCCTTCACCCGCGTCGGCATCGCCTCGGTCCATCTGGTGCCGCTGTCCCTGCGCCACTACCTCGACGGCAACATCGAGGGCGTGCGGGCGATGCACGCGCCCGATCTGGGCTGACCCGCCGTACGAGCGCCTCGGTCCGCCGTACGAGCGCGTCCGCCGGCTGTACGGGCGCCTCAGCCGCCGCACGAGGGCGTCCGCCGGCCGCACGAGCGCCTCAGTTCGCGGCGGCGACCAGGTCCTCCACCGAGTCGTGCCGGATGCGGTCGACCGGGATACCGACGTCGCGCAGCGCGTCGACGCCGCTGCGGATCATGCCGGGCGGGCCCGAGAGGTAGCCGTCGTACTCGTCCCAGGGCCCGTAGTCCCGGACCGCGTCCGGGAGTTGGAGGCCGTGGTCGACGATCGGGCGGACCGCGAGCCACGGGTGGGTCCGCTGGAGCCGCAGCATGGTGTCGATGTCGTACAGGTCGTGGTCGGTACGGGCGCCGTAGAACACCTCGACCGGGCGCCGCTCCCCGTGCTCGGCGACGTCCTCGACGAGCGCCTTGATGGGGGCGATGCCGGTGCCGCCGCCCAGGCACAGCAGGCCCGCGTCGGTGCTGTGGTCGACGGTCATGGACCCGGCGGGCGGGCCGAGGCGGAGCACGTCGCCGGGGCGGGCGCGGTGCACGAGGGCGTTCGAGACCCAGCCCGCGGGCACCGCCTTCACGTGGAACGAGAGCAGCCCGTCGGAGCGGGGCGCCGCCGCGAACGAGTAGTGCCGCCAGATCCGCGGCCACCACGGCGTCTCCAGCGTCGTGTACTGCCCGGCCAGGAACGGGTACGGCTGGTTGGGTCTGACCGTCACGACAGCGATGTCAGAGGTCCGCAGATCGTGCGAGACGACCTCGGCCAGCCACCACGGCGGCGCCTTCAGCTCGTCCTCGGCCGCCGCGTCGATCATGATCTGGGAGATCGCCGTGTACGTCCGGACCCAGGCCGCCTCGGTCGGCGCGTCCCAGGTCGTCGTGGCGTACCGGGTGAGCGCGGCGATGAGGCACTCACCGACGGCCGGGTAGTGCCCGGCGTGCGTGCCGTACTTGCGGTGACCGCGTCCCAGGTTCTTCAGGTACGCGACCAGGACGTCCTGGTTGTCGATGTGCTCCGCGGCGGTCAGCAGCGCCTTCAGGAGGCGGTCGCGCTGGGTGTCCATCGCGACGGGGAACAGCTGGCGCAGCTCCGGGTGGCGCACGAAGAGCAGGGCGTAGAAGTACGAGGTGACCTGGTCGGCGACCGGGCCGACCTCCTCCATCGTGCGGCGGACGAGGAGCGCGTCGGGGGAGGCGCTCTGCCGGGCCGGGCGCTGCGGACGGGGCTCGGCGACGGGGCCGGCCGGCGCGACCGGAGCGGTCCGCGCGGGCTCCGCGGGCCGCGGCTCACGCGCCGGGCGCGGCTGCGGTATTCGGCCCTCCGGCTCGGAGCCGGGAGGGGTCGGATCCGGTCCGGCGGTCGTGCGCGTCGTGAACCAGCCGCCCCCGTCGCCCGGGTCGGAACCGGCCGACGTAGTGGTCGGAGCGTCCATGCTGTGCCTCGCCTCGAACATCTCTCGGTCGGTCTCTGTACACCCGCGGCCTTCCGTGCTGTTCCGCGAACGGAAGCAGCGGGTTTTCCCCCGTCTGTCGCTCCATGACTCGTTGGCTTGACTCGTCGGTTCGACTCGTCGGTTCGGCCCGTCGGCCTCACCGGACAATGCGGCCCATAGTGAACCTGCATTCCGGCCCGCTACGGACAAGTAAGGCAAGAATGTGACATTGCCCGCAGTTCTCTCACCGCAGCATGCCACCCGCCGCCATTGCGCAGAACACAAAGCGGAAAGTGCCGGTTTTGGATCTCTCCGTCCGGTTACGCTGCGGTGGCCTGCGTGCGTGTCACGGTTCCCCCTCGGCTTCCCCCAGGTGCCCTCCCTGGCGTCTTCCATGCACAGGGCGCGAACCGGAGTCGACCATACCGGCCGCCGTAAGGGCCACGACCCCCTCCCCGCTTAAGCGCCGATTAAGCGAACCTGAGGCTCTCCGAAATTCCTCGATTACCGGTCGCGCGGCACCAATTCGTACGCCTTCCGCAGATCACGCCCCACATAGGAGTGAGTGGCGAGGCCGACCAGGTGCCGGTCCGCATTGACCGCCACCGAAACAGGGACGGCGGCGAAAAGGTCCACGTCCGACAGGGAGTCGCCGTACGCAACGCAATCAGCCCGGTCCACCCCGAACTCTTCACAGAGCCGGTCCGCGATCTTCACTTTCGCCGCCGCGCTGAGCACGCCGGCGGAATCGACCGGTTCGGTGAACGGCACGGCCGGGAAGCGCGAGCCGTACGCGGCGTGGGCGCCCCAGCCGATGAGCCGCTCGACGAAGAAGGACGGCGACAGGGAGACGACCGCGCAGTAGTCACCGCGCTCCCGGATCTCGGCCCATGTCTCCCGGATGCCCACGAGCCAGGGCGCCCCGTCGAACGCGGCGGCCACATGGTCGGCCGTCAGCCCCGACCAGAGGGCATGGATCCGGCGCGCGTACTCCGGCGGGCCGATGCGCTGCGCGCCGATCTCGACATCGAGGGCGAGCGTCTCCGCCTCCAGGCCCAGCTGCCGGGAGATCTCTACGGGCGCGGAGGTGCCGGGCAGCAGCGTCCCGTCGAGGTCGAAGAGGTGCAGTCTCGGTCGCGTCATGTACGCCGAGGCTAGTAGGACGGATTACTCCCGCCGTCAGACGCCTCCGGAGGCCGATCCCGGCACGGTGTTTCACGTGAAACTTCAGCGCCGCCCTCGTCGGGCCCTCCTCGTCGTGCACGTCGCCGCGTCCGCCTGCTGGCTCGGCGTCACGCTCGGGCTGCTCGCGCTGGCCGTCACGGCGACGACCACCGGGGCGGGCGCGGCCGTGGAGGCCTCCGCCCGCTCCATGAAGCTCTTCGCGGACTGGCTGGTGATCCCGCTGGCCCTCCTGACGCTCTTCAGCGGCCTGGTGCTCTCGCTCGGGACGCCCTGGGGGCTGGCCCGGCACCGGTGGATCTACGTCAAGTTCTGGCTGACCCTCGCCACGACCGCGGCCTCGATCTTCGCCCTGCGGCCCGGCGTCGACGGCGCGGTGGCCACGCTCGCCGCAGGTGGCGGAGTGCCCCGCGCCACCGACCTGCTCGCCGGACCGATCGCCTCCCTGACCTCGTACGTCTTCATGACGGCGATCTCCGTGCTCAAGCCCTGGGGTCTGACCCGACGTGGCCGAAAGCACCGGGTCACTGCGCGCAAAGCGGTGGACGCGACGGGCTGAGTCCGAGAGCCTGACCTGCGTGTCGACACCTTCCCTCTCCGACCTTCCCATCCGCCGTCTCACCCGGCGCGATGTCCTCGCCTGCGCCGACCTCTCCGAGAACCGGGGGTGGCCCCGCGAAGAACACAAGTGGGGTCTGCTCCTCACCGCCGGTACGGGCTACGGCATCGACGACCCCGACGGCGGACTCGTCGGCGCCTTCGTGGTGACCGAGTACGGCCATCAGGACCGCCCCGAACTCGGCGCGATCGGCATGGTCCTGGTCGCCGAACGGCATGCACGTCAGGGGGTCGGCAGGCGTCTGATGCGCTACGCGTTGGAGCGTGCGCACACGACGCCGCTGACGCTGCACGCGACGCCGTACGGGCGCCCGCTCTACGAGGAACTGGGCTTCAAGGTCACCGGCCAGGCCGAGATGGTGCGCGGCCACTTCGCCCCGGGCGGTGCGGCGCCCGACGTCGCCACGCGCCCGGCGACCGCCGAGGACCTCGCGGCGATCCTGCGCCTGGACGCCGAGGTGTTCGGCCCGGATCGCACGCACGTGATCACGCGCCTGCCGGCCTTCGCCGACCAGCTGCGGGTGGCGGAGGCCGACGGCGAGCTCGTCGGCTACGCGGCGGCCTGGCCCAACATGGACACGCACGTGATCGGTCCGCTGATCGCCCGTGACACCGAGACCGCGAAGGCCCTCGTCGCCTCGCTCGCGGCGGGCACGGACCGACCGCTGCGCACCGACATCGACGTACGCCATGAAGAGCTGCTCGCCTGGGTCAAGGAGCGCGGCCTGGAGGGCATCAGCATGAACGCGGTGATGAACCACGGCGCCCCGGATCTGCCGGGCGACTGGACCCGCCGCTTCGCGCCGCTGACCGTCGCGGCCGGCTGAGGACAGCAGGAAGCCCGCTCCGAGGGCCGCTGTGATGCGGCCGCTCGGGGCGGGCTCGTCCGTCTGCGCCGCCGCTACGCGAGCGACTCCACGGCCGTCGTGGCGAACCCGTGGTCCTGCTCGGGAGCGCCGCCGCCGACGCCGATGGCGCCGATGAGGCGGCCGTCGCGGTGGATCGGACGGCCACCGGCGATGAACAGGAGCGGCCGGTCGAGGGCGGTGGGCAGGCTGTGGAACGGGCCGTCGGGCTTGACCAGGTCGACGAGGTCGGCGGTCGGCGCGTTCAGCTGGAGGGCCGTGTACGCCTTGCGGGTGCTGGTCTCGCCGGAGATCAGCACGGCGCGGTCGTCGCGGCGGAAGGCCAGAAGGTGACCGCCGGCGTCCAGGACGGTGACGCTGACGGTGACTCCGGCCTCTTCGGCGGCGCGGTACGCGGCGGCGACGAGCTTCTCGGCGTCCTGGGTGGTCAGCGGCGTGACGGCCGTGGTGGTGCTCATGTGGGGGTTCTCCTTGCGGGGTGGTGCGGGTCGTTCAGGGGTGCGGGGACGTCGTCGGCCCCGACGGAGGTGGGGCGGGTCGGTGGTGCGCCGGCCCGGAGGTGACGCGGGTCAGTGGTGGGCCGGCTCGGCGTGCCGCTGTCCGGCGCCGGTGACGACCAGGCTCGGGGCCGGCGAGCGACGCTCCAGGGCGGCGGACAGGACGGCCAGGACGAGGGCTCCCGCGGCGAGCGCGGCGCCGACCCAGTTCGGGGCGGTGTAGCCGAGGCCCGCGGCGATCACCATGCCGCCGAGCCAGGCGGAGAGGGCGTTGCCGAGATTGAACGCGCCGATGTTGACGGCCGAGGCGAGCGTGGGCGCGCCGGAGGCCTGGTCGAGGACCCGCTTCTGGAGCGGGGGCACCGTCGCGAACCCGAGCGCGCCGATCAGGGCGATGGTGATCGCGGCCAGGACCTTGTGGTGCGCGGTCACGGTGAAGAGGGCGAGCACGATCGCCAGGGCGCTCAGGGAGACGTAGAGCATGGGCATCAGGGCCCGGTCGGCGAACTTGCCGCCGATGAGGTTGCCGCCGACCATGCCGAGCCCGAAGAGGACGAGCAGCCAGGTCACCGAGCCGTCCGCGAATCCGGCGACGTTGGTCATCATCGGTGTGATGTAGGTGATGGCGGCGAAGACTCCGCCGAAGCCGAGCACGGTCATCGCCATGGCGAGCAGGACCTGGACGTTCTTGAAGGCGGCCAGCTCGTGCCGCAGGTGCACGCCCTCGGGCTTGGGCAGGTCCGGTACGAGCTTGGCGATGCCGAGGAGACCGACGACGCCGAGCGCCGCGACGATCGTGAACGTGACGCGCCAGCCGAGGGACTGGCCGATGAGGGTGCCGAGCGGGACGCCGACGACGTTGGCCACGGTGAGGCCCGTGAACATCATCGCGATGGCTCCGGCCTTCTTCTGCGGGGCGACCAGTTCGGCCGCGACCACGGAGCCGATGCCGAAGAACGCGCCGTGGGCGAGCGAGGCGACCACGCGGCCGATCAGCATCACGGCGAAGACGGGGGCCACGGCGGAGAGCAGGTTGCCGACGATGAAGAGGCCCATCAGCAGCATCAGCATCCGCTTGCGGGAGATGCGGGTGCCGACGGCGGTCATCAACGGGGCGCCGAACATGACGCCGAGGGCGTAGCCGGTCACGAGGAATCCGGCCGTGGGGATGGAGACGCCGAAGTCGCCCGCGACCTCTGGGAGCAGTCCCATGATCACGAATTCCGTGGTTCCGATCCCGAAGGCCCCGATCGCGAGGGCAAGGAGCGCGAGAGGCATGGGGTTCACCTTCCCAGACTGTTGCGGGTGCGCTTTACGAGACCTCACAATAATTGCAGACGCTGGTTAATTGCAAACGCGGGCAATCGCGCGGATCGACTATCCTGGTGTGCAGCCGCTCCGGACGGAGGATCCACGAGCCATGACCGCCACTGACCCCGCACTCACCGCCCTCTCCCAGGGCTGGTGCGCGCTCTCCCTCCTTCACGGGAGGATTGAGGCCCACATCGAGCGCGCCCTCCAGGCCGGACACGGACTGAGCGTGCGCGAGTACTCCCTGCTCGACGTCCTCAGCCGACAGCACGACGGGGAGGGCGGCCACCTTCAGATGAAGCAGGTCGCCGACGCGGTCGTCCTCAGCCAGAGCGCCACGACCCGCCTGGTCACGCGCCTCGAGGACCGCGGCCTTCTCGCCCGGTACCTGTGCCCCACCGACCGGCGCGGCATCTACACGAACGTCTCCGAGGCCGGCCTGAAGCTCCTCGAGGAGGCCCGGCCGACCAACGAGGCCGCACTGCGCGAGGCGCTCGACACCGCGGCCGAGAACCCCGAACTCGCTCCGCTGGTCAGGGCCGTCGAAGGACTCCGCGTCCCCGCGTAAAGCCCTGTTCCGTACGGGACGTCCCGCCTAGGCTGCGGCCATGGGAGATCTTGAAATCAGGCCTGCCGCGGCCGAGGACGTCCCGGCGATCGTCGCGATGCTGGCGGACGACCCGCTCGGCGCCCAGCGGGAGTCGCCGGACGACCTGGCGCCGTACCTCGCCGCCCACGCACGCCTCGCCGCCGACCCGAACCAGCACCTCGTCGTCGCCGTACGCGAAGGCCGTGTCGTCGGCACCCTGCAACTCACCGTCATCCCCGGGCTCTCCCGGAAGGGCGCCACCCGCTCGGTCATCGAGGGGGTACGCGTCCACGCGGACGAGCGCGGCAGCGGTCTCGGCACCCTGTTCATCGAGTGGGCCGTCGAGGAATCCCGGCGCCAGGACTGCCAGTTGGTGCAGCTGACCTCCGACGCCACCCGGACCGACGCCCATCGCTTCTACGAACGGCTGGGCTTCGTGGCCTCGCACGTGGGCTTCAAACTCCAGCTCTGACGAGCCGGTCCCTCGTCGTTTCACGTGAAACGACGAGGGACCGTTTCACGTGAAACGACGGATCGACCTCCTACTGCGGAAGCCCCTGCCAGCCGTCAGGATGCACACCGCCCGGCACCGGAGCGTCCTCGTCGTACGGCTTCCGCGTGAAGACGAACGAGCCGAGATCCAGATGGCTCACCGAGCCGTCCGGCCGCCGCACCGCCTGGAGCAGCTCCCCCGCGTAGTAGCCGTCGAGCCCCGTCCAGGTGCCGTCGCCGTTCGCCCGGAAGCGCGAGCCACGCCCGCCACCGGCCGCGACCGGCCCCAGCTCGACGCCACCCTCCGTGGTGAGCCGCAGCGCCACGGTCTGCGTGCCCCAGTACCAGGGACCGACCAGTTCCATGACGGACGAGTCCACCGCCGGCAGGGGCCGCCACGGAGCGGGGATACGCGGCTCGGCCTCCGCGACGGTCAGGAGCAGTTCGGCGGCGACGGTGGCCGCGGAGACCCCGGACGTGCAGTTGGCCAGCACCACGGCGGCGAGGCCGTCCTGCTCGCTCAGCCACAGCCCCGCCACGAACCCGGGCAGGGAACCGCTGTGCCCCGCCAGAGTGCGCCCCTTCCTCCTCAGCACCTGCATGCCGAGGCCGTACGACGACCCTTCGGCCCCCGGAAGCTCGGGCGCGGCCGGCGTCCGCATCTCCCGTACGGATTCCGCGCTCAGAACGCGCTCGTCACCCGTCGCGAGGAAGGCGGCGAAGACGGCCAAGTCCCGGGTGGTCGACCAGAGTTGACCCGCCGCTGCCATCAGGCCGAGGTCCTCACCGGGTTCCGGCATCATCACGTCGGCATACGGGTGGACGGCCCACCCGCCGGCATGCGGCATCTGCGGCTGGGCGCTGGTCCGGCTCAGCCCCAGCGGTTCGAGGATCTCCGTACGCAGGGCCTGTTCCCAGGAGACCCCGCGCACCTTCTCGATCAGCGAACCCAGCAGCGTGTAGCCGGGGTTGGAGTAATGGTGGCGACGGCCTACGGGATGCCGGAAGGGCCGCTCGCCCAGCACGTCGGCGAGGGTCGGACGCAGCGCCGCCGACGAGCGCTCCCACCACTCACCGGGCGTCTCGGCGGCCAGCCCACCGGTGTGCGCGAGGAGTTCGGCGATGGAGACCTCCCCCGCGCCGGTGCCCGGGAGGTGCTTCTCCAGCGGGTCGCCCAGATCGAGGAGCCCCTCGTCACGCAGCCGCAGCACGAGGACGGCCGTGAACGTCTTGGTGATCGAGCCGATCCGGTACTGCACGTTCTCGTCGGGCCCGTGCCCATCCACCGAGGTACGGGATCCCGTCCACACCAGGTGCCCGTCCCGGGCGACCGCGGCGACCAGGGAAGGCGACCGCCCCTCGCTCTGGGCGACGGCGATGCGGTGCAGGAGCGCACGACGCGTGGTGGGCAACAACTCTTCAAAAGGCGTAGTCATGCCCTCAGTCCACCCCGGCCGCCCGCTCCCGTCGACCTAATTCAAGAGGCTCAGGTCTGCGCCATGTCCACGAAGCGCGAGTAGTGGCCCTGGAACGCGACCGTGATCGTGGCCGTCGGACCGTTACGGTGCTTGCCAACGATGATGTCGGCCTCGCCCGCGCGCGGCGACTCCTTCTCGTACGCGTCCTCACGGTGGAGCAGGATGACCATGTCGGCGTCCTGCTCGATGGAGCCGGACTCACGCAGGTCGGACACCATCGGCTTCTTGTCGGTGCGCTGCTCGGGACCACGGTTCAGCTGTGAGAGCGCGATCACCGGGACCTCGAGCTCCTTCGCCAGCAGCTTCAGGTTTCGGGACATGTCCGAGACCTCCTGCTGACGGCTCTCGGAACGCTTCGAGCCACCGGCCTGCATCAGCTGCAAGTAGTCGATGATCACGAGCTTGATGTCGTTGCGCTGCTTGAGGCGACGGCACTTCGCGCGGATCTCCATCATCGACAGGTTCGGGGAGTCGTCGATGTAGAGCGGCGCGGCCGAGACCTCGGGCATCCGGCGCGCGAGCCGTGTCCAGTCCTCGTCCGTCATCGTGCCGGACCGCATGTGGTGCAGAGCCACCCGCGCCTCGGCCGACAGCAGACGCATCGCGATCTCGTTGCGCCCCATTTCCAGGGAGAAGATGACGCTGGGCAGGTTGTGCTTGATCGACGCCGCGCGGGCGAAGTCGAGCGCCAGCGTGGACTTACCCATGGCGGGACGGGCGGCGATGACGATCATCTGGCCCGGGTGCAGACCGTTGGTCAGCGAGTCGAAGTCGGTGAATCCGGTCGGCACACCGGTCATCTCGCCACTGCGGGAGCCGATCGCCTCAATCTCGTCGAGCGCGCCTTCCATGATGTCGCCGAGCGGGAGGTAGTCCTCGCTGGTGCGCTGCTCGGTGACCGCGTAGATCTCGGCCTGCGCCTTGTTGACGATCTCGTCGACATCGTCGTCGGCCGCGTATCCCATCTGGGTGATCCGCGTACCGGCCTCGACCAGGCGGCGCAGCACGGCCCGCTCGTGGACGATCTCCGCGTAGTACTCCGCGTTGGCCGCGGTCGGGACCGTCTGGACGAGGGTGTGCAGATACGATGCGCCGCCGACCTTGTTGATCTCACCGCGCTTGGTGAGTTCGGCGGCGATGGTGATCGGGTCGGCCGGCTCACCCTTGGCGTAGACGTCGAGGATCGCCTGGAAGATCGTTTCGTGGGCGGGCTTGTAAAAGTCGGCGCCCTTGAGGACCTCGACGACGTCCGCGATGGCGTCCTTCGACAGGAGCATGCCACCGAGCACGGACTGCTCGGCGTCCAGGTCCTGCGGCGGTACGCGCTCGAACGTGGCGGGACCCTCGTCCCAGCCGCTGTCCTCGCGGCCGCGCTCATGCTCGCCACCCTGGCCTCGGCCGCCCTTGCGGTTCTGCCGGGAAGGGGGCAGACGATCACTGGGACCGCTGTCGGCCCAGGGGTCGTCCAAGGGCTCGGAGATACTCACCGGGCCACCTCCTCCCGTCCGCCGAGCGGACCTCGCCGTGCCACTCATTCCTACGGCACGACACTGACAAATCAGGGGGCCCGACTCCGGTTCTGACGCGTCGGTTTTGTGAGGTTTCCGAGGGCGGAAGACACGGGGGGCGCCGCCCCACGTTAGGCGTGCGGGCACCGTCAGCCAATCTGGTTATCCACAGGCGGTGTGGATGACGGGCCTCTCGCTGTGGAGAACCGGGGAAAACCTGTGCACGACCCGGTGGACAGCCCTGTGAACAAGCCCTCAGACACTTCCGCGAATAGGGCTTGACCTGCTGTTTTCCCGTCCACCGGCTGTGCAGAAGAAAAACTTTCCCAGTCGGCGCAAGATCGTCTGAAGTAACGTCCCGCGACACGCGGAAGACGTCCACAAGTAAGGGTCTCAATCGCATTGCATCTCTTACCTGTGGAAGATTAGATTGGTGTGCATGACACAGGCTCCCGCGACGCCCAAGGCTGCCCGACGACGGCACGACCGAGAGATCATCGCCCTCGCCGTTCCCGCCTTCGGCGCGCTCGTCGCCGAGCCCCTCTTCCTCATGGCCGACAGCGCCATCGTCGGCCATCTGGGCACCGCCCAACTGGCGGGACTCGCCATCGCCTCGGCCCTCCTGATGACCGCGGTCAGCATCTTCGTCTTCCTCGCCTACGCGACCACCGCCGCCGTCGCCCGCCGCGTCGGGTCGGGCGATCTGCGCGCCGCGATCCAACAGGGCATGGACGGCATCTGGCTCGCCCTGCTCCTCGGCGCCGCGGTCGTCGCCGTCGTCCTGCCCACCGCCCCCGGCCTGGTGGAGCTCTTCGGCGCATCGGACACCGCAGCCCCGTACGCGATCACGTATCTGCGCATCTCCGCACTCGGCATCCCGGCCATGCTCGTCGTCCTGGCCGCGACCGGCGTCCTGCGCGGCCTTCAGAACACGAAGACCCCGCTGTACGTCGCCATCGGCGGCTTCGTCGCCAACGGCGTGCTCAATGTCGTGCTGGTCTACGGCGCCGGCCTCGGTATCGCGGGTTCCGCGTGGGGCACCGTCATCGCCCAGTTCGCCATGGCCGCGGTCTATCTGGTCGTGGTGGTCCGTGGAGCCCGCCGCCACCACGCATCCCTGCGCCCGGACGCGGCCGGTATCCGCGCCTGTGCCAAGGCAGGGGCGCCCCTCCTGGTCCGTACGATCTCGCTCCGCGCGATCCTGATGATCGCCACGGCGGTCGCGGCCCGACTCGGCGACGCGGATGTGGCCGCTCACCAGATCATCCTGTCCCTGTGGAGCCTGCTGGCGTTCGCGCTGGACGCGATCGCCATCGCGGGGCAGGCGATCATCGGCCGCTACCTCGGCGCCGACGACGCACCAGGGGCACGGGACGTCTGCCGCCGCATGGTGCAGTGGGGCATCGCGGCGGGTGTGGTCCTCGGCGTACTCGTCATCGTCACCCGGCCCCTTTTCGTCCCGCTGTTCACGAGCGACCCGGCCGTCCAGGACGCGGCTCTGCCCGCCCTGATCGTCGTGGCGCTGTCCCAGCCCATCTGCGGCATCGTGTTCGTGCTCGACGGTGTCCTCATGGGTGCCGGCGACGGACCGTACCTGGCCTGGGCCATGCTGCTCACGCTGGCGGTGTTCGCACCGGTGGCCCTGCTGGTGCCGGTCCTCGGCGGTGGTCTGACCGCGGTGTGGGGCGCGATGACCCTGATGATGGCGGTGCGCATGGTGACCCTGTGGGCCCGCTACCGCTCCGGCCGCTGGGCGGTCACGGGCGCGACCCGCTGACGAAGTCGCACCGTTTCACGTGAAACCGGAACCGTGAAACGGCATCGGAAGCCAGCGAACCAGCGAACCAGCGAACCAGCGAACCAGCGAACCAGCGAGTGAGTATCCCGTACCGGCAAGCACGTGGGGCCGCACCCCGAAGGGTGCGGCCCCACATTCGCTTCAGCGCTGCTCAGGGCAGTGCTCAGGCAGCGACGACCTCGACGTTGACCTTGGCGGCAACCTCGGGGTGCAGACGCACGGTCGCCTCGTGGGCGCCCAGCGTCTTGATCGGCGAGCCCAGCTCGACGCGGCGCTTGTCGACCTTCAGGCCACCCGCGGACTCGATCGCCGAAGCGACGTCAGCCTGCGTGACGGAACCGAAGAGACGACCGGCGTCGCCGGAGCGGACGGCCAGACGGACCTTGACGCCCTCGAGCTTGGCCTTGATCTCGTTGGCCTGCTCGATGGTCGCGATCTCGTGGATCTTGCGGGCGCGGCGGATCTGCGCCACGTCCTGCTCGCCACCCTTGGTCCAGCGGATCGCGAAACCACGCGGGACCAGGTAGTTGCGGGCGTACCCGTCCTTGACGTCGACGACGTCACCGGCGGTGCCGAGGCCAGAGACCTCGTGGGTCAGGATGATCTTCATTTTTCGGTCACCCTTCCCTTATCGCGCGGTGGACGTGTAGGGCAGCAGCGCCATCTCACGGCTGTTCTTGACGGCCGTGGCGACGTCACGCTGGTGCTGCGTGCAGTTGCCGGTCACGCGGCGGGCACGGATCTTGCCGCGGTCGGAAATGAACTTCCGCAGCATGTTCGTGTCCTTGTAGTCCACGTACGTGACCTTGTCCTTGCAGAAAGCGCAGACCTTCTTCTTAGGCTTGCGCACAGGCGGCTTCGCCATGGTGTTTCTCCTGTGTGATCAAGAAGTGTGGGGTGAGCCCGTCCTAGAAGGGGGGCTCGTCCGAGTAGCCGCCGCCGGAGCCGCCGGAGCTTCCGCCCCAGCCGCCACCGCCGCCGCCCTGCTGCTGGCCGCCGCCGGCCGGCGCACCGGTCGCCCAGGGTCGTCGGCGGGAGCACCGCCGCCGCCCTGCTGCTGACCGCCACCGGAGCCACCGCTCCAGCCGCCGCCCTGCTGGCCGCCACCGCCGCCGCCGAAGCCGCCGCCCTGGCCACCGCGACCAGTGGTCTTGGTGACCTTGGCCGTGGCGTTCTTCAGGCTGGCGCCGACTTCCTCGACGTCCAGCTCGTAGACCGTGCGCTTGACGCCCTCACGGTCCTCATAGGACCGCTGCTTCAGCCGGCCCTGCACGATGACGCGCATGCCTCGCTGGAGCGACTCCGCGACGTTCTCCGCCGCCTGACGCCAGACCGAGCAGGTCAGGAACAGGCTCTCGCCGTCCTTCCACTCATTGGTCTGCCGGTCGAAGGTGCGGGGAGTGGACGCGACACGGAACTTCGCGACCGCCGCACCGGAGGGGGTGAAGCGCAGCTCGGGGTCGTCGACAAGATTGCCGACGACCGTGATGACGGTCTCGCCTGCCATGGGGTACCTCTCGGCGGGTTTGCTGCGGACTGCTTGCTGCTACTCGAATCCCGAATCCGCTGAACTAGGAAGTTCAGTGGGTCTCGGGGCGGAGGACCTTGGTCCGGAGGACCGACTCGTTCAGGTTCATCTGGCGGTCGAGCTCCTTGACGACCGCAGGCTCGGCCTGCAGGTCGATGACCGAGTAGATGCCCTCGGGCTTCTTCTTGATCTCGTACGAGAGACGACGACGGCCCCAGGTGTCGACCTTCTCGACCTTTCCTTCGCCCTCACGGACGACGGAGAGGAAGTTCTCGATCAGGGGGGCGACAGCGCGCTCCTCCAGATCGGGGTCGAGGATGACCATCACCTCGTAGTGACGCATGTGGAACCCACCTCCTTTGGACTCAGCGGCCACGGTCGTTCCGTGGCAGGAGGGTTGTTATGCGTGAGCAACGGTATCGGCCGCCACTGACAACCGGGCCTCCTGTGGAGAACCCCGCAGTTCAGTGGGTATCTGTCCCTGGTCGGGACGTGGGCAGACACTGATGCAGACGGTACAGACTACCCGCACCTCGGCTTCCGGTTGAAATCCGACAGCGGACGGCCGCAATCTGTACACATCGGGTGTGTAGGGCGCTACGATGCGCCGCCTTCCGCAGGAGGTGCCACATGGCACAAGCAATGCGACCGAACAGCACCACAGTCGGCTCTCTCTTCGCCTCGGACGGGAAATCCCATCCGCTTCCGGACACCCTGCTCGCGGTGACCGCGGTGCTCGGGGCGATCGCGATCATCTCCTCGCTCTGGACCGGCCTCCATCTCCTCAGCTCCTGGGCGGGACTGGTGGGGATCCTGACCGGGGCCTACGGCCAGTTCGTCTCGGAGACGACCCGCGAACGGTTCGGGCTCATCCTGGGCCTCGGCGCCTCGGCCATCGGTTTCTTCATCGGCATGGCTCATGGAGGCCTCTTCGGCGGGGTGATCGGCTGACACCCGGCCATCGGAGGGGCCTGACCTTCCATACGGCCAGTCGGGGCGCTCACAGGGCGCAGTAGGCTTCGGCGCGAGAGCCGGAGCCCCTGTACCCATGGGGACACACCAGCCCGAGGAGCGCCCCGAATGAGCCTGACCCTGAGGACCATCAGCCGAGAGCAGCATCTGGCATATATCCAGAGCCTGCCGTCGGCGAGCCACATGCAGGTCCCCGCATGGGCGGACGTCAAGGCGGAGTGGCGCTCCGAGAACATGGGCTGGTTCGACGACAAGACCGGCGAGATGGTCGGCGCGGGCCTCGTCCTGTACCGCCAGCTGCCCAAGATCAAGCGGTATCTGGCGTACCTGCCCGAGGGTCCGGTCATCAACTGGTACGCGCCGAACCTCGAAGAGTGGCTGCGTCCGATGCTCGCGCATCTGAAGCAGCAGGGCGCCTTCTCCGTGAAGATGGGCCCGCCGGTGATCATCCGCCGCTGGGAGGCCCCTTCCATCAAGAAGGGCATCCAGGACCCGGATGTGAAGCGCCTGCGCGACATCGAGGCGGACTTCATCGAGCCGCGTGCCTTCGAGGTGGCGGACAAGCTGCGCCGCATGGGCTGGCAGCAGGGCGAGGACGGCGGCGCCGGCTTCGGCGACGTGCAGCCCCGCTACGTCTACCAGGTGCCGCTCGCGAACCGCTCCCTGGAAGAGGTCCACAAGAACTTCAACCAGCTGTGGCGCCGCAACATCAAGAAGGCCGAGAAGGCCGGTGTCGAGGTCGTCCAGGGCGGTTACCAGGACCTCGCCGAGTGGCAGCGCCTGTACGAGATCACGGCGGTGCGCGACCACTTCCGGCCGCGTCCGCTCTCGTACTTCGAGCGCATGTGGACGGCCCTCAACACCGAGGACCCCAACCGCATGCGGCTCTACTTCGCGCGCCACAACGGCGTGAACCTGTCGGCCGCGACGATGCTCGTCGTCGGCGGTCACGTCTGGTACTCCTACGGTGCCTCCGACAACATCGGCCGTGAGGTCCGCCCCTCGAACGCGATGCAGTGGCGGATGCTGCGCGACGCGTACGCGCTGGGTGCCACCGTCTACGACCTGCGCGGCATCTCCGACTCGCTGGACGAGACGGACCACCTCTTCGGCCTGATCCAGTTCAAGGTCGGCACGGGCGGCCAGGCCGCCGAGTACCTCGGCGAGTGGGACTTCCCGCTCAACAAGCTGCTGCACAAGGCGCTCGACATCTACATGTCGCGGCGCTGACCACCCGGCACAATCCACGTAGCTCCGTACTCCTCACGAAAGGTTCCGGGACCGGCCATGGCGCTCACGCTGTACGTCGACACCGCGCGCTGGCGGGCACATCACAAGCACGTGCTCGAGCAGTTTCCGGGGCTCGTCCCCGTCTGCAAGGGCAACGGCTACGGCTTCGGTCACGAGCGGCTCGCGGAGGAGGCCACGCGCCTCGGCTCCGACATCCTCGCCGTCGGGACCACGTACGAAGCCGCCCGGATCAAGGACTGGTTCAGCGGTGATCTGCTGGTCCTGACCCCGTTCCGGCGCGGCGAGGAGCCGGTGCCGCTGCCCGACCGCGTCATCCGTTCGGTCTCCTCCGTGGACGGCGTGCACGGCCTCGTCGGCGCCCGTGTCGTCATCGAGGTCATGTCCTCGATGAAGCGGCACGGCGTGAGCGAGCAGGACCTGCCGCAGCTCGCGCACGCCATCCAGGACGTGCGTCTGGAGGGCTTCGCGATCCACCTGCCGCTCGACCGCACCGACGGCTCGGACGCCGTCGAGGAGGTCATCGGCTGGATGGACCGGCTGCGCGCGGCCCGTCTTCAGCTGCACACGATGTTCGTCAGCCACCTCAAGGCCGACGAACTGGCGCGCCTTCAGCAGCAGTTCCCGCAGACCCGCTTCCGCGCGCGGATCGGTACGCGGCTGTGGCTGGGCGACCACGAGGCGACCGAGTACCGCGGCGCCGTCCTGGACGTCACGCGCGTCGCCAAGGGCGACCGGTTCGGCTACCGGCAGCAGAAGGCGGCCTCCGACGGCTGGCTGGTGGTCGTGGCGGGCGGTACGTCGCACGGTGTGGGCCTGGAGGCCCCGAAGGCGCTGCACGGCGTCATGCCGCGCGCCAAGGGCGTCGCCCGGGCCGGCCTCGCGACGGTGAACCGGAACCTGGCGCCGTACGTCTGGGCGGGCAAGCAGCGCTGGTTCGCCGAGCCGCCGCACATGCAGGTGTCGATCCTCTTCGTGCCGTCGGACGCCACCGAGCCGAAGGTGGGCGAGGAGCTGGTGGCCCATCTGCGGCACACGACCACGCAGTTCGACCGGATCGTGGACCGCTGAGCGCAGCCATAGGCGGCACGTACGCGAGAAGGGCCGGACACCTGATGAGGTGTCCGGCCCTTTTCCGCACCGCGGTGCGTTCGCTCAGGGTGAACGGTAGGGATTGGTGTCGTCGGAATCGGGCTCGGCGTCGCGCGGCGCCCGGCCGTGGGGCTGCCCATAAGGCTGCTCGTACGGCTGCTCGGGCGCCTTGCCCCAGTCCACCGTGGGCGGCCGGCCGTCGTGTTCCTGGCCCTGTTCGAGGTGCCACGGCGCGAGGGCGGCATGCCCGACGACGAAGCGGTCCTGCGCACCGTCCAGGACGCCGCCCGACGGATCGTCGTCCCCCGAGCGCCGTACGACGTCGCGCTCGGGCAGCCAGATGTCGCGCACGATGACGGCGCACAGGTACAGCGTCCCCGCGAGGTGGACGGCGATGGCCAGTTGGTAGCCGTCGGTCGGCAGGCCCTGGTGCTTGTCGCCGCTGGTCGTGTACGCGAGGTACAGCCAGATCCCCAGGAAGTACGCGACCTCGCACGCCTGCCAGATCAGGAAGTCCCGCCACTTCGGCCGCGCCAGGGCGGCGAGCGGGATCAGCCACAGGACGTACTGCGGCGAGTAGACCTTGTTGGTGAGGATGAAGGCGGCGACCACCAGGAACGCGAGCTGCGCGAAACGCGGACGGCGCGGCGCGGTCAGCGTCAGGGCGGCGACGCCGAGGCAGGACAGCACCATGAGGGCCGTGGCCAGGGTGTTGACCACATCGGTGTCGAGCGGCGTGTCCATGTGCTGCGAGATGATCAGCCAGAACGAGCCGAAGTCGACGCCGCGTTCCTGGCTGAACGTGTAGAACTTCGACCAGCCCTCGGGCGCGAGGAGCATCACCGGCAGGTTCACGACCAGCCACGAGACGGCCGCGCCGAGCATCGCGGTGCCGAATGCCCGCCACTTCCCGGCCCGCCAGCACAGCACGAACAGCGGGCCGAGCAGCAGTACGGGATAGAGCTTGGCCGCCGTCGCGAGACCGAGCAGCACGCCGAAGGCGAGGGCGCGTCCGCGCGACCACATCAGCATGGCGGCCGCTGTGAGGGCCACGGCGAACAGGTCCCAGTTGATGGTGGCGGTCAGCGCGAACGCGGGCGCGAGGGCCACCAGGAGGCCGTCCCAGGGGCGCCTGCGATGGGTGCGGGTGACGCAGACCGCGATGATCACGGCGCAGATCATCAGCATCCCTGCGTTGACCATCCAGTACACCTGTTCCTGGTGCTGGATGGTGCCGCTGCCGGGTGTCAGCCAGGCGGCGACTTCCATGAACACACCGGTGAGGACCGGGTATTCGAGGTAGTCCATGTCGCCGGACAGCTTGTCGAAGTACGGCACGAGCCCGTCGGCGAAACCGCGTCCCTGGTAGAGATGCGGGATGTCCGAGTAGCAGGCGTGGGTGTACTGCGAGCTCGCCCCGTAGAACCAGGCACCGTCGTAGCAGGGGAACTTCTGCACCATGCCGAGGGCGAACATGCCGAGCATGACGAGCGCGATGACGCGTACGGGGGTCCACCAGGACCGGCCCAGCAGCGCCCGCCGCCCTACGGGTCCGCCGATGAACTCGCTGCCGGCCGCCGCGACCTCGTCTTCCCTGGTCGGTCTCACCAGCTCCGGCTGCTGTGGGTTCGCATGCGTCGTCTCTGCACTGGGCATGCCGCACATCCTGCCGTACGGAGCTGAGAACGGGGCGAGGGCCGCCGCACCCGATCGGTGCGACGGCCCTCGCCTGTCGTGGAACACGCGGTGTTTCACGTGAAACACGCTGCGTTGCCGCTAGCCGGTGCCTCCGAAGAGACCTCCGTTGCCGTTCCCTCTGGAGTTGCCTGAGCCGTCGGTGGTGCTCGCCGACGGCGACGATGTCACTCCGCCGTCGGTGGTCCCTCCGGTGTCGGTACCACCGGTGGCTCCTCCGTCGTTGTTGCAGTTCCAGTCCCACTGGTTGCACGTCTCGCTGGGCGTCGGGGACGCGTGGCCCGGCGGGGTCTTGCTGGGGGACGGGGTCGCCGACTCGGTCTCCGTCGGGGTCGGCGTGGCGGACGGCGTGGGCGTCGGGGACGGGGTGTTGCCGACGATCGTGCCGATCTTCTCCGGCTCGGGGAAGTCGCCGTGGTCCACGCCCTTGAGCGCGGCCGCCATGTAGTCCTTCCAGATCTGCGCCGGGATGTCACCACCGTGGATGGACTCGACACCACCGGTGCCGTTCATGGACAGGAGCTCCTTGCCGTTCGACCGGGGGTCGGTGCGGAACAGCGTGACAGCGGTGGAGAGTTCGGGCGTGTAGCCGACGAACCAGGCGGACTTGTTCTTGTCCGTGGTACCGGTCTTGCCGGCGACGGGGAAGCCGATGTCGGCGACCTTCTTGCCCGTACCGTTCTTCACCACGTTCTGGAGCACGTCGGTGACGTTGTCCGCCACCGACGCATCCATGGCGCGGGTCGGCTTGGGCTCGTCGAATCCGGAGAGCTCGGTGCCCGCCTTGTCGACCACCTTGGTCACGGAGTACGGATCGGTGTGCTGCCCCGACGTGGCGAACGACCCGTACGCGTCGGCCATGCGGATGGCGCTCGGCGTGGACGTACCCAGCGAGAACGAGGCGTTCCGCAGGTTCCCCTGGTCGAAGCTCGACTCGAGGATGCCCATCTTCTTGGCCATCTCGCGCGTCTTGTCGAGGCCGACGTCGATGCCGAGCTGCACGAACGGCGTGTTGATCGACTGTTCCATCGCCTTGCGGAGCGTGACGTTGCCCCAGGCCTTCGTGCCCTCGTTCTTCTGCCGGAACGGGGTGCCGTCGGCGGCGCGGATGGGGTCGCCGTTGCGGTCCTTGATGATGGCGAGGTCGTTGCCGTTGTACCGGCTCAGGGGCGAGATCCCGTCACCGTCCGACTTGTAGGTCCCGTACTCCATCGCCGAGGCGAGGACGATCGGCTTCCACGTCGAACCGACCGGGACACCCGCGGTGTTCGCGTTGTTCGTGTAGTGGTCCTTGTCGTAGCCAGCGCCGCCGTACAGCGCGACGATCTTGCCGGTGTCCGGCTCCACGGAACCGGCACCGAACTGGACGTACTTGTCCTTGGACCGGTGCTTCGGGTCCAGGAAGCTCTTCTCGGTGGCCTTGACCGCCTTCTCGAGCTCTCCGACCTTCTTCTTGTTGAAGGTCGTGTAGACCTTGTAGCCGCCCTTTTCGAGGTCCTCGGGCGAGATCTTGCTCTTCTTCGTGACGTAGTCCTTGGCGATGTCCACCAGGTAACCCGTCTGCCCGGAGAGCGCGGACTTCTGCTTCTTGATCTTCGGGAAGCCCTTGAGGCTGTCGCGCTTGGCCTGGGTCATGTTGCCGACCTCGACCTCACGGTCGGCGATCCACTTCCAGCGTCCCTTGGCGCGCTCCGTGTTGAGCTGCTGCGTCGCGTTCTGGCCGATGCCGCCGTCGGGGTTGTAGAGGTTCGGGCCCTTGAGCACCGACGCCAGGAAGATGCTCTGCTCCTCGGTGAGCTTCTTGGCCTCGACGCCGAAGTAGGCGTTCGCGGCGGCCTGGATGCCGTACGCGTTGCGCCCGAAGTACGCGGTGTTGAGGTAGCCCTGGAGGATGTCGTCCTTGTCGACCGTGGCGCCCACCTTCACCGAGATGAAGAGTTCCTTGGCCTTACGGGAGATCGACTGGGACTGGTCGTCCAGCATCGCGTTCTTCACGTACTGCTGGGTGATGGTCGAGCCGCCCTGGGTCTCACCGCCCTTGGCCATGTTGAACATGGCACGCGCGATGCCCATCGGGTCGACGCCCGAGTCGTCGTAGAACGAGGCGTTCTCCGCCGAGATGATCGCCCTCCGCATGGACTTCGGAATGTCCGCGAGGTCCACGATCTGACGGTTCTGCTGCCCGCCCGTAGCGGCCATCTGCGTGCCGTCGTCCCAGTAGAAGACGTTCGACTGGGCCTGGGCGGCCTCCGCCTCGACCGGTACCGACACGATCAGCAGGCCGATGCCGAACGCTCCTATCCCCAGGAGCATGAAGCCGAAGCACGTACCGACGACCTGCTTCCACGACGGCACGAAACGGGCCAGCCCGTACTTGCCGGAGCGGGGATAGTCGATAAACCTCTTCTTCTCCGGGCGGCCTCTGCCGCGGCCGGGACCGTTCGGTCCACCGGGACCGCCACCGCCACGACGGCCGCCGCCACCACCGGCGCCACCGCGCCCGCCGCCGTCGGGAGCCCGACGTCTGCTTCCAGTGCTGCGCTGGGCCGACCGGCGCGCTTCCGCCCGGCCACCCCACTGACTCTCCTCGCCCGCATTGCCGTACGAGCCCGATGAACTCGGGGCGCCGTAGGAATCGGACGGCGATCCGGTGCTGCCGCGCGGGGCCGCGCGGCGGCCCGACGGTGCTCCGGACGCTCCGCGACGGGCCGCGGCGCGCCCGCCGCCCTGCGGCTGCGGCGGCTTGCGACGGTGCTCGCTCATCGAACGACTACTCCTCGGGCAGGCGCGGCATCGCGCGCCTGGAAACGGCGTCTGGTTTCCGGTCCCCCCGAAATACGGATGCGCCTCTATCGGCACTCACCCGCACTGCACCAGGGACGACGACGCCCCCACGCGTCACTTGGTTCCCGGTGTTTTGCATGGCGGACAGACTACGCACCGTCAAAACCCACCTAGGGCCGAAGTTCACCCCAAATCAGGCAAGTTGCTTCCTACGAATCGGTGATGTGACGCCGTTCACCGTGATCCCCCTTGTCGCAATCGCAGGGTCGTTCTATCGTCGAGATGTATCGAGTCGATACATCAGCACGACATAAAGAGTCGATACACGGACCCGCGACAGTGAGGAGGCGACCATGAGCCGGCGCTCCGGCATCCTTGAGTTCGCCGTACTCGGCCTGCTCCGCGAGTCCCCGATGCACGGCTATGAGCTGCGCAAACGACTCAACACGTCGCTGGGGGTCTTCCGCGCCTTCAGCTACGGGACGCTGTACCCCTGTCTCAAGACGCTGGTCGCCAACGGCTGGTTGATCGAGGAACCGGGCACGGGTCCCGCCGACACTCCTGCCGCTCCACTCGCAGGACGTCGCGCCAAAATCGTCTATCGGTTGACGGCGGAAGGTAAGGAACACTTCGAGGACCTGCTCTCGCAGACCGGCCCCGATGCGTATGAGGACGAGCACTTCGCCGCGCGATTCGCCTTCTTCGGGCAGACGTCGCGCGACGTACGTATGCGCGTCCTCGAGGGCCGTCGCAGCCGGCTGGAGGAGCGTCTGGAGAAGATGCGCCTCTCCTTCGCCCGCACCCGGGAGCGCCTCGACGACTACACGCTCGAGCTTCAGCGACACGGCATGGAGTCCGTGGAGCGCGAAGTGCGCTGGCTGAACGAGCTCATCGAGAGCGAGCGCGCGGGCCGCGACCAACGGAGCTCCGGCCCGGACGGCGCGGCTCGGCAGGACACATCTGGAGAGACGGGCGGCCTGCCCCGGCACCGGGACAGCACCCGGCCGGATCCGTCCGACGACACCGACACGTGAAGTCCGCTCAGGACTTCACCGAGTACACACAGGGAGCAACCGGAATGGGTTCGGTTCGCGTAGCCATCGTCGGCGTGGGCAACTGCGCCGCCTCGCTGGTTCAGGGCGTCGAGTTCTACAAGGACGCTGACCCGGAGACCAAGGTCCCCGGCCTCATGCACGTCCAGTTCGGCGACTACCACGTCGGCGACGTCGAGTTCGTCGCCGCGTTCGACGTCGACGCGAAGAAGGTCGGCCTCGACCTCGCGGACGCCATCGGCGCCTCCGAGAACAACACGATCAAGATCTGCGACGTCCCGAACACGGGTGTCCAGGTCCAGCGTGGCCACACCCTCGACGGTCTGGGCAAGTACTACCGCGAGACGATCGAGGAGTCCTCCGAGGCCCCGGTCGACGTCGTCCAGATCCTCAAGGACAAGCAGGTCGACGTTCTCGTCTGCTACCTGCCCGTGGGCTCCGAGGACGCGGCGAAGTTCTACGCGCAGTGCGCCATCGACGCCAAGGTCGCGTTCGTCAACGCTCTGCCGGTCTTCATCGCCGGTACCAAGGAGTGGGCGGACAAGTTCACCGAGGCGGGCGTCCCGATCGTCGGCGACGACATCAAGTCGCAGGTCGGCGCGACCATCACGCACCGCGTGATGGCGAAGCTGTTCGAGGACCGCGGTGTCCGTCTTGAGCGCACCATGCAGCTCAACGTGGGCGGCAACATGGACTTCAAGAACATGCTCGAGCGTGACCGCCTCGAGTCGAAGAAGATCTCGAAGACGCAGGCCGTCACCTCGCAGATCCGCGACCGCGAGCTGGGCGACAAGAACGTCCACATCGGCCCGTCCGACTACGTCGCGTGGCTCGACGACCGCAAGTGGGCCTACGTCCGCCTCGAGGGCCGTGCCTTCGGCGAGGTCCCGCTGAACCTCGAGTACAAGCTCGAGGTCTGGGACTCCCCGAACTCGGCGGGTGTCATCATCGACGCCGTGCGCGCCGCGAAGATCGCCAAGGACCGCGGTATCGGCGGCCCGATCCTCTCCGCGTCCTCGTACTTCATGAAGTCCCCGCCGGTGCAGTACTTCGACGACGAGGCCTACGAGAACGTCGAGAAGTTCATCAAGGGCGAGGTCGAGCGCTGACCTACCCCGACGGGCGGCTGCTTCACTGTTTCACGTGAAACAGCCGCTGCCTGAGGGTTGTTGAGGCCCCCGGTTCGCACACGTCGTGCGGCCGGGGGCCTCACTCGTATGTGAGGCTGTGCCCCATGGCTGTCGTCCGTGACCTGCGCGTACTGCTGCGCCTGCGCGACTTCAGGCGCCTGCTCACGCTGCGGCTGCTGTCCCAGGGCGCCGACGGCGTCTACCAGGTCGCCCTCGCCACCTACGTCGTCTTCTCCCCGGAGAAGCAGGCCTCGCCCGCCGCGATCGCCTCCGCGATGGCGGTTCTGCTGCTGCCGTACTCACTCGTGGGACCGTTCGCCGGCGTGCTGCTCGACCGCTGGCGCCGCCGCCAGGTCTTCCTCTACGGCAATCTGCTGCGCGTGCTCCTCGCGTCGGCGACGGCCGTCCTGATGCTGACCAACGCGCCGGACTGGCTCTTCTACGCCTCCGCCCTGTGCGTCACCGCGGTCAACCGGTTCGTGCTCTCCGGGCTCTCGGCCGCGTTGCCACGCGTCGTCGACTCCGACCGTCTCGTGATGGCGAACTCCCTCTCCCCGACCGCGGGCACGCTCGCCGCCACACTGGGCGGCGGTCTCGCCTTCGGTGTGCGCATCGTCGCCTCCGACTCGGACGCCGCCGTCGTGCTCCTCGGGGCGGCCCTCTACCTCTGTGCGGCGCTCGCGTCCCTGCGCATGGACGTACAACTCCTCGGACCCGAACCTGAGTTGGTTCAGGCACGCCTGAGCACCGCGCTGTCCGGCACCGCACGGGACCTGCTCTCCGGCGTACGCCACCTCGCCTCCCGCCCGGCCGCGGCGCGCGCTCTGGGGGCCATGACGGCGATGCGGTTCTGCTACGGCGCCCTGCTCGTCATGGTGCTGATGCTGTGCCGGTACGCGTGGTCGTCCACGGAGTCCGAGGGCCTGGCGCTGCTGGGTCTCGCGGTCGGTATCTCAGGCGCGGGCTTCTTCGTCTCGGCCGTCATCACCCCGACGGGGGTGGGGCGCTTCGGCGCCGGCGGCTGGATCACGCTCTGCGCCGGGGTCGCGGCCGTCCTGGAACTCGCCCTGGGCCTGACCTTCGCGCCGGCGCCGATACTGGTGGCCGCGTTCGTCCTGGGCCTCACCACGCAGGGCGCGAAGATCGCCACCGACACGGTCATCCAGTCCTCCGTGGAGGACGGCTTCCGGGGCCGGATCTTCTCCGTCTACGACGTGCTGTTCAACGTCGCCTTCGTCGGCGCGGCCGGAGTGGCCGCGCTGATGCTGCCGCCCGACGGGCGCTCGGTCCCTCTCGTGATCCTGGTCGCGACCCTCTACGGAGCGGTCGCCCTGGCGATGACCCGTTCCCGGCGGCGGTGAGGACGACGGCCAGGGCGGCGATGTTTCACGTGAAACATCGCTGTCCCTCACACAGGAGGCGTCATGACTCGGGGCTCTGTTTCACGTGAAACAGAGCCCCGAGTCATGATGTGCGATCAGCCCTGCGAGCTCTCGGCCCACCACTCCTTGAGCGCCGCCACGGCCGCGTCGTGCTCCATCGGCCCGTTCTCCAGACGCAGTTCCAGCAGGAACTTGTAGGCCTGCCCGATCACCGGGCCCGGCCTGACATCCAGGATCTCCATGATCTGGTTGCCGTCGAGGTCCGGGCGGATCGAGTCCAGCTCCTCCTGCTCCTGAAGCCGCTCGATCCGCTCTTCCAGGCCGTCGTAGGCGCGCGACAAGGTGTTGGCCTTGCGCTTGTTGCGGGTCGTGCAGTCGGAACGGGTCAGCTTGTGCAGCCGGCCCAGCAGGGGACCGGCGTCCCGGACATAGCGACGCACGGCGGAGTCCGTCCACTCACCGGTGCCGTACCCGTGGAAGCGCAGGTGCAGCTCGACGAGACGGGAGACGTCCTTCACGAGCTCGTTCGAGTACTTGAGCGCGGTCATGCGCTTCTTCGTCATCTTGGCGCCGACCACCTCGTGGTGGTGGAAGGAGACCCGGCCGTCCTTCTCGAACCGGCGGGTGCGCGGCTTGCCGATGTCGTGCAGCAGCGCCGCGAGACGCAGGGTCAGGTCGGGGCCGTCGGTCTCCAGCGCCATCGCCTGTTCGAGGACGATCAGCGTGTGGTCGTAGACGTCCTTGTGGCGGTGGTGCTCGTCCCGCTCGAGGCGCAGGGCGGGCAGCTCGGGCAGGACGTAGTCGGCGATGCCGGTGTCGACGAGCAGGGACAGGCCCTTGCGCGGGTGAGCGGAGAGGATCAGCTTGTTCAGCTCGTCCCGGACGCGCTCCGCCGAGACGATCTCGATCCGCCCGGCCATCTCCTTCATCGCGGCGACGACGTCGGGTGCCACCTCGAAGTCGAGCTGAGCGGCGAAGCGGGCGGCCCGCATCATCCGCAGCGGGTCGTCCGAGAACGAGTCCTCCGGCGTGCCCGGTGTACGCAGCACACGCTCGGACAGGTCCCCGATGCCGCCGTACGGATCGATGAAGTCCTTCGCCGGAAGCGCCACGGCCATCGCGTTGACCGTGAAGTCACGGCGGACGAGGTCCTCCTCGATCGAATCGCCGTACGAGACCTCGGGCTTGCGCGAGGTCCTGTCGTACGCCTCCGACCGGTAGGTCGTGACCTCGATCTGGTACCCGTCCTTCTGGCAGCCGACGGTGCCGAACGCGATCCCGACCTCCCACAGCGCGTCGGCCCACGGGCGGACGATTTTCAGAACGTCCTCGGGGCGGGCGTCGGTCGTGAAGTCCAGGTCGTTGCCGAGCCGCCCGAGCAGTGCGTCCCGGACCGAACCGCCGACCAGGGCGAGAGAGAACCCGGCCTCCTGGAAGCGGCGGGCGAGGTCGTCTGCGACAGGCGAGACCCGCAGCAGCTCGCTGACCGCGAGACGCTGCACCTGGCTCAGGGCACTGGGGTTGTCTTCATTGGCGTTCGGCACAACAGGACAGGGTACGTGGCTCGGGCGGCCCGAGCCGAACCGTTTGCCGGGGTCGCGGCACGGCCGCCGGGGCGGCCCCCTACCCTGGCCCCACGATCTTGTGCGGCAGACCCGGGCACTCAGCCACAATGCTCCTCGTTACCATGCGTGGACACATCTGCGACCACTGACGACGACGAGGGACGGACGAGCGCGTGGCCGAGGCGGCAGACTTCCCAGGGGTGACTCCCTCACCTGCCCGCCGACTGCTGCGGCGCAGCGGAGCCCTATTGGCCGCCGCACCGCTGCTGGCGAGCCTTCCTCTGCTGCCCGCCGCCGCTCCCGCCGCGGCCGCGACCCCGAAGACGGCCACCGCCGCGGCGACCGGCACGAGCACGGTCGACGTGGCCGTGAACAAGCTGTCGCCCAGCGCGCCGACCGAGGACGACACCATCACCGTCGTCGGCAAGATCACCAACAACGGCAGGCAGGCCGTCACCGACGCCCACGTGGCGCTGCGGGTGGGCGCCGCCTACGGACGCCGCACCGCGATCGACGAGGCCGCGAGGAGCGGCACGGGCGGCGCCCCCGACGGCAGGGAAGTCGCGAGCAAGTACGCCCGGAAGGTCGCCGAGCTGGCGCCCGGCGCCACCCAGGACTTCACCCTCTCCGTGCCCGCCAAGGCGCTGGAGCTCGGCGCCGACGGGGTCTACCAGATCAGCGTCGCGCTGATGGGGCAGACGGTCACGCAGCCCTACGCGCAGACGCTCGGCATCCAGCGCACCTTCCTTCCCTGGCAGCCCGCGGGCGCCGGCACGAGGACGAAGACGACGGTCCTGTGGCCGCTGATCTCCGAAACGCATCTCACGGCGGAGACCGGCACCGACGAGGAGCAGACCCCCGTCTTCGACGACAACAGCCTCGCGAAGCAGATCGGCCCCGGCGGCCGGCTCCAGCAGATGCTGGCGCTCGGCAGCGACCTCGACGTCACCTGGGTGATCGACCCCGACCTGCTGGCCTCGGTCGACGCGATGACGGAGTCGTACAAGATCAAGGGAGCCGACGGGCGGCTCACCTCGGGCAAGAACCAGGCGACGGCCAAGCAGTGGCTGAGCGACCTACAGGCCGCCGTGCAGGACCACAAAGTCGTCACGCTGCCGTTCGCCGACCCGGATCTCGCCTCGCTCGCGCACACCGGGACGAAGGTCACCGGGTCCCTCAGCCACCTCAAGGACGCCACGGACGCCGCCGTGCAGACCGTGGACACGATCCTGCACATGAAGCCGGACACGTCCTACGCGTGGCCCGCCGAGGGCGCCGTCGACCCGGACATCGTCAAGGTCGCCACCTCCGCGGGCGCCGACAAGATCATCGCGCGCAGCGACACCTTCCCCGAGAAGGACAGCCTGACGTACTCGCCGTCCGCCGCGCGCCCCATCGGCGGCGGTGCCACGGCCGTCGTCGCCGACGCGCGACTGTCGACCGCCTTCGCGTCGGACATGACGCGGGCCGAGAGCTCCACGCTCGCCGTGCAGCGGTTCCTGGCCCAGAGCCTGATGCTGAACCTCCAGACGGACAAGCAGCGCAGTGTCGTGCTGGCCCCGCAGCGCATGCCCACGGCCAGCCAGGCCCAGACGATGGCGCAGGCCCTTCACGTGCTCCAGGACGGCACCTGGTCGCAGTCCCAGAGCCTGTCCGCGGCCGCCGCCGCCAAGCCCGACCCCGACGCCTCCACGCGGGTGCCGTCCGCGCGCTCGTACCCGAAGTCGCTGCGCAAGCAGGAGCTCTCGGACGCGGCGTTCCGGCAGATGCAGAACACCCAGCGCGAGCTGGAGAACTTCAAGGTCGTCCTCACCGACGAGTCCCGGGTGGTGACGCCGTTCGGCCGGGCGATGGATCGGGAGATGTCGACGTCCTGGCGCGGCAGGGCCAAGGCGTCCGCGACCCTCCGGAACAGCGTCGGGGGGTACCTGTCCGGTCTCACCGAGCAGGTGGCGCTGATCGACAAGTCCACGGTGCGGCTCTCCGGGCGCAGCGCCACCATCCCGGTGTCGGTCCAGAACAACCTGTGGCAGGACGTCGACCACTTGGTCCTCCGGCTCACCTCCGGCAACGGCACCCGCCTCAAGATCGGTGGCAGCACCTGGCAGGACCAGCAGGTGAAGGTCGCCAGCGGGCACAGCCAGTCCGTGAAGTTCACCACCACGGCCAAGGCCACGGGCCCGATCACGGTCTACGCCCAGCTGTTCACCGAGGACGGCCACCCCTACGGCGACCGTGTCCCCTTCACCGTCGAGGCCACCGAGGTCACCCCCACGGTGATGCTGGTCATCGCCGGCGGCTTCCTGCTGCTGGTCCTGGCCGGGTTCCGGATGTACACACAGCGCAAGCGTGCCGCCGCCGCCAAGCCCGCCGAGGACACCCCCGAGGGTGACTCCGCAGCGGCGGCGCAGGACGAGCCGGAGGACGAGTCGGCGCCCACCACCCGGGCAGACGTTCCGCAGCAGCCGAGTGACCCGACGGCTGACACCGCTTCGGAAAGCACGGCCCCGTCGGGCCCGGGTGAGAGAGTGGACCGTTGAGCGATGTCGTGGCCGGTGGGCCGGGGACGATGAGGTGGGGTATCCATGAACGCGCCGTACGACGGTGACCGTGGCCAGGGCTCGGGCGGCTCTGCCTCGGGCGATGGCCACCCGTACGCCGGCTCCCGGGGAACCGGCGGGCAGGTCCCGCCTCCCCAGCCGTCCCCCGACGCGTACCAGCAGGACGCGTACCTTCAGGACGCCTACGACCAGGACCCGTACCGGGCGAACGACCTGGCCGCGCAGGACCCGGTGACCGAGGCGCTGTACGACCGCGCCGCGCACCCCCCGCCGCCCCCGGGCACGTACCAGGCACAGCCCCTGTACGCGCCCCCGCCCGCGAACCAGTACCAGCCCGACCCGCGCGTCTGGGCCCAGACGCCCGCGCCGG
This sequence comes from Streptomyces sp. Q6, assembly GCF_036967205.1. Taxonomy (NCBI): domain Bacteria; kingdom Bacillati; phylum Actinomycetota; class Actinomycetes; order Kitasatosporales; family Streptomycetaceae; genus Streptomyces; species Streptomyces citrinus. Next base: position 4,278,162 of record NZ_CP146022.1, read on the forward strand.
AGCCCGAGGGCCCCACCCAGTACCTCCCGTACGGCGACGACGCCCGTACGACGCAGTTCGTGGGCGTCGACGACCTGGTGACGCAGGCCGGCGAGGAGCACCACGAGCCCGACGCGTTCGCACACCTCTTCCGTGACCAGCAGCCCGGCTACAGCGGCGGCCGCCCCCCGACCGAACCGGTCGACACGCCGACCACGGCGCTCGGCCCGCCGCTGTCCCCGCCCCTCCGGCCGCACCCGCCCCGGCGCCCGCGCCGAAGAAGGGCGGCCGCGCCTCCAGCCTCATGAAGTCGAGCGCGGTGATGGCGGCGGGCACGCTCGTCTCCCGCCTGACCGGCTTCGTGCGCACGATGGTGATCACCGCGGCGCTCGGCGCCGGTCTGCTCGGCGACACCTGGACCGTCGCGTACACGCTGCCGACGATGATCTACATCCTCACCGTCGGCGGCGGTCTGAACTCGGTCTTCGTGCCGCAGCTCGTGCGCGCCATGAAGGAGGACGAGGACGGCGGCGAGGCCTACGCCAACCGCCTCCTGACCCTCGTGATGGTCGCCCTCGCGGCGATCGTCGCGCTCGTCGTGTTCGCGGCGCCGCTGCTGATCCACCTGATGTCGAGCACGGTCGCGAACGACCCGGACGCCAACAGCGTCGGCATCACCTTCGCCCGCTACTGCCTGCCCACGATCTTCTTCATGGGTGTGCACGTGGTCATGGGCCAGATCCTGAACGCCCGCGGCAAGTTCGGCGCGATGATGTGGACCCCGGTCCTCAACAACATCGTCATGATCTTCACGTTCGGCATGTTCATCTGGGTCTACGGCACCGCTGCCGAGACCAACATGGGCGTGACGACGATCCCGGACGACGGCGTCCGCCTCCTGGGCATCGGCACCCTGCTCGGCCTGACCGTGCAGGCGCTGGCGATGATCCCGTACCTGCGCGAGACCGGCTTCCGCTTCCGCCTGCGCTTCGACTGGAAGGGCCACGGCCTCGGCAAGGCCGTGAAGCTCGCCAAGTGGACCGTGCTGTTCGTCCTCGCCAACCAGGCGGGCGTCCTGGTCGTCACCCAGCTCGCCACGGCGGCCGGTGAAGCGTCCCCCGTCAAGGGCACCGGCATCATGGGCTACTCGAACGCCCAGCTGATCTGGGGCATGCCGCAGGCCATCATCACCGTCTCGGTCATGGCCGCGCTGCTGCCGCGGATCTCCCGCTCCGCCCACGACGGCGACCCGGGCGCGGTCCGCGACGACATCTCCTCGGGCCTGCGCACCTCGGCCGTGGCGATCGTCCCGGTGGCCTTCATGTTCGTGGCGCTCGGCGTCCCGATGTGCACCCTGCTCTTCGGCTCCAGCGGCACCGAGGCCGCCCAGTCCATGGGCTACATCCTGATGGCGTTCGGACTCGGTCTCATTCCGTACTCCGTGCAGTACGTCGTGCTCCGCGGCTTCTACGCGTACGAGGACACCCGGACGCCCTTCTACAACACGGTCATCGTCGCCGCCGTCAACGCCGCCGCCTCAGCCGTCTGCTACGCGATCCTGCCTGCTCAGTGGGCGGTCGTCGGGATGGCGTTCTCGTACGGTCTCGCGTACGCGATCGGGGTCGGTATCGCGTGGCGGCGCCTGCGCAAGCGGCTCGGGGGCGACCTGGACGGCGCGAATGTGGTGCGTACGTACGCACGTCTCTGCCTCGCATCCGTGCCGGCCGCGGTCATCGGCGGCGGAATCGGGTACGCGCTCACCAAGGCACTCGGGCACGGGGCGGCCGGTTCGATCGCGGCGCTGGTCATCGGCGGTGCGGTCATGCTGGGCGTCTTCTATGCAGCGGCGCGCAAGATGCGGATCGAGGAGCTGAATTCGATGGTCGGAATGGTCCGCGGACGCCTCGGCCGCTGAGTCGGCCGGATGTGCGTGCAACCATCGGTGACCACCGCGTGTCGTGCATAGCGCCGGACTGTGGGCACAATTGGCTTTGGCGTCGGAGTGATTGCAACGGATGGGGAGGCAGGAGCGACGGTGGCGGAACGGAGCACGGCTGCCGTCGACGTGGCCGACAACAGCGGGGACGAACCGCTGACCGCCAGCGCGGACAAGGCGGAGCAGGCCACGGCCGACGGGGTGGCCAAGACCGAAGAGCTGGACACACCGGCGCGTGAGGAGCCCGCGGACACCGCGGAGACGGGGACACATGTGAGCCCCGGCACCTCCTCACCGCCCGAGCTGCACAGCGGCCACAAGCTCGCCAGACGCTACCGGCTGGAAGAGTGCGTCACCCGTCTGGACGGTTTCAGCAGCTGGCGCGCGGTGGACGAGAAGCTCCGCCGCGCCGTCGGCGTGCACCTGCTGCCCGCCGACCACCCGCGGGCCCGCTCGGTGCTCGCCGCGGCCCGCTCGTCGGCGCTGCTCGGCGACCCCCGGTTCGTCCAGGTCCTGGACGCCGTCGAGGAGAACGACCTCGTCTACGTCGTCCACGAGTGGCTGCCCGACGCCACCGAACTGACCGCCCTGCTCGCCGTCGGCCCCCTCGAGGCGCACGACGCGTACCAGATGGTCAGCCAGGTCTCCTACGCCATGGCGGCCGCGCATCGCGAGGGCCTCGCCCACCTGCGGCTCACGCCGAGCGCCGTGCTGCGCACCTCCACCGGCCAGTGGCGCATCCGCGGCCTCGCCGTGAACGCGGCGCTGCGCGGCATCACCTCCGACACCCCCCAGCGCACCGACGCCGAGGCGATCGGCGCGCTCCTCTACGCCTCCCTGACCCAGCGCTGGCCGTACGAGAACGACGCGTACGGCCTGTCAGGGCTACCCAAGGACGTCGGTCTCATCGCCCCCGACCAGGTGCGGGCCGGCGTCCACCGCGGCCTCGCCGAGCTCGCCATGCGCGCGCTCGCCAACGACGGGGCGACGGCGTCCCGTCAGGAACCCCCGTGCACCACGCCCGAGGACCTGGTGAAGGCCATCGGCGAGATGCCCAAGATCCGCCCGCCGGAGCCCGCGTTCACCGCGCCTCCGGAGTACCAGCGGACCACGTACCAGCAGGGGACGTACGGCCGCCCGGCGCCGCTCGGCGCCACCCAGCCCGTGCCCGCGCCTCCGGCCCCGTTGCAGAGCCGCACCGGGAAGGCCCTCAAGTGGGCCGTCTCCGCTCTGCTCATCGCGGCCCTCGGCCTCGGCAGCTGGCAGCTCGCGGACGCCCTCATGGACCGCGGCAACTCCGACAGCTCCGAGACCACACACACCACCGACGGCGGTGGCGGCAAGGACGACAAGAAGCCGACCAAGCCGATCACGATCAAGGACGCCAAGGAGTACGTGGCCGAGGGCGACGCCCAGGCACCGGCCGACGTGGCGAAGACGTACGACGACGACAGCGCCTCGTACTGGCGGACCAAGTCGTTCGTGGACGGCCCCGAGCTCGTCATAAAGCCGGGGGTCGGGATCGTCTACGACCTCGGCTCGACGCAAGAGGTGTCGGCCGCGTCGATAGGGCTTCGCTACACCGGCGACCACACGGCGGTCTCGCTCTACGCCGCGGATTCGCTCAGCCCGTCCTCCGTCAGCGGCCTGGATCGGATCGGGGCCAAGACCACCACCGAGAGCGCCTCGGCGAGCGTGAAGGCCGACAAGCCGGTCAAGACGCGCTACGTCCTCGTTTGGCTGACCGCACTGCCCAAGGCGGGCCAGGATGGGTACAGCCAGGCCGGCTACAAGCAGGGCATCACGAACGTGAAGTTCACCGGCTGACGCACCGGGACATCGGGACTCGCCAGGGGGAGGGGGTTCGACAGTGGACGACGCCTTGGGCGAAGCGAGCGATCAGGACCTCCTCGCCCGCCACGTCGCGGGGGACAAGGACGCCTTCGGCGAGATCGTACGGCGCCACCGCGACCGCCTCTGGGCCGTCGCCCTGCGCACGCTGGGGGACCGGGAGGAGGCCGCCGACGCGGTACAGGACGCACTGGTCTCCGCCTACCGGGCCGCGCACACCTTCCGCGGGCAGTCCGCCGTGACGACCTGGCTGCACCGCATCACCGTGAACGCGTGCCTGGACCGGGCCCGCAAGATGGCCTCGCGGAAGACCGCACCCGTCGACGACACCGAGCGCCTCGACCAGCTGCTCGAACCCCACGAGTCCGCCGCGGCGCCCGCCGAGCGCAACGACCTCCACCGCGAACTGCTGGAAGCCCTGGGATCCCTGCCCGCCGACCAGCGGGCGGCCCTCGTCCTGGTCGACATGCAGGGGTACCCGGTGGCCGAGGCCGCCCGCGTCCTCGACGTGCCCACCGGCACCGTCAAGAGCCGCTGCGCCCGGGGCAGAGCACGCCTCCTCCCCCTCGTGACGCATCTGCGCGACGAGGGCGGGGACGAAGGAAGTGGCGAGAACCCGTCCCCCCGAAGGAACCGGACGCAGGGGACATCCGTCCCACCCGCAGCGGGGCCTCGGGACGAGGCAGGACCAAGTGATTCGGCTGCGGTGAAGGGCGGAGGTGGGCGAGCGTGACTTCCACGACCGACACGGCGGAGCACCCGGAGGTCACCGAGATCTCCGATCTCGCCGAAGGCCTGTTGTCTCCCTCCCGCACCTCGGATCTCCGCCGCCACCTCGACGGCTGCGCGCTCTGCGCCGACGTCTACGCCTCGCTGGAAGAGATCCGCGGGATGCTCGGCACCCTGCCCGGCCCCCCGCGCATGCCCGAGGACGTCGCCCACCGCATCGACGCCGCACTGGCCGCCGAGGCCCTGCTGGACACCCTGGCTCCTGAGGCGCCGCTGGAATCCGTGCGCGAAACGACCGCGCCTGTTTCACGTGAAACATCGACCGACCGCGCCTCCACGGCGACACCGCACGCCGTGGACCGGCCGACGGGACACCCGCGCGCCGGGACCGGCCCCGGCCGCAGGCCTCGCTCCGCACGACGCCGTA